>NZ_NOXG01000002.1:0-430529 GCF_003207955.1 Novacetimonas pomaceti
GCAGATCAGTCTGACCGATCCCGACAGCCGCCTCATGCGGCGTTCGGACGCCCACGAGTTCCGGCAGGCTTACAATGCCCAGGCCGTGGTCTGCGCCGAAGGCAGTCAGCTGATCGTGACAACCGACGTTGTCGCCACGTCAGCGGACGCGCCATCCTTTGCCAGCACCGTGCTGTCGATGGAACACACGATCGGTCTCCCAAAGACAGTGCTCGCCGACACCGGTTACGCCAGCGGGCAGGCGGTCCGGGACCTGCGGAAAAAAGGCATCGATCCGCTGGTCGCCATCGGACGGCCCTGCGCCCGCAGGCCTTATGACTTCCGGCCACCTCCTGAAGACAGGGAACCGCGCCGGATCACCGAACCCTGGCGGCTTGCCATGAAGAAAAAACTGGAAACCACAAAAGCCGGAAATATTTACAGACTACGAAAACAGACCGTTGAACCGGTCTTTGGAATTATCAAAAGCATCATGGGCTTCAGAAGATTCAGTCTGCGTGGCCTTGCAAAAGTCACGACTGAATGGACCCTCGTCGCTCTCGCATACAACTGCAAAAGAATGGCACGGCTTCAGGCAGCATAAGCCGGGTCAGCCTCGGCGTTATCAGCCGCAAAATGCCCAACCCGACAGGCTGCTAGAACGGAATTTCGTCGTCGAGGTCGCTGCCGCCCGCTGGCGCGTCCCAGCCGCCACCACCGCCGCCCGAACCGCCGGCCGGGGCCGAACGGGGGGGCTGTGACGTGCGGCCGGGATTGCCGCCGCCATATCCGCCACCGCCGTTTCCGCCGCCATAGCCACCGCCCATGTCGCCGCCTTCGCCGCCGCGATTGCTGTCAAGCAGGACGAGATCGCCACGGAAGCGGTCGACCACCACCTCGGTGGTGTAGCGTTCCTGCCCCGACTGGTCCGTCCACTTGCGCGTCTGAAGCGTCCCTTCGAGGTAGACCTTGCGCCCCTTGCGCAGGAAGCGTTCGGCCACGTCGCCGATGCGTTCGTTGAAGATGACCACCCGGTGCCATTCGGTGCGTTCGCGCCGTTCGCCAGAGGCGCGGTCGTTCCATGTCTCGCTTGTCGCAAGGGTCAGCGATACGATCTTCGCGCCGCTCTGGCTGTTGCGGATTTCCGGGTCCTTGCCCAGATTACCTACGAGGATGACCTTGTTGACGCTACCCGCCATTTGATGTCCTGCTTGCTGTTCGGGTTCGCCGGCGGCCTGTTCCCAGGCCCCGGGGGGCCGGGCCGGTCCGTCGGAAACCGCCATGTCCACCCTGCGGCGGAACGGCCGTTCATGATGCCCCCATCCTAGACCGAAATGGGCGGCGACCGGAAGGGTGGCGCGTCATCGAAAAAAATGCCTCGCCTTTTCGCCCCCTTGCCCTGTCGTGCGGATGGGGACAGAACAACATGGCAACATCACATTCGGTTCCCGCGGGATGCCCGCGGGGCAGGAGGATAACATGGACGATTCTTCTCCCGCGCGGGCGGGGGCCGGTGTGCCGCAGGTCACGGGACCCGCGATTCGGGTGCGCGGCGCGCGGGCGCACAACCTGAAGAATGTCGATGTCGACATCCCCCGCGACGCGCTGACGGTCATGACGGGCCTGTCGGGGTCGGGGAAATCGTCGCTGGCGTTCGACACCATCTATGCCGAGGGGCAGCGCCGCTATGTCGAAAGCCTTTCGGCCTATGCGCGGCAGTTCCTTGAACTGATGGGCAAGCCGGACGTCGATTCGATCGAGGGGCTGTCCCCCGCGATTTCGATCGAACAGAAGACCACGTCCAAGAATCCGCGCTCCACCGTGGGTACGGTGACGGAAATCCATGATTACATGCGCCTGCTGTGGGCGCGTGCCGGCGTACCCTATTCCCCCGAAACCGGCCTGCCGATCGAGGCGCAGACCATCAGCCAGATGGTCGATCGCATCATGGCCATGCCGGAGGGGACGCGCCTGATGCTGCTGGCCCCGGTCATCCGCGACCGCAAGGGGGAATGCCGCAAGGAACTGGCGGACCTGCAGCGCAAGGGCTTCACCCGCGTGAAGGTGGACGGCACGCTGTATGAAATCGGCGAGGTGCCGGACCTCAACCGCCGCCTGCGCCACACGGTGGAGGCCGTGGTGGACCGCATCGTCGTGCGCGAGGGGCTGGAATCCCGCCTTGCCGACAGTTTCGAGACCGCGCTGTCCCTGTCCGACGGCCTTGTCTATGCCGAGGAGGTGCGGCGCGAAAAGGACGATGACGGCACGCCTGCGGAACGCACCGTCTTTTCCTCGCGCTTCGCCTGCCCCGTCAGCGGGTTTACGCTGGAGGAGATCGAGCCCCGGCTGTTTTCCTTCAACGCGCCGCAGGGGGCATGTCCCGCGTGCGACGGCATCGGGCAGGAAACGTTTTTCGACCCCCATCTTGTCGTGCCGGACGAGGGGCTGTCGCTGAAGGACGGCGCGATCGCCCCGTGGCGCAACAGCCAGAGCCCCTATTACCAGCAGACCCTGGCGGGGATCGCGGCCCATTACGATGTCAGCATGGACACGCCATGGCGCGACCTGCCCGAAGGGGTGCGCGACGTCATCCTTCACGGCTGTCGCGATCCCATCGCCTTCACCTACAGCGACGACCGGCGCACCTATACCCTGACCAAGCCGTTCGAGGGGGTCATCACCAACCTGCGCCGCCGCATGGCGGAGACCGACAGCGTCTGGGTGCGCGAGGAGCTTTCGCGATACCAGTCCGAAAAGCCGTGCCATGTCTGCCACGGCGCGCGGCTGCGGCCCGAAGCCCTGTCGGTGAAGGTGGCGGGCCTGAACATCGCGCAGGCCTCCGACATGCCCATCCGCCGCGCGCTGGAATGGTTTGCCACGGTGGAACCCACGCTGAGCCCGCAGCGCGCGGAAATCGCGCGCCGCATCCTGCGTGAAATCCTCGACCGGCTGCGCTTCCTCGATGATGTGGGGCTGGATTACCTGACCCTGTCGCGCGGTTCGGCCACGCTGTCGGGCGGGGAGAGCCAGCGCATCCGCCTTGCCAGCCAGATCGGTTCGGGCCTGACGGGCGTGCTGTACGTGCTCGACGAACCCTCCATCGGGCTGCACCAGCGCGACAATGAACGCCTGCTCGGCACGCTGGAGCGGCTCAAGCGGCTGGGAAACACGCTGATCGTCGTCGAACATGACGAGGACGCGATCCGGGCCGCGGACTGGCTGATCGACATGGGGCCGGGCGCGGGCGTCAATGGCGGGCATGTCGTCGCCTGCGGCACGCCGCAGCAGGTCGCGGCCAATCCCGACAGCCTGACGGGCGCGTACCTGTCGGGGCGCCGGCGCATCGAGGTCCCGGCGCATCGCCGTCCCGTCGATCCGGAGCGTGAGCTGGTCCTGCGCGGGGCAACGGGCAACAACCTCAAGGACGTGACCGCGCGCTTCCCCCTGGGCACGTTCACATGCGTCACGGGGGTGTCGGGCGGTGGCAAGTCCACGCTGGTGATCGATACGCTGTACAAGGCCCTGTCGCGGCGACTGATGGGATCGGGGCAGAACCCGGCCCCGTATCGTGAGATCGACGGGATCGAACAGCTCGACAAGATCATCGACATCGACCAGTCGCCCATCGGGCGCACGCCGCGATCCAACCCCGCGACCTATACCGACCTGTTCACCCCGATTCGCGACTGGTTCTCCGAACTGCCGGAAAGCAAGGCGCGGGGGTACAAGGCGGGGCGCTTCTCCTTCAACGTGAAGGGCGGACGGTGCGAGGCATGCCAGGGCGACGGCGTGCTGAAGATCGAGATGCACTTCCTGCCCGATGTGTTCGTGACATGCGATACCTGCAAGGGCGCGCGTTATAACCGCGAGACGCTGGAGGTGAAGTTCCGGGGCAAGTCGATCGCCGACGTGCTGTCGATGTCCGTGGACGAGGCGCTGCCGTTCTTTTCCGCCGTGCCGCGCATCCGCGACCGCCTTGCGATCCTGCAGAAGGTGGGGCTGGGCTATGTCGCGCTGGGACAGCAGGCCACGACCCTGTCCGGGGGCGAGGCGCAGCGCGTGAAGCTGTCGAAGGAACTGGCCCGCCGCGCCACGGGGCGGACGCTGTACATCCTCGACGAGCCCACCACCGGCCTGCATACCGAGGACGTGCGCAAGCTGCTGGAGGTGCTGCACGCGCTGGTAGCGCAGGGCAACACCGTCGTGGTGATCGAACACAACCTGGAGGTCATCAAGACCGCCGACTGGGTGATCGACATGGGACCGGAAGGGGGCGACGGTGGTGGCCGCATCGTGGCCGAAGGCACGCCCGAGGAGGTCGCGGCGAATCCCGAAAGCCATACCGGCCGATTCCTTCGCCCCCTGCTGGCGGAGCGTCCGGTGATCGCGACGCCGCCGCCAAAGCCCGCGCGGGGGAAGAAGGTTGCGTCCCCCGCCACGGCGCGCGGGAAAAAGACCGTCCGTGCGCCAAAATCGCCCGCGTCGGGCGCACCTGCCGGTGGGAAAGCGAAAAAGGGCGGAAAAAAGCCGAAAAAAGCAGAATGAAACCCGGCGGCGCGCGATAGGGTTGCATGGCGGGAGGGCGGAATTGAAAAATATTCCGCCAAACAGGCGAAAAGTGCTTGCATCCTGCCCGGCAGAGGCCCTATCAGCGCCACTCTTGGCCCAAGGGGGCAATGTCTGCCCAACAGGCTGTCTACTGGTTTGGGGGTACGTGATGAACGCACTTGCTCAACTGGGGATGGTCTCGGAACTCCCGAGCGATAACCAGATCTCTTCAGCGCCGTTTTCGTCCGACGACGACCGGAAAGATTATTTCGTCGAAAAAGACGGGATGAAGTTTGCGGGCACGCATCTTCTTGTCGATCTTTGGGATGCGCACAATCTTGATGATCCCGACAGGATTGACCGCACCCTGTGCGAAGCCGCAGTGACGGCCGGGGCGACGATCCTGCACAGCCATTTCCATCACTTCACGCCCAATGGCGGCGTGTCCGGTGTGGTCGTGCTGGCGGAAAGCCACATTTCGATCCATACGTGGCCAGAGCGCAATTTCGCCGCCGTGGACATCTTCATGTGCGGCGCATGTGACCCGCATCTGGCGATCCCGGTCATGCAGCGCCTGTTCCAGGCCGGCCGGATCGAGGTGGACGAGCAGCGTCGCGGCCGCGTCCAGCCCTGATTTCATGCATGGGGACACGCCACAGTGTTCCCATGCCCTGCTATAGCCGATGCCCCCGCGCAGGGAGGTAATGACAGGCCGGACCGATATGTCCGGCCCGTTTTCGCGTGGATATTTTTCAAGGAGCACCACGGATGTCCGACGTCTGGATCAGCGAAACCCTGTACAATGGATGGCGACAGCAGTTTCGTGTCAACAGGATGCTGGCCCAGACCAAAAGCGCGTTTCAGGACATCGTGGTCTTTGAAAACGAGGATTATGGCCGTGTCCTGATGCTCGACGGCGTGGTGCAGATCACCGAACGTGACGAGTTCGTCTATCAGGAAATGCTGACGCATGTGCCGTTGCTGGCGCATGGGGCGGCGCGCAATGTCCTGATCATCGGGGCGGGCGATGGCGGCGTCCTGCGCCGCGTGCTGCAGCACAGCACGGTCGAACGCGCGGTGATGGTCGAAATCGACGGGGAGGTCATTTCCCTGTCCAGGAAATTCCTGCCTGACATCGCGGGCGATGCGTGGAACGACCCGCGCGCGGACGTGATCGTGGGCGATGGCATCGAATACGTGGCCAATGCGCCGGATGCGTCCTTTGACGCGATTATCGTGGACAGCACCGATCCGATTGGCGTGGGCGAAGTCCTGTTTACCGATTCGTTCTATCGTCACTGCGCGCGCATCCTGACCGATAACGGCCTGATCGTGAACCAGTGCGGCGTGCCGTTCATGCAGGCCGACGAACTGCGTGACACCAGCGCGCGCCGGGCGCAGTTCTTCCCCCATGTCTCGGCCTATGTCGCGGCCGTTCCGACCTATGTCGGCGGGTTCATGACGCTGGGCATCGCCGCCAAGGGCGAAGCCCCCGGACAGCACGATGTCAGCGTGATCCGCGAACGCGCGCGCAAGGCCGGCATTATCGAGGGATGCCAGTACTGGACCCCCGAAATGCACGTCGCGTCCTTTACACTGCCCCCATACATCGCGCGTAACCTGCCCGGCCACGGCCGGAAGGGTTAGGACCGGCATTCGCGTCATCCGGTGAAAACCGTTTGAAAAGGCAGGTTCGGCAGCGTCCCGAACCTGCCTTTATTTTTTATCGGCAGGCTGTTCCCCGACGCTTTCCTGACGACCGGGTGGTGGCGTCGCGGCAGGCGATGGCGCATCGGGCGCGCCGGTGTTCGCGTTGCGCCTGGCGCGGTCCCACAGGCGGCCCACGTCGCCCCCGCCTTCGTCCATGTGGCGATACAGGCGGATGTCGATGTCGAGATTCCATCGCGCATCGCGCGAGGCAGGGACAAGCGCGCCGGTGGCCAGTTCCGTCCTGATCAGGCTGCGCGGCAGCCAGCACAGCCCACCCCCGGCAAGCACGACAGCCTTCAGCCCATGGGCAATGGCATTCTGGTGGACCGTCACGCGCTGAAAGGGGGGCGAGACATCGAACAGCCGCCGCAGCACCTGCCCGAAGAAGGAATCATCGCCATAGGTGGCATAGGGCACCGCGATCGGCCGGGTCAGTGCCGCGTCCAGAAGGCCCTCTCCCACCCATTTCGTGCCATCGACGACAAGTTCGCGCGCGGTCACGGGGATTGCCTCGTCCGAGGAAACCTTCAGGAATTCGAACTTCCCTTCCTCCAGCCGCAGGCTGACGTAACGGTGCGCATAGGTCAGGAAGAAATCGGCCTCTCCCTCCACCAGCGCTGACAGATTGGCCTCGATCCCGCCGCGGTCCGGCAGGATCGCCGCACGGATCGGCGGCGCATCGAGGCTGAGGGCCGCCATCCAGTTCGGAAAGAACGCCACGGCCAGCGTATGCAGCGCTGCGAAGCGCACCAGTTTCGCCGCCGCATCCCCCCTGAAGGCTTCGCGCGCGCCGTAAAGCTGCCGGATCATGTCGCGCGCCTGCGGAAGGAAGCGCAGCCCTTCGCGCGTCAGTTCCGCAGGCAGGGAGGCACGGCTGACCAGCGTCGTGCCCAGCCAGTTCTCAAGCTGCCGGACCCGTCGGCTCAGGGCGGGCTGGGTGACATGGCGAAGCTCCGCGGCACGCGAAAAACTGCCTGTCTCAGCCAGCGCCGCGAAATCTTCCAGCCATTTCAGTTCCATCTACCCATGACCTTTTCCCAAAGGGGGATTATCCGTCAAACCAATGATATTCCTACGTTATACAGAAATGGAATATCTTTGTGCCAAATTGCTATTGGCCTTGTCAGGCACGATCCGCCAGCATTGGGACATCATCTGCTGACGAAGGCGCCGATGGAACGGACTGTATATTGTGCCGGCACGTACATGCCGCAAAGCGAGGCGCGCCTCGGCATCCTTGATCGCGGCACGCTGTTCGGGGACGCGATTTACGAGGTCACGGTCGTTCTGGACGGGCGGTTGATCGACAATGGCCTGCACCTTGATCGCCTTGAACGTTCGCTTGCCGCGCTGGCGATTCCCATGCCGCTGCCAAGGCATGAAATCGAGGCCGTCCAGCACGAACTCGTCGCGCGTAACGAACTGGAGGAAGGCACGCTGTACCTGCAGGTCAGCAGGGGCGAGGCCGACCGTGATTTTGTCTATCCCGCCGACATGCGGCCCAATTTCTTCGCCTTTACCCAGCGCAGGGCGATCCGCGATACCCCGGCGCAGAGGCAGGGCATCAGCGTCGCCCTGATGCCTGACCCACGCTGGGCGCGACGCGACATCAAGACGACGATGCTGCTTGGGCAGGTGCTGGCCAAGCGGGAAGCGCGGGCGACGGGATTTGCCGATGTCTGGTTTGTCGAGGACGGCGTGATAACGGAAGGCGCGTCTTCGACCGCGTTCCTCATCACCCGCGCGGGCGCGGTGGTGACCCGTCCGAATTCCCACGCCATCCTGCCCGGATGCACCCGCAGGGCCGTGCAGGCCCTGTGCGCCCGCCATGATCTGGTGTTCGAGGAACGTGGCTTCACGCCCGATGACATCGCGATGGCGGCCGAGGCATTCCAGACCAGCGCCTCCTCGCTTGTTACGCCGGTTGTCCGGGTCGGCGCGATTCCCATCGGGGACGGAACGCCCGGCCCCATGACCCGCCGGCTCCAGCGCTATTACCTTGAGGCGGCCCTCGGACAGGGACCCGATGCGCGGCCCGCTAAGCCGGGGCCTGAACTCTTGTGAGGCAGCTTCGGCATACGGGCGTGGTGTTCGCGCTGCTGGTGGGCCTTGCGTTTCATCAGGCCCGCGCGGCCGAGGGTTATGGGCAGTGCAGGCTGTTCGGCCATGGCGCGACGCATCACGTGACACCGGCCGTGCCGGGGCAGCTGACCGTGTTGATCAACCTTCCGGCCGTTGGCGAATTCGACGGGGATACGCCCACGACCATCCGCTCGGGGCGGGAGTTCTGCCTTGCGGTGAATATCGCCTACCGCCTTGGGCTTGACCGGGTCGTCCTGCGCAATGCCTCGTTCGATTCCCTCGTGGCCGGACGGAACCGGGATTATGACCTGGCCCTGGCGCTTGTGTCCGTGCGGCATCGGGACCATGAGGTCGTCACGTTTTCCGCGCCCTATGCATTCGACAGCTATGGCATCGCGACGCGTGCCACCACGCGGATGGACGAAAACACCCTGCGCGCGGCCCGTGTTGGCACGCAGCTGGGCACCAACGTTACCTCGTGGGCGCGGGACAGTCTGAAAATCCGCCGTCTTTCCGCGTTTGACGATACCGGCACGATGTTCACGGCCCTGGCGGCGGGGAACGTGGATGCGGTCATCACCAGCCTGTCCGTCATCCTTGGGCAGGTCGGCGCCGCGCAGGGACGTTTCCGGGTGGTGGGCCAGTTCCCCGAAGGCACGCCGATCGCGGCGGTGCTGCCGCTGCATTCGCCCGAAGCCCCCGTGATCGACCGGATCATCAATGACATGCGAACGGAGGGAACGCTGCGCGCGCTTGACATGACCTACCTCGCCCCCCTGTGGAAGGGCGCCGATCCCTCGACGATTCCGGTATGGCATTGAGGACGGGCGACATGGGACGGCCCGCGCGTCCGGTTCATATCCATCGCGGGCGATCGCTGCTGTCCCTGCTGGTCGCGTTGGGAACGGGGGGCATGGCTGCGCTTTCGGTCCTGCGGATCGGCGGTTATGCGCATGGGCAGGGGATCGGATGGCCCATCATCGTGGCGGTGGCGGCCGTGACGTGCGCGGCCTGCGTGCATGTCATCGCGCTGGGCTGGCGCGCCGTAATATTGTCGGCGCGGGCCGGACGGGTGGACGAGGTGCATCGCGCGCGCGAACTGGGCGCGCGTGCCTCCCTGCGGTCGTGGAACGCCCTGGCATGGTCCTGCGCGTTGCTGATCGGCGTCGGGCTGGCGTGGCTTCTGGCGCTGAATGACGCGGCTGTCAGCCGGACCTTCTTCGACCTTGCGCTGATCCGGCGTTCGGCGGGCGAAATCCTGTCCGCCTTTACCACCAACATCGTCATCTTCGCCGTCTCGATGGTCCTGATCCTGGTATGGGCGCTTCTGATCGCCATCGCGCGCACCCTGCCGGGTGAGGCGGGACGGCCGCTGCGGCTGATGGCGACCGTCTATTGCGACCTGTTCCGTGGGCTGCCATCAATCATTACCATCTACCTTATCGGCTTCGGCCTGCCGCTGACCAACCTTCCGTTCGTCTCCACCCTGTCGTCGAGCACCTATGCCATCATCGCCCTGACGCTGACCTATGGCGCCTATACGTCCGAAATCTACCGCGCGGGGATCGAGGGCGTGCATCACAGCCTGATCGCCGCCGCGCGTTCGCTGGGGTTCAGCCATGCCATGACCCTGCGCCATGTCGTGGTGCCCATTGCGTTGCGCAACATTGTCCCGCCGCTGATGAACGACTGCATCAGCCTTCAGAAGGATACGGCGCTGGTGTCCGTTATCGGCACGATCGACGCGTTCAACCAGTCGAAGATCATAGCCGCCAACAATTTCAACCTTTCCGCCGTGACAACGGTCGCGATCCTGTTCGTCCTGATCACGATCCCGCAGGCGCGGCTTGTCGACCGGCTGACGCAGCGCGCGCGCAGCCGTCGGACGGGAAATGCATGATGGCCCTTCTGGAAATCGATAACATCACCAAATATTACGGCGCGAACAGGATCCTGGCCGATCTTTCCCTTTCGGTGGATGAACATCAGGTCGTCTGCCTGATCGGGCCGTCGGGATGCGGGAAATCAACGCTTCTGCGCTGCATCAACCGGCTGGAGGAAACCAGTTCGGGTGAAATCCGCATCCATGGCGAACGCATTACCGGACCGGGCGTCGACCTTGACCGCCTGCGACAGGATATCGGCATCGTTTTCCAGTCCTATAACCTTTTCCCCCACATGACGGTGCTGCACAATACCATCCTTGCCCCCACGACGCTGCGCAACCAGTCGCGCGCCGAAGCGACGGATCGCGCGATGGCGCTGCTGGAACGCGTGGGCCTTGCGCGCAAGGCCCACGAATATCCCGATCGCCTGTCAGGGGGGCAGCAGCAGCGCGTCGCGATCGTCCGGGCGTTGATGATGGATCCCATGCTGCTGCTGCTTGATGAGATAACCTCGGCCCTGGATCCGGAGCTTGTGGCCGAAGTGCTTGACCTTGTGCGCGATCTTGCGACACGTGGAATGACCATGATTCTTGCGACGCATGAAATGGGCTTTGCGCGTGAAGCCTCCGATCGGGTCTGCTTCCTCTATCAGGGCCGGGTTCATGAGGAAGGGACCCCGCAGGAAATCTTCAGCGCGCCGCGCCAGGAAAAAACGCGTGCCTTCCTGCGTGACCTTGTCAAGGCGGGGCGGCTGTGAGCGTATCCTTCCCCCTTGCGCGTGACTTCGGGCTGATCCCCGACGGACATCTGCGGCCCGGCGCGCTCAATGCGCTGTGTGACGTGCCGGGTGTCGCGGTCGGGCATCGCACGATCCGCCGTGACGCGATCGCAACGGGCGTGACCGCGATCCTTCCCCATGGCGGCGACCTGTTTCGCGAAAAGGTCCGCGCGGGGGTGGAGGTCATCAACGGCTTTGGAAAATCGGTCGGGCTGATCCAGGTCCGCGAACTGGGCACGATCGAGACGCCCCTGCTGCTGACTAATACGTTTGGCGTCAGCGCCTGCGCCGACAGGCTGATCCGCCGGGGCATCGCCGCCAATCCCGCCATCGGTCGCGCGACCTCGACGATCAATCCGCTTGTCCTTGAATGCAACGATGGCGCGATCAACGATATCCAGGCCTTCGCGGTCAGCGGGGATGACGCGGACGCGGCACTTGCCGCCGCGCGTCCCGGTCCCGTGGCGCAGGGCGCGCTCGGCGCCGGGACGGGGATGACGGCGTTCGGGTTCAAGGGCGGTATCGGCACGGCCTCGCGGCGCATGGCGCTGGACGGGCGGACTTTCACGCTGGGCGTGCTCGTGCTTGCGAATTTCGGCGTTTCGGGCGATCTCGTGCTTCCGGACGGGCGGCGTCCGTCCCCCCGTGCGCCCGGTGGGGAGGAGCGTGGATCGGTCATCGTCGTCATGGGCACCGATCTTCCCCTTGATGACCGCCAGCTGACGCGCGTGGCGCGGCGTGGCGCGGCCGGACTGGCGCGGCTTGGCGCGTTCTGGGGCAATGGCAGCGGCGACATCGCGCTGTGTTTCAGCACCGCCGACAGGGTCGCGCACGATCCGGCGACGCCCTTCGCGCCCGTCATGCGCATTGCCGAGCCACTGATCGACCTGCCTTTCCGCGCGGCGGCCGAGGCCACGCAGGAAGCCGTGCTCAACGCACTTTGCGCCGCCCCGCCGACGCCGGGTCGCGATGGCGCGTTTTTCCCATCCCTTGCCGACTGGCTGCGAGAAAATCCGATCCATGAAAATCTTTCTTAGCGCGGATATGGAAGGCACGGCCGGCATTACGGCGTGGAGCGAAACCGAACCGCAGCATGCCGATTACGCGGCCTTTCGCGTCCTGATGACCGATGAAGTCGTTGCCGCCTGCGAAGGCGCCCGGCAGGCGGGGGCCACCACCATCGTGGTGAAGGACGCCCATGACAGTGGCCGCAACCTGCTTGTGGATCGCCTGCCGCCGGATGTGACCATCGTGCGCGGCTGGGCCGGGCATCCCGATGGCATGATGTTCGGCATCGACGGCAGTTTCGACGCCGCCCTTCATACCGGCTGCCATGCCCGGGCGGGGGCGGAAGGGAATCCGCTGGCCCATACGACGACGACCCGCATCGCCAGCGTCATGCTCAATGGCGCGCCCGCGTCGGAATTCAGGCTCAATGCCCTGTGCGCCGCGCGTTACGGTGTCCCGTCGCGTTTCATCAGTGGCGATCGTGATATCTGTGCGGAGGCACGCGCGCTCGTGCCGGGGATCGACGCGGTGGAAACAATGACCGGGACCGGCTTTGCGACGACCTCCCTCGTCCCCGCCCGCGCGACCGCCCTGATCCGCGATACCGTCGCGCGTGCCCTGTCCCGTCCCGTGGAGGGGTGTTTTCCCCCAGGGGCGGACGAATACGAACTGGTTGTCGAATTCCGCTCCCCCAATGATGCCTACCGGGTCCAGTGGTATCCGGGTGCCTGCCTTCATGGCCCCTGCCGGGTCGCGTTCGCCGCGCGGGACTATTTCGAAATCCAGCGTGCCTACATGTTTCTGACACGTTAGGCCGCGCGGCGGACCCCGTTCAGGTCCGGCACCCTGTCCTGCGGGATCGGCAGGGTGCTGCTTTCACGCCAGATCGGGCATGCCTTGAGTGGCGATTATCGGGAAAGGACGAGCATCCGGTCAATATTGAGCGGACCTTTCATGATGTCGTCAGGTGTGACGGACTGCCTGCCGCTGGCCGTAATCTGCGACAGTCCGAAGCCGGCCTGCAGGAAATTGTTCAGGAACGCCATCGGGTCCGCATAACGGTCGGGGGTGAATTCCAGAATGATCGAAAGGGGCTTTCCACGGCCGAGGATGCCCTGCATGCCTGCCCATACGGCCTGTTCGCTTCCTTCGACATCGATCTTGATGAAATCGACAGGCCGGTCCCCCACAATGTCATCAAGTGTCCTGGTCCTGATGCGAACGGAGGTGCTGCTGTCATCCTCACCTGAATGGGGCGCACCGTAATGGACCGCGCCGTTCTGGGGAAAATTCCTTGGAATTGTCAGGGTCATTTCCTGCCCTGATTCCGCGGTTATCGCGTCGGTAACCAGTTCCACGCGGCTGTCAAACGCATTCACCCGTACGGACTGGGTCAGCAGGGACGCCATGCGCGGATTGGGTTCCGCCACGATGACGTGGCCATCCGGCCCAACCAGATCCGCCAGCAGCACGGAGAAATAACCAAGGTTCGCCCCCACATCGATGGCGGTCATGCCTTCCCTGACCAGGTCTATCATGGTTTCCGTGACCGACAGTTCCCAGTAACCATCAAGTATGAGATGGGGGGACAGGCCACGGTCTTCCGGATTGACGAACATCTTATACTTGCAAAGTACGCGGCACAGGATGGCATCATCCATGGGAACGCCACGCGCGTTTGCCCGGATGAGCTGCTTGTATACCGCGCGGGGAAGTTTGCGCATGCACCGTGGATGTAAAACGCCCTGGTTCAAGGCAGGCGTGCGTTTTTTTATATTTTGGATTATTTTGGATTTTATGGGAATTATTTTTTCAGAATTCCAGCCCAGCGTTTCAAAAGACACCATCATCTAAAATCCAAAGCATTTATTCATGTGGAAACCCCATACATTGTTGGAAAATATCTGTCCATCTTGTTTATTTTGTGTCGGGGCTGGTCCAATACATGAAAAATACCATCGGCGGGGGCGGCATCCCGGGCATTAAGGACGCGCGCCAGCGGGGCATCCTGCAATCCGCAACGGGCCGCCGCGCAAATACGTGTCCAGAGGGGCCGGGACTGACAGGACGCCCCGCAGCGGACCATCCGCCAGGACGCGGGACTGTCACGGATGACGTGTCCGCGGCGGGCGATGTCTCCTGACTGCCGGATGGCGTGTTCTCCTGCCGTCCTCAAGGGAGCGGGCCGCCCTTTTCCCGTCTGGTGCCTCAGGCGCGGGCGGGCGCGTGGCGCGATGTCTTGCGCACGCTGACGGTGCGTACCTTCAGCGTGTTCACCGCCTTGTCAAATGCCTTGAAATGCGGCGTCGCCAGATGCGCGTCGAATGCCGCCGCGTTGTCATATACCTCGTGCAGGATGACGGTATCGGGTTCCTCGCTGGTGGTCAGTACGTCAAAGCTGGAGCAGCCCGGCTCGTCCGTGACCGAACGGATGCTGTCCTCGACGCAGGCATCGAGGAAGCGCTGGCGCGTCTGTGCCGTGGTCTCGAATTCCGCCACGATGATGAGGGGGGCGTCTGTCATGTCTGTCATCCTCCTGTTGGGTCCGGCATCCGTGTCGCGAGGGATCAAGGGCGCGCCGGACCTGTGGCCGCCATGACGGTCGCGCGGGCGCGGGGATGCGAACGTCATTCATGGATTGACTTGTGTTCCGGTGTCATGTCAAGCAGTCGATACTGACACGGGAGAGACCGGCCATGCCGGCGCCGAAGGAGCAACCGCCCCGGAAACTCTCAGGCAAAAGGACCGGTCGGTGATAACTTCTGGAAAGAGATGTCCGCTCGCCGGGCATCCGCCGACGGGATAGCGATCTCAGGCACAGGTGACAGAAGGGGCAGGTGATATCCATTACGGAGTCGCGGGAGCCCTTTTCATGTCCATGCCATCGGCGCAGATCATAACGACTTCGCAATTTCCTGCCCTTACCCCCATATATTCCCCATGCGCGCGTCCTGACGCCGCGAATCGCATTTCCCCGACGCGCCCCGTGTCGTGGCATGCGGGGCGTGGCGCCGGTGGCGTCGTCGGGACATATCGTAATGACGAGGTAGTCTTCGCATGACCCAGGGTCTTTTGCGCACGCCGCTGCACGCGCTGCATCTTGAACTGGGGGGACGCATGGTGCCCTTCGCCGGATACGAGATGCCGGTCCAGTACGCCGCCGGCGTCATGGCGGAACATCTTCATACCCGTGCCGCGGGCGGGGTGTTCGATGTTTCGCACATGGGGCAGGTCCGCGTCCGTCCGCGTTCCGGCGTGATGGAGGACGCGGCGCTGGCGCTCGAACGTCTCGTGCCTGCCGATATCGTGGCCCTGCGTCCGGGACGGCAGCGTTATGCCCTGCTGATGCGCGACGACGGGGGCATCAGCGACGACCTGATGATCGCCAACATGGGGACATGGTTCCTGCTGGTGGTCAACGCGGCCTGCAAGGAGGCCGATTTCGCGCTGATCAAGGCCGGTATCTCCGACGTCTGCGAGGTGGAATTCCTCTCCGACCGCGCGCTGATCGCGGCACAGGGGCCTGCTGCGGTCAGGGCGATGGCGCATCTCGCCCCCGAGACGGCCGGCATGCGCTTCATGGACGTGATCGAAACCGAGGTCGCGGGCGTGAAATGCGTCGTTTCGCGCTCCGGCTACACTGGCGAGGACGGGTTCGAGATCGGCATGCCGGCTTCGCAGGCCGAAAAGGTGGCGCGTGCGCTGCTGGCCTGTCCCGACATGGCGGCGGCCGGGCTGGGCGCGCGTGACAGCCTGCGGCTGGAGGCCGGCCTGTGCCTGTATGGTTCGGACATCGACACGACGACATCCCCGGTCGAAGGCGCGCTGGAATGGTCGATCCAGAAAAGCCGCCGTCCCGGTGGCGCGCGCGCGGGCGGCTATCCGGGGGCGGATGTCGTGGCGCGGCAGCTGGGCGAAGGCGCGAAGCGGCGTCGCGTCGGGCTGCGCGGGGAGGGACGCGCCCCGATCCGTGGCGGCGCACCCCTGTTCAGCGACGCCGAGGGCACGCACCAGGTCGGCCATGTGACGTCGGGCGCCTTTGGCCCCAGCGTGCCCGGCCCGGTTTCGATGGGATACGTGGATGGCGCGTGCGCGGCCGTCGGCACGCCGCTGTTCGCGGGCGTGCGTGGCCGCTTCCTGCCGGTTCATGTGGTGGCGCTGCCGTTCGTGGCGCCGACCTTCCGGCGCTAGGCCCCGGTTCTACCCTGTTTTCCAACATTCAGCATCAAGAAGACGAGCGGATCATGAGCATCTATTACACCAAGGAACATGAGTGGCTGCGCATCGAGGGCGACGAGGTCGTCGTCGGCATCACGCAGCATGCGGCGGACGAGCTTGGCGAACTGGTGTTCGTCGAGGCCAAGGACGCCGGGACCGAAGTCGCGCAGGGTGACAGCGTCGCGGTCGTGGAATCGGTCAAGGCCGCGTCCGACATCTATGCCCCCGTGTCCGGCACGGTCGTCTCCTTCAACGACGCGCTGTCGGAGGATCCCTCCCTCATCAACCGCGAGCCGGAGGCGGCTGGCTGGATCGTGCGCATGACGATGGCGGACAGGGCGCAGCTTGACGGGCTGCTGGATGCGGCCGCCTACGCCGCGCTGCTGGCCTGATAATCACGCCGCCTGCCTGTGTGACCTGACGGAGTTCCCCGATCATGACGTCTTCCACCGATAACTCCCCCCTGTGGCAGGGCGCGGGTGGCGATCCTGACGCGTTCTGCGCGCGTCACGTCGGCCCCGATGCCCATGACGTGCGCGAAATGCTGCATGTCGTCGGGGCGGAAAGCCTTGATGCCCTGATGGCGCAGACCGTTCCCGGCGATATCCGCCTGAAGGGGGAAATGGGCCTTGGCGCGGGGATATCCGAAACGCAGGCGCTCGACCGCCTGCGCCAGATCGCCCGGCGTAACAAGGTGATGACGTCACTGATCGGGCAGGGGTACTACAACACCATCCTGCCGGGCGTGATCCAGCGCAACGTGCTGGAAAGCCCGGCATGGTATACGGCCTATACCCCGTACCAGCCCGAAATCAGCCAGGGCAGGCTGGAGGCGCTGCTGAACTTCCAGACGCTGGTCATCGAACTGACGGGGCTGGATGTCGCCAATGCCTCCCTGCTGGACGAAGCCACCGCGGCGGCGGAGGCGATGTCCATGGCGCGTCGCGTCGCCCGCAGCAAGGCGAACGCGTTCTTTGTCGATGCGGACTGCCACCCGCAGGTGATTTCGGTCCTGCGCACGCGGGCCGAGCCGATGGGATGGACGCTGGTGGTGGGCGATCCTGCGCACGACCTGCGCGCGGCGGAGGTTTTCGGCGCGCTGTTCCAGTATCCCGGATCCTCCGGGCAGGTGCGCGACCCCCGCGCCGCGATCGCGGCATTGCACGAGGCCGGGGCGATTGCTGCGATGACGGCGGACCCGATGGCGCTGGTGCTGCTGGAAAGCCCCGGCGCGCTGGGCGCGGACATCGCGGTCGGCTCGATGCAGCGTTACGGCATGCCGATGGGGGCCGGCGGTCCGCATGCGGCCTATATGGCGGTGCGCGATGCGTTCAAGCGCAACATGCCCGGACGTCTGGTCGGGGTGTCGGTCGATGCGCGGGGCAAGCCCGCCTACCGTCTGGCGCTGCAGACGCGCGAACAGCATATCCGGCGTGAAAAGGCGACGTCGAACATCTGCACCGCGCAGGTGCTGCCGGCCGTCGTCTCGTCAATGTATGCGCTGTATCATGGGCCGGAGGGGCTGCGTGCCATCGCCGGGCGCATCCACCGCCTGTGTGTCGTGACGGCGGCGGGACTGCGCGCGTTGGGCGAGGACGTGCGCACGGATGCGTTCTTCGACACGCTGACCATCGCCACGGGCACGCGCACGGCGGACATCGTCCGGCGCGCGACCGGGGCGGGCATGAACCTGCGGCAGGTCGATGCCCACACGCTGGGCCTCAGCCTGGACGAGACCACGACGCCCGAGGTGGTGCGCGCCATCTGGACCTGTTTCAGCGGCGATGCCGCGCGTGTCGGCGCGATGGAGGGCACGCTGTCTGCCCCCGGCACGGCCATTCCGGACTCGTTGACGCGCAAGGGCAGCTTCCTGACCCAGCCGGTCTTCAGCGCCTATCGTTCCGAGACGGACATGCTGCGCTACCTGCGGCGTCTGGCGGACAAGGACCTGGCGCTTGACCGTTCGATGATCCCGCTGGGGTCATGCACGATGAAGCTGAATGCCACGGCGGAAATGATGCCCATCACGTGGCCGGAATTCTGCGACATCCACCCCTTTGCCCCGGCGGACCAGATGGAAGGGTACGCCGAACTCTTCGCCGATCTGCAGGACATGCTGTGCCGCATCAGCGGGTATGACGCGGTCTCCCTCCAGCCCAATTCGGGCGCGCAGGGGGAATATGCCGGCCTGCTGGCCATCCGCGCCTATCACCGCGCGCGGGGCGACGAGGGACGCGACGTGTGCCTGATCCCGGCGTCCGCGCACGGGACCAACCCGGCATCCGCGCAGATGGCGGGGATGAAGGTCGTCGTCGTCAAATGCGACGAACATGGCAACGTGGACATGGACGACCTCAGGGCCCGCATCGCGCAGCACGCGCCGAAACTGGCCGCGATCATGATCACCTATCCCTCCACCCATGGCGTGTTCGAACAGAACGTGCGCGAACTGTGCGACCTCGTGCATGCTGCGGGCGGGCAGGTCTATCTGGACGGGGCGAACATGAACGCGCAGGTGGGGCTGTCGCGGCCGGGGTCCTATGGCTCGGACGTCAGCCATTTCAACCTGCACAAGACGTTCTGCATCCCGCATGGCGGCGGCGGTCCCGGCATGGGGCCGATCGGCGTGGGCGCGCACCTTGCGCCGTTCCTGCCGGGGCGTCCCGAACTGGGCGAGGCCAATGCCGTGTGCGCGGCCCCGTTCGGATCGGCCGACGTGCTGCCGATTTCATGGACCTACATGAAGATGATGGGCGACGCCGGGCTGCGTCGCGCGACCGAGGTCGCGATCCTGAATTCCAACTACATCGCGGCGCGGCTGTCGGATTATTATCCGGTCCTGTATCGCGGGGCGAACGGACGGGTGGCGCATGAATGCATCATCGACCTGCGTCCCGTGCGCGATACGGCCGGTGTCACGGTGGACGACATTGCCAAGCGTCTGGTCGATCATGGCTTCCACGCGCCGACCGTCAGCTTTCCCGTGGCGGGTACCTTCATGATCGAGCCCACGGAATCCGAAGGGCGGCGCGAACTGGACCGTTTCTGCGACGCGATGATCGCCATCCATGCGGAAATCGCTGAAATCCTCAGCGGTGAACTGACGGTGGAGCAGAGCCCGCTGCGTCATGCGCCGCATACCGTGCGCGACGTGACCGATTCGCAGTGGGATCGTGTCTATGACCGCGCGCGTGCCTGCCTGCCGGGCGAGGTCGGGGCCGGCACCAAATACTGGTCCCCGGTCAACCGTCTGGACAATGCCTATGGCGACCGGAACCTTGTCTGTTCCTGCCCGGACATCTCCACCTATGCCGAGGACTGACTGATCCCCCCGCCGCGCCGGGGGCATCGTCGCAGTGACGCAGGAAAGCCGCCTTCGGGGCGGCTTTCTTCGTATCGGGACGGGGATGGAGAAGATGGGGTGGCGGATGCGATATCGTCTACCGATCGTCTCTGGCGGCGGATGTATCCAATAGGATATGGTGCAATGACATCAGGCATGAGGGACGATCAGGGAATGCGGCAGACGCGAAGGTGGGGCATGGGCGTGATCGGCGCGTCATTGCTGGTGGCGTTTTCCGCCCATGCGGCGCAGCCGCAGGCGACCCGCCCGGTTGCCGACATGACGGGACAGATCCAGCAGGTTCCCCGGCAGCCCCGCCGCATCGCCGACCTGTGGTTCGCCCATAATGAACTGACGATCATGCTGGGTGCCGCGGACCGGATCGCGGTGACGGTGGACCGCCCGGCGACCCGGCCATGGATGTTCCGCGTCGCACCGGCACTGTATCACGCGATCGGCGTCAACGGCCCGGCGGTCAATGCGGAAAGCCTGCTGCAGGCCGGGGTGGATGTCGCCTTTGTCCCTAATGGGTCGGCAACGGCGGCGGCGCTGCGCGCGGTGGGAATTCCCGTACTGGTGGCCGGGTTCTCAGATGTCGCGACGTTGCGGCGTTCGCTGGACATGACGGCGCAGGTGATCGGCACGGCGCAGGCGCGCGATGTCGCCCAATCCTATGAAGCCATGCTGGATCGCGTGGTCCGTGATACGCGCGCGCGCACCGATACGCTGCCCCCCGGCGGCAGGCCGCGCGTGGTGCATATCCAGTCGCTACATCCCCTGCGGGTGGACGGGCGCAATACGATCATCGACGAATGGCTGTCGATCGCGGGCGCACGCAACGCGGCGGACGGGGTGGATGGAAACATGAAGCCCGTCTCGGTCGAGCAAATCGCGGCATGGAATCCCGATGTGCTGATCCTTGGCCCCGACAGCGGCAGTTTCGACCCGGCGGCCGATGGGGGCGTGTGGCGCAACATCGCCGCCGTCAAGGCAGGACGCATCCTTCATAACCCGTCGGGCGTGTTTCCGTGGGACCGTTACGGAAGCGAATTCCCCCTTCAGGTCGCATGGGCGGCGCAGATGCTGCATCCCGACCTGTTCGCCGGCACCAACATGGTGGAACAGACCCGCGCGTTCTATCGGGAGTTTTTCCATTACGACCTCGACGCCGCGCAGGCGGGGCGCATACTGGCAGGTCTTCCCCCCCTTGACGACGCGACCGGGACCGGACCTGTCACGGGGACTGGCGCCCATTGAGCCGTCACGCGATGGAACGCCATGCCGGGTGGCTGGTGTCGGGTGGTCTTGTGCTGTGTATCGTGGTTTCGGCCTGTCTGGGACGCTATGCCATCGCGCCGGGTGTCATTCTCCGCTTCATTGTGACGGCCATGGGGGGGCATGCCCTGTCCCCCGCCCAATATGAGATGGTGCATGCCGTCCTGACGGGCGCGCGCCTGCCGCGTATCGGGGCGGCGGTCTGCGTTGGCGCGGCGCTGTCGGTATCGGGCGCGACGTATCAGGCGGTGTTTCGCAACCCCCTTGTCTCGCCCGGGTTGCTGGGCGTGCTGGCGGGGGCCGGGTTTGGCGCGGCACTGGGCATTATTACCAATATGGGGACACTGGGCGTGCAGGCCCTGTCGTTTACGGGCGGTATCATGGCCGTGCTGTTCGGCGTGGGGGTCGCGCGCATGTTCGATGCCGCCTCGGTCCTGATGCTGGTCTTCGGGGGGCTGATAAGCTCGGCACTGTTCACCGCGCTGATGTCCATGCTGAAATATGTCGCCGATCCGCAGCAGCAGTTGCCCGATATCGTTTTCTGGCTTCTGGGCAGCCTGACGCAGGTTGATGTCCTGCGGCTGGAAATCATGGCCGGGCCGGTGCTGGTGGGGATTGTCGCGCTGTCGGCGTGCGGGCGGATGCTTGACGCGCTGGCGATGGGCGATGACGAGGCACGGACGCTTGGGGTGCCGGTCGTGGCGTTGCGCTATGGCACGATCGGCATTGCCACCGGCCTTTCGGCGCTGACGGTGTCGGCGGTGGGCATGATCGGCTGGATCGGCCTGATCATCCCGCATGTCGCCCGCCTGCTGGCGGGACCGTACAATGCCCGCGTCGTGCCGCTGAGTGCCGGGCTGGGGGCGATGTTCCTGCTGGTCTGCGATGATCTGGCGCGCTGCCTGTCGGTGGAGGAGATCCCTGTCGGACTGCTGACGGACCTGCTGGGGGTGGTGATCTTCATCTCGGTCCTGCGCCTGCTGCGGCGGGGGTGGCGGCTGTGACGCAGGCGGTTCTGGGCATGCACCATGTCAGCCTGCGCCGGCAGGGCAGGCATGTGCTTGATGATGTCTCGCTGGAGATAGGTGCCGGGCGGATGACGGGCCTGCTGGGTCCCAATGGCGCGGGGAAAAGCACGCTGCTGCGCCTGTTGCTGGGGCTGCTGCGGCCCGATACGGGACGGGTCGTGCTGGACGGACGGGACCTGTCCACCTGCGCGCGGCGTGAGATCGCGCGGCGCATCGCCTATGTCCCGCAGGGGCACATGTCCCTGTTTCCCTATGTCGTGCGTGACGTGGTGGCGCTGGGGCGGGTGTCGTACTCGCCTTTTGCGCGGCATGTCGGGCGGGAGGACATGGCCATCGTGGCGGAAGCGCTGGGGCGGCTGTCGATTTCCCATCTGGCGGAGCGTCCCTATACCGACCTGTCCGGTGGGGAACGCCAGGCCGTGCTGATCGCCCGCGCGCTGGCGCAGGGCGGGCGGATACTGGTCCTGGACGAACCGGAAACCGGACTGGATTATGGCCAGAAGCAGCGGCTGTATGGCCTGTTGCGGGAACTTGCGACCGACGGGTATGCCATCATGGCGACAACGCATGATCCGCTGCGTGCCGCGGTGGCGTTCGACCATGCGGTACTGCTGCGCCATGGCCGCGTGATGGACAGCGGGCCGGCTGCACGGGTCCTCGATGAGACAGGCATCGCGCGGCTGTATGCACGCGACACCGAACCGGCCCCTGCCGGGACCACGGACGTTTCAACAGGGTAGGGGGCTGGAAGCCGTTCGCACGGGAGAGCCCCGATAATACCCTGAAGTCATAAGAGTTTCTGGTGAAGCTTTTTGCAAGAAGCTTCAAAGGACGTCGCCTTTTTGGACAAAAGGCGACACCCAGAAACTTTTGTTTTTACCAACAGGTTATTTTCAGCCAGTCTTTCAGCGGGCGCTTGAAGGCGGAACGTTATCGACGCGTACCGCCTTGCCCGTCCGGTCGTAATACACGATCGCCCCGCCATGCCGTTCGGCATAGCCGTCGGGTTCGCCATGCTGCGTCCAGAACAGCAGCCTGTTGACGTCTGGCTGTTCCTTGATCTTGTCGCCGGGGGGAATGAAACGGAACTGGCCGTAATCCATGTGCAGACGGGCCGCGGGGGGATGACGCGCAAGCTCGTGCAGGGACTGGTGACGCTTGAACGCCGCTTCGTCCTGATCTTCCTGCGCCATGGCGGGGGGGCACGACAGGATGGCCGGCACCATTCCCATTCCAAGGCTTCCGGCGATCAACCAGTGTCGCAGCTTTACCGACATGAGTGTTCCGACCTTTCGCCTCATCCAGACAGGAAAAGGCAACATCCCCTTTTTTCCTGTCTGGCGCAAGGCGTCGCCCGTCCTATCTGCCCCGGCGATGGCGCAGGGCGATTACTGGAACGGCAGGTAGCGGAAATCAAAGAAGATTTCGCTCAGGCTTGTGGTGGGGGATCCGCCAATCGCCCCCCATGTATGCACCCGCGAATAAGCCAGCTGCGTGCCCGCCTGTACCGTGCCGTACTTGCCCTTGATGAAGCGGTACCAGGCGCCGATCGTGAATTCCTCCACCGACTTGATGCTGGCGGTACAGGCGGCGGATGACGTTTCGCTCCAGCAGCCGGTATTCTCGGACATCGGGTTGCCATAGCCATAGGCCGAGCCATCGGCATCGAAATAGTTGCGGCCCGAACGCTGCATGCCGAAATAACCATAGACGTCAAACAGCTTGTTCGGATGGGCGATCACTCCCGCCGTGGCCTGCGCGCTGCTCAGCAGGCCGGGCGCGCCATTTTCCTTCAGCGTCGTGTCCGGCAGCAGGACCGAGCCATAGCGGCCGATACCCTTTCCCGCCAGCCCGGCAAGGCGTATTTCCAGACGATGCGGAATGACCGGCAGGATCATGGACCCGCCACCGCCCCATGCCACGGCGGTATGGTTTTCGCCCACGCCATCGACGACCGAACGGGTATGCGGGAAATGGACGATGCCTTCCATTTCATAATGGCCCCATGACGGGTCCCAGGCCACCTTGGCGATGACATCGGGGGCGATTTCGTTGGAATAGTTGGTGGTCGACCCGGTCAGGCCCACGCCGTTCGATCCCACCTTGGCGTAATTGCCATTGCCGGGCAGGGCGTATTCGCCATTGTCGCTGCCGTTATAGGCGCCAAAGCCGGTGGTGTCGTAAATCGTGGCCGGATTTTCAATCGACAGGCCCGTCCACAGGCGATGCTCGAGGAAGTCCTTGACCATGCGGACCTGCCACTGCCGCGTCCATGTCTGCCCCGCGAGGATGGAGGATTCGATCGTTTCCGGCAGGCTTTCCTGACGCGGGATGATGCCGACACGATCTGGGGTCAGCATCGTCCATGCCTGCCCGATCAGGAAATGCACGTTGCGTTTTGCGTCATCGAGCGTCAGGTAAGCCTGCCGCAGGCGCGGGACGTAGGAATTGCTTTCATACGGATTGGTCGTTTCCGCGCTGGCGCCGAAATCGCTTTCGACAAATCCCGCGACGGTCGTATGCGCGTTCAGCGGCGCGCGCGCCATCAGGGAGAAGCGGGTATAACGCGCATCGCCGGTAAAATTATCCGTGTGGAAATTGGGGCTGTTGTGGAAGGGGATGTTTGCCCACGAATTGAAGATGCCCGAGGCCACATGGCGGTTTTCCTCCACCGCGGCGGCATCGAAGAAGCCGCCAAGGATGATGGAGACCGAACCGGCATGGAAAACCTTGCTGCCCAGCGCGCCTGCCGACTGCGCGCCCACGGTTTCGCGGGTGTGCGGGCCGACATTGTTGTTTGCCATGTGCGAAATCAGGTCCTCGTCACGGTGGGCGACGACGGATTCAAATGTCGGCGTGTCGATGAACGACCCGTTGGGATTGTCGGAATGGCCACCGATGCGGGGATTGCCCATCGATGCGGGCATGCGTTCGCCCATGGCGGTCTGCTGTCCTTCCTGCGGGGTCCAGCCGCCCCGCACGTGGCCCGCGCTGCCGGATACCTGCAATGAATGGCCACCCGTGCCGGTGGAGCCGCCCAGATGCGCCCGGTGCTGGGCGATCTGCTTGCGCATGGTCATCAGGTCGCGCTGCAGTTCCATCTGCTGCTGCTGCAGGCGTTCCATCTGGCGCTCCATGATATCGAGCGATTCCGGATCATCTTCCGCCCGGCTGGCCGAGACAGGCACGATGAAAGAGCACAGCAGCAGCGCGCCTGACAGGCAGAGCCAGCCAGCGGGACGGGAAGAAAATTTCCGCATATATTACCAGTGGGCCTCGGACTACGGGTCAAGACTATTGTGTGTCAAAACATTTCCCGACACAGGCGTAAATGATAATTTCTTTTAAGAAGAATGTTTTTACACTTTGTAATATATGACAGCCGGAATGGCTGCGGACCAGCCTGTATTTATACTATGTCGCCCTCCCGCCGGGCCGTAACGCCATAGATCGTGTCGTGCCAGACGGCATCGTTGGGCGGGGGCGCCACGCTGCCGGTATCGGTATGTTCAAAACCCCCGCGCTGCATCAGGATGCGGACAAGGCGCTGGCGGTCGTCTGTCTCAAGTGCCTGCCACAATGCGACGGCTTTTTGGGCGACAAAACCGTTACCGTATGTGACAAGCACCAGGCCACCGGGTTGCAGGACCCGTGCGGTTTCGCGAAAAAGCGGCACCGGCTGGCGCAGATAGGGTACGACATCGCACAGGCACACGGCGTCAAGGGATTCATCGGCCAGCGGCAGTTCGGGCGTTTCGTTCAGGTCCTGGACGATCCGCTGGGTGAGGCGCCCGTTCGCCTCCAGCGCCGGGGCTTCGACCCCGATGCCGATGACCTCGTCAAAGGGGACATCCGCTGGCAGGTGGCTGTCGCTTCCGGCCATCAGGTCCAGTATCCGCCCCCCTTCGGGCAGCATGGTGCGATACAGCGCGGTGACAGCCGTGCACGCGCCCGCGTCAAGCATCGGTCCGGACGGACGGGTGGACCAGAAGGCGGTATCGGATTCGGATGACGCGCAGACGAAGGCACCAGGGTGAAAGCCGTGCAGATCGTTCATGAATGTGCCACATGCGACGGGTGGGACGAAACGGCCGGTCGCCTGCACGTTCCGTCGTGCGTGAAAGGACGCCACGGCGTGTTGGCAACGCCGCCAGTGGCAGCCATTTACGACAGATTGCCAGAAAGGAGAAATCACAGGCATGGCGAGAATGATCCATTCCATGATCCGCGTGCGCGACGCCCGCGCCAGCGAGGCGTTCTATAGGCGTGCCTTTGGGCTTGAACCGGTGGACCGGCTTGTGTTCGACACGTTCACGCTTATCTATCTTGCGAATGACGAGCAGACGTTCGAACTGGAACTGACGGTCAATCATGATCGCGACCGTCCCTATGACCTGGGTGACGGCTATGGGCACCTGGCGGTGTCGGTTGCCGACGTGGATGCCGAACATGCCCGGCTGGAGCAGGCGGGCCTGTCGCCGCTGCCGATCAGGGACATGTATTGCGGGGAACGCTTTGTCGGGCGGTTTTTCTTCATCACCGATCCCGATGGTTACCGTATCGAGGTGCTGCAGCGTGGCGCGCCGGGGCGTTTTCTGTAAAAAACGCGTCGGCGGGAAGCAGCGGAGTGCGCGATCATGTTCGCGCCGGGGCGTGATGTGCCGTATATAGGGCGGAAATGGACACCAGCTTTTACAAGATGCATGGCCTTGGGAACGATTTCGTCGTCATGGACGAACGTCGTGGCCGCCTGGACCTGACGCCCGCGCGCATCGCCGCGCTTTCGGACCGGTTCAGGGGGATCGGGTGCGACCAGTTCGTACTCCTGCGTCCCGCCTGCCGCGAGGGGGCGGACGTGTTCGTGCGCTTTTTCAATGCTGATGGCAGCGAATCGGGCGCGTGCGGCAATGCCTCGCGCTGTGTCGCCGCCCTGGTCGGGCGTGAGGAGGGGATCGCGGCCCCGGTCCTGCAGACGCGCGCGGGCCTGCTGGGAACCGAAATCGGGGATGACGGCATGATAACCGTCGACATGGGGGCACCCGCGCTGGGATGGCGCGATATTCCCCTGTCGCATGAGGTCGATACCCTGCGCCTGCCACTGTGGGGCGAGCCGGCGGCGGCGTCGATGGGCAACCCGCATGCCACCGTATTCCTGCTCCCTGACGACATGACGGACCCGCGCGAGCGAGGGCCGCTGCTGGAACATGACCCGCTGTTTCCCGAACGCGCCAATATCGGCTTTGCGCAGGTGCGCTCCGCGCGGGAAATGCGGCTGCGGGTGTGGGAACGCGGCGCGGGGCTGACGCTGGCCTGCGGTTCCGGGGCCTGCGCCGCGGTGGTCAATGGCGTCAGGCGCGGACTGCTTGATCGGACATGCCGGGTGGAGATGGATGGCGGCGCGCTGTCGGTCACATGGCGCGAAACCGACGGACATGTGCTGATGAGCGGCCCCGCCGTGCAGAGTTTCAGGGGTCTTGTGGCGCTGGATACCTATCCCCGATGAAAAAGCCTGAAATCCTGACCTTCGGCTGCCGGCTCAACACCTACGAAAGCGAGGTGATGCGTAACCATGCGGCCGGCCTGGACAATGTGGTCATCATCAACACCTGCGCCGTCACGGCCGAGGCCGAGCGTCAGGCACGCCAGGCGGTGCGCCGCGCCCATCGCGACCGGCCCGATGCGCGGATCGTGGTGACGGGCTGTGCCGCGCAGATCGACCCCGAACGCTGGGCCGCGCTTCCCGGCGTGACGCGCGTCCTTGGCAACCGGGAAAAGCTGGCGGCGGAAAGCTGGAGCGAGACCGCCCTGTCGCAGGGTAACGCCGTTTCCGACATCATGGCCGCGCGGGAAAGCGCGCCGCATCTGGTGACCGAATTCGCCGGGCGCACCCGCGCCTTTGTCGAGGTGCAGCAGGGATGCGACCATCGCTGCACCTTCTGCATCATTCCCTTCGGACGCGGGCCGTCGCGCTCTGTCCCCGTGGGCGTCGTGGTGGAACAGGTGCGCGCGCTGGTGGCATCGGGCTACCGCGAGGTGGTGATGACGGGCGTGGACATCACTTCGTGGGGGGGGGACCTGCCGGGGAAGCCTTCGCTGGGACAGCTGTGCCGCAGGCTGCTGGCGCTGGTGCCGGAACTCGAACGCCTGCGGCTGTCGTCGGTCGATCCGGTGGAAATAGACGAGGATCTGTGGCAACTGTTGGCGCATGAGGCACGTTTCATGCCCTATCTGCACCTGTCGCTGCAGGCGGGATCCGACATGATCCTCAAGCGCATGAAGCGGCGGCACCTGACGGCGGACGTGGCGGCCGTGATCGCCCGGGCACGCGGCCTGCGTCCCGAAATCGGCATCGGCGCGGACGTGATCGCCGGCTTTCCGACGGAGGACGAGGCCCTGTTCAACGAAACGCTCGATTTCATTGAACGTCAGGGCCTGCCTTACCTGCATGTCTTTCCCTACAGCGAACGTCCCGGCACGCCGGCGGCGCGGATGCCCGCCATTCCCATGGCGCAGCGTCGCGAACGTGCCGCACGGCTGCGGGCTGCGGGGGCGCAGGCGGCGCGTGCCTATCACGCGGGCCTTCTGGGGCGGCCCCTGCGGGTGTTGATGGAAACACGGACCAGCGGGCATTCCGAGGAATTCGCCCCCGTGCGACTGGCCGATGGCGTCGCGCCGTCGGAGGCGGGACGGATCGAGACGGTGCGGCCCGTGGCTTTTGACGATAACGGACTGGTGGCGGAATTACCCTGATATGGCTCTTGGTTTCTTTTCACGACTCAAGGCGGGGCTTTCGCGCTCCACCCAGAAACTCAGCGGCGGGCTGAGCGCGGTCTTCACGCGGCGCAAGCTTGACGACCAGGCGCTGGAGGATCTGGAGGATTTGCTGATTTCCGCCGACCTGGGACCGAATGTCGCGGCGAAGGTCATCGATTCCTTCCGCACCTCCAAATTCGGCAAGGAAGTCACGGACGAGGAAGTGCGTGCCGCGCTGGCGGAAGAAATCGCGAAGATCCTTGAACCCGTCGCCATTCCGTTCGAACCCGACCCCGCGCACAAGCCGCATGTCGTGCTGGTGGTGGGCGTCAACGGCACGGGCAAGACCACGACCATTGGCAAGATGGCCCGTTATTACGGCGAACAGGGCAAGAAGGTCATGATGGTCGCGGGCGATACGTTCCGCGCCGCCGCCGTGGAGCAGCTTCAGGTCTGGGGCGAACGCGTCGGCGCGCCGGTCATCGCCGGCCCCCCCAATGCCGATGCCGCCGGCCTTGCGTTCGAGGCGCTGAAGCGTGGGAAGGCGGAAGGGGCGGACCTGCTTCTGGTCGATACCGCGGGGCGCCTGCACAACAAGGGCGCGCTGATGGAGGAGCTGGCGAAAATCATCCGCGTGATGCGCAAGTTCGATGAAACCGCGCCCCATTCCGTCCTGCTCGTGCTGGATGCCACCACCGGCCAGAACGCGATGGAGCAGGTGCGCGTGTTCAAGGAACTGGTGAATGTCACGGGACTGGTGGTGACGAAGCTCGACGGTTCGGCGCGTGGCGGCATTGTCGTGGCGCTGGCCGATGCGTTCGGCCTGCCGGTTCACATGGTGGGCGTTGGCGAACAGGCTGAGGATCTGCGCCCCTTCTCCGCGCAGGCGTTCGCGCAGGGACTGGTGGGCGACGACATCAAGGTCATCGACCGTGAAGTCCCGGCGGAAGACGCGGAAAAGGAAGAAGAGGCTCCCCCTTCTGCGGAATGACCTGCCCCGGATAATATACTGAAAATAAAAAGAAGTTTTTGGTGAAGCTTTTTTCAAAAAGCTTCGGGAAACGCTGCCTTTTTAGATAAAAGGCGGCCCCCCAAAAACTTTTATCCGCATGAAAATGGCCGCCGGATCCTGCTGATTTTTGTGTCTTTTGCGGCGGACAGGCACAAAAAGGGGACCATCCCGTCAAGGATGATCCCCCGCGCCCATACGGGCAGTGACAGATTGCCGATCAGATCGGCAATGCGCGCTCGAACACGGATTCCAGCGCCATGATGCCCGGCAGGGTCTTGCCCTCCAGCCATTCAAGGAAGGCGCCACCGGCGGTCGAGATATAGGAAATCTCCTTCGTCACGCCGGCATGCCGCAGTGCGGATACCGTATCGCCGCCGCCTGCGATGCTTTTCAGCCTGCCTTCCTGCGTCAGGCGGCCGACCTCCTGCGCCACGGCGTTCGTGCCCGCGTCGAACGGCGCGATTTCGAACGCGCCCAGCGGACCGTTCCACACCAGCGTCTTCAGCGTCGCGATGCGCGCGCACAGGTCACGCACGCTCTGCGGACCAATATCAAGGATCATCGCGTCATCCGGGATGGCGTCGATGGCGACAACGCGCGTGGGCACGTTGGCCTTGAATTCGGTCGCGGTGACCGCATCGACCGGCAGCACGACCTCGCACCCCTTTTCTTTGGCCTTCGCCAGGATGGCGCGCGCGGTGTCATGCATTTCCCCTTCCTGCAGGGAACGCCCGACTTTCACGCCCTGCGCCGCAAGGAACGTGTTGGCCATCGCGCCGCCAATGATCAGCACCTGCACCTTTTCCAGCAGGTTGCCGATCAGGTCCAGCTTGGTGGAAATCTTGGCCCCGCCAATGATCGCGCCCACCGGGCGTTCGGGATTTTCCAGCGCGATGTTCAGCGCATTCAGCTCCGTCTCCATCAGGCGTCCGGCAAAGGACGGCAGGTGGCGCGCCACGCCCTCGGTGGAGGCATGGGCGCGGTGGGCCGCGGAAAAGGCATCATTGACGTAGAAATCCGCCAGTGACGCCAGCGATTTCGCCAGTTCGGGATCGTTGGCTTCCTCCCCGGGGTGGAAACGGGTGTTTTCCAGCACCACGACATCCCCGTCCTGCATGGCGTCCACCGCCTGCTGCGCGACGGGGCCGACGCAGTCCTCGGCAAAGGTCACGGGACGGCCCAGCGCGTCGCCAAGCGCATCGGCAATCGGGGCGAGCGACATTTCCGGCACGCGCTGGCCCTTGGGACGGTCGAAATGGCTGACCACGATGACGCGTGCGCCCTTCTGCGCCAGTTCCTGTATGGTCGGCAACAGGCGCAGCAGGCGGGTGGCATCGGTAATCTGCCCACCCTGTACCGGAACGTTCAGGTCCGCGCGCAGAAGAACCTTCTTGCCTGCGGGCTGAAGCTGATCCAGCGTCTTGAAAGCAACGGTAGCCATTACAGGGACCCGAACAGCGCGGCAGTGTCGGACATGCGGTTGGAAAAGCCCCATTCGTTGTCATACCAGCTGCAGATGCGCACCAGCTTCCCGCCGTCGATCACCGCCGTCTGCGTCGCGTCAAAGGTGGAGGAGGCAACCGAATGGTTGAAATCCGAACTCACCAGCGGGGCGGTGTTGTAGTCAAGGATCCCCTTGAGCGGCCCTTCGGCGGCGGCCTTGCGCATGGCCTCGTTCACCTCCTCGACGGAGGAGGGCGCGCGCGTCGGCACGAAGTCGAGCGAGACGAGCGAGACGTTGGGCGTCGGCACGCGGATCGCCGTCCCGTCGAGGCGTCCCTTCAGGTGCGGCAGGACCAGCCCGACGGCGCGCGCCGCCCCGGTGGAGGTCGGGATCATGTTCAGCGCCGCGCCACGCGCCCGGCGCGGGTCCTTGTGCAGCGTATCGACCGTGCGCTGGTCGCCGGTATAGGAATGGATCGTGACCATGTAGCCGCATTCGATGCCGAATGCGTCGTCCAGCACCTTTGCCACCGGGGCAAGGCAGTTGGTCGTGCATGATGCGTTGGAAATGACCGTCATGTCGGACGTCAGCACGTCCTGGTTGACGCCATAGACGATCGTCGCGTCCACGCCCGACGCGGGGGCGGAGACGATGACCTTGCGCGCGCCAGCCCGGATCAGCTGCGAGGCATTTTCCTTGTCGGTGAAGCGGCCGGTGCATTCCATGGCCACGTCCACGCCCTTAAAGGGTACCTTCGTCGGGTCCGCCTCGGCCGAGACATGGATCGGGTCATAGGTGCGGCCGTTGGCCCTGATGATGATGCTGCTGCCTTCGACGCGGACTTCGGCCGGGAAGCGGCCATGCACGCTGTCATAGGACAGGAGGTGGGCGTTCGCCTCGACACTGCCGAGGTCGTTGATGGCGACAGGGACGACATCCGTGCGTCCGCTTTCGATAATTCCGCGCAGGACGAGGCGACCTATGCGACCGAAACCGTTGATCGCGACTTTGACAGCCATTTCTTATTCTCCGTTAAGGTCAGTTCTGTAATGCAGCGTTTCGTATGGACGCGCCCGAAAAAGGAAGATCCCCGTCATGCGGCCGATGGCGTTGGCCATGGGCCTGGGTGCTGTTGTCGGCGGCATGGACCAGCTCCATTGCCCTGGCGACGATATGTTCGGGCTGGATGGCGCCGCTGCGGCCCTGCTGTCCATCAGCGGGTGCATCCCTGCCAAAACCGTCGATCCCGATGAATGCCCCTTCCTGTCCCAGCCAGCGTTCCCATCCAAAACCGGACGCGGCTTCCACGCCGATCCGGGGTGCCGTTCCCAGCACCCTTTCACGATAGGATATTTTTTGCGCCGCGAACAGTTCCCAGCATGGCAGGGACACCAGCGCCGCACCAATCCCGCGTTCGCGCAGCATCAGCTGCGCCGTGCGCGCGGTCGCCAGTTCCTGCCCCGTGGCGATCAGCGTCACCTGTCGCGCCGATGGGGACTCGGCCACCACATAGCCGCCGCGTGCGCACTGGTTCGTCAGCGCCGGGGCCTCGGGCATGGTTGCATCACTTGCGACGTCAACGGCAGGAATGAACGGATACAGCGTCAGCAGGCTGGGCCCGTCTGTCCGATCAAGGGCCAGTTCCATGCATTCCATGGTTTCGCGCCGCGTGGCCGGGCGGAAAACCGCGACATTGGGCATGGCGCGCAGGCTGGCGAGCTGTTCCACCGGCAACCATGCGGGGCCGTCCTCTTCAGGTGACAGGCCTCCGTCGGTCAGGAAATAGATCACCTGCCGTTTCATCATGGCGGCAAAGCGCAGGGCGGGACGCATGCGGTCCACCGCCACGAAGGTCGCCGTCCCGCACGGCAGGAACCCGCCATGCATCGCGATCCCGTTCAGCAGCGCCGCCATGCCATGCACCTGGGTGTCGCATCGCGTCGGCAGGGCGGTCGGCCCATGCGCGACGTTGCCACCGGACGCAAGCCCGAGGCGCGAGCGCAGGCACAGCACTTCGGGCAGGAGTTCGCGCAGGATATCCAGCCCCCGCCGGGCATAGCTGGTGGTCGGCAGGGCGGGATGGGACGCATGGTGCCGCCCGGCCCCCTGCCATGACCTGCGCCAGTCCGTATGCCACAGGGCGGGACGCTGCCCTGAAATGATGCGCTCGAAATCGATGCGCTGGCGGTCCTTGCCCAGCCGCCGCAGCCATGACCGCCGGGCCGTCGCCCCGCGTCGCGCGGCCGAGGCCCACAGCCCGGGGTCATCCACGAACGGTTCGGCCGTTTCGGCCACGGGCGGGGGCGACAGGCAGGCGATCAGGCAGGGACGGTGCGTGCGGATGGATGCCGCAAGCGCCGTCGCGATCTGGTCGGGCTGGTCCGCCGCCACCTTGCGCACCGACCATCCCGACGCGGCATAGCGGGGGAGTGCTGCCTCCGCCTGCACGCGTTCATGTTCCGACAGCCCCACCAGGACGGTAATGCGTTCCAGCCCCATCTGTCCCGCAAGGGCCGCCGCCTCCAGCGCCACGCCGGTAGACAGTTCGGACCAGCAGCTGATGGCCCATATGCGGTGGTTGACCAGCGTGCGCCCGAAACGCGCGGCCATGTGCTGTTCCGCCATGGCCATGCCGATGGCCGCGCCCAGGCCCTGCCCGCTGGGGCCGAAGCCCATGGTCGTCGCCGGGTGGGGGACATCATTCCCACCCGTGGGTGCCGCCTGTCCCGACAGGCAGACGAGCGCGTTGACGAGGGTGCGGTACCGCACCGAGGACACCACGAAACGGTCGCGGTCGAACCATGACGGGGCGACGGGATCGAACCTCAGGTACCGGCTCCACAGCACGGCGCAGGCCGCCGCCATCGCGCAGGCATGGATGACGTGGTGGCTGTCGGGTTCGTGCGTGCGGATGAACTGCCGGATGGCGGCGGCAAGGCGGCCTGTCTGGTCCATTGGCGCGCGGGCCATGGGGGTGCCGGGATCGGGGGAAACGGGACCGGGGGCGGTGGGGCCGGTATGCTCAGGTCGGGTATTGCTGGGCTGTTCCATGCCGTATGGCCTGATCCACCTGTGGGGTTCATGAAGGAAAGCGAACGTGCCGGTGGCGGACAGGATGTGTCGTGCCGCGCCAGTCATGTCGGGCATCGCGTGATCCCTCAACGACTACAGGATGATGCTTCCTGATCGCAAGTCCCCATGCATGGGGCGAGGCCCGTCGCCGGTCACAGGCGTTTGATCGTTTCGCATGCCGGTGGATGGCGCGCCACCCCGGTCGCGTCGCGAGGCCCGCGCGAAGGCGGCTGCGGGCCGGAAGGATGGAAATATCGTGTCCGCCCCTTGCCCCGTATCGTGGATGCTGTATCGCTTTGCGATCATGCCTGCATCACGCCGCTTCGCGCCGCCTGCCGTCCGTGTCGCCCTTGCCGCCAGCCTGTCATGGCTGCCGGCATGCACGCTGGTGGGGCAAAAGACGTTCAACCCCCATGCGGGGGACCCGCCGCGCGTGGTGATCCCGCCGCCGCCGCCCACGCAGGTGCGCCATGTCCCGCCCCTGATTGAAATCATGGCCGGAACACCGGTGGCGCAATGGCAGGCCGACCTGAAAAAGGGTGTCGCGGACGCGCTGGCGCGCAAGCCCAATGTGCTGTTCACCGTCGTCAGCGTCATTCCCGACGCCGGTACGGCCGATGAACAGGCCGCCCTGCTGTCGCATGTCGTCGCGACAGACGCGCAGTCCGTCGCGGCGGAGATTGTCCAGGACGGGGCGGACCCGGCCCAGATGGAGATGACGGCCACGACGGATCGCGCCGCCAGCGCGCCGGTCATCCGCATCTATGTCCGCTAGCGGCGCGCCAAAAGTGGAGATTTTTTAAATTTCACGACAGCCCAGCCATGGTGACCCGGCGGCCGAAGGCATATAATACTGGGTGGATATGAAGTAATCCGGCCCGTGGGGCGCGACATAGCCGTTCCATGCCGTGGAAGATCGCACGGTGAAACCCGTCGCCGATGACATGCGGGGGCATTTGCCCCCGGGTGAAATGACGGTTGGTCGTGGGCATGGAACGAGTTCGCATGGAAAGGAAGATCAGTGTCCAGTAATCATTCGGACGGCCATCCATTCTACAGGTTCTGCCGCACGGCACTGGCGGATATCCGGACGCAGGGTCGTTATCGCCAGTTCACGCCGCTGGCGCGCGAGGCGGATCGCTATCCCGTCTATGAACAGGAAGAGGCCCCCGCGACGCCAGCCACCCCCGCGTGCGACCATGACCGCGAGGTCGTGGTCTGGTCGGCGAATGATTACCTGGGCATGGGCGTCGAACCCGTGGTGATGAACGCCGCGATCGCCGCGATCCGCGAACATGGCGCGGGTGCGGGGGGCACGCGCAACATCGCGGGGACCAGCCCGCTCCATACCGCGCTGGAACGCGAACTGGCGGACCTGCATGGCAAGGAGGGGGGGCTGCTGTTCGTTTCGGGCTATGTCTCCAACCAGGCCAGCCTGCAGACGATCCTGACGAGCATGCCGGGCTGGATCTGCTTTTCGGACCGGCTGAACCATGCATCCATGATCGCGGGGATCAAGGGCGCGCGTGGTTCCACCACGGTAATTTTCGAACATAACGACCTTGCCGACCTCGAGGCCAAGCTGGCGGCGGCCCCTGCCGACGCGCCCAAGCTGATCGCGTTCGAGAGCGTGTATTCCATGGACGGCGACATTTCCGATATCGCCGCGACCTGTGCGCTGGCCCGCAAGTACAACGCCATGACCTATTTGGACGAGGTGCATGCCGTCGGCCTGTACGGCGCGCAGGGTGGCGGGATTTCCGAACGTGATGGCGTGGCCGATCAGGTGGACATCATCGAGGGCACGCTGGCCAAGGGGTTTGGCGTCCATGGCGGTTATGTCACCGCGTCGAGCGAGATTATCGAATATCTGCGCCTGGCCGCGTCGGGCTTCATCTTCACCACCGCGCTGCCACCCGCCGTTGTCGCCGCCGCGCTGACCAGCGTGCGTCAGGTGCGCAAGGACGGATGGCGGCGCGACAGGATGTTCGAGCGCGTGAATGCCTTTCGCGCGCGTCTGCGCAAGGCCGGGGTGCCCTTTACCATGACACCCAGCCATATCGTCCCGATCCCGGTGGGCGATGCGCAGCGGTGCCGTGAACTCAGCGACCGTCTGCTCAATGAATACGGGCTGTATGCGACCCCGATCAATTATCCCACCGTGCCCCGCGGGACAGAGCGCCTGCGCCTGACGCCGGGGCCGTTCCATACCGATGCGATGATGGACCAGATGGTCGCCGCCCTGTCCACCCTGATGGGAATCCGCACGGCCGCCCCTGCGGTGGTGGGCGAAAAGGTGGTCGAACCTGCCCGTTGATCTGATGATCCACTGATCCGATGATTTACGGGCTGTTTTCAGAATGTCTGTCCTGAAAACAGCCCGTAAATCCTAAAGAAGTTTTTGGTGAAGCTTTTTTCAAAAAGCTTCGAAAGAACATCGCCTTTTTGAAAAAAGGCGACACCCGAAAACTTTCATTATTTTCTGCCGACCAATTCTTTCACGCGGTTTTTTCATGCCCCGCGCGCCACTGCATCGCGCAGCGTGATCCCGGCGGGAAGCCATGGGCTTCTTCCTCTGCCAGCATTCGCGCCAGTTCTGGCGGTGGCTGGTCCATGACCCCGAACCCCATCTTGCGATAGAATGGCGCGTTCCATGGAACGTCGCGAAACGTGGTCAGCGTCAGGCGTCCTGCCGCCTGTGGCGCATGGCGCACCCATTGCATGGCGGCATGCAGCAGCCCGCGCCCCAGCCCGTGTCCCTGCGCATCCTGACGGACGGAAAGCTCGATGATGTGCAGGCTGTCGCCGGTTGCGCGCGCGCTGAGGAAGCCTGCGATTCCACCCTTTGCGTCCACCCCGACCCAGCATGTGCCCTGCGCGATGCAGGCGGCGTGGGTTTCGATGTCGCATACATCGCCCGATGCCAGCCATGCCAGCGCGGGGATCGCGCCAAACAGGCGGGCGGCCGAGCGTTCCACGTCCGGCAGGGCCACGGCGTCGCCGGGGCGGGCCGGACGGATGGCAAAGGCCGCCGTTCCGGCCATGTCAGGATCAGCGGGTATGGGCGATCGCCTGCTTGAGTTCGTCATAATCCACCGCGCCGGGAATGATCTGGCGGGCATTCATGACAAAGGTGGGCGTGCCATCCAGCCCGATTCCATGGCCCAGCTCCATGTTGGCCTGAAGGATGGCGGTGACCCTGGGGCTGTTCATGTCCTTGGCCAACTGGTCGGCGTTCAGTCCGCACTGCTTGGCCAGGGTGCGCATCCGTTCCACCGTGGGGGCGGCGGAATCGGTCATGATGGCATGCTGCAGCTTGAAATACGCGCCCTGTCCCCCTTCCTCGAAGGCGGCGACCAGCGCCTGCGACGTGATCAGGCTGCCCTGTCCCAGGACGGGCACCACCTTTTCAAGGATGCGGACATCCTTGTCCTCCGCGACGATGCGGTCCAGATCGGGCAGCACCTTGCGGCAGTAGGGGCAGCGGGGGTCATAGAATTCGACGACGGTCACCTTGGCCTGCGCGTTGCCCAGGATCGCATCCGATGCCGCCGGGTTGAGCAGTGCGGAACGATGGGCCGCCAGCGCCTGCTGTGCCGAAAGCTGCTGCTGGTTGGCCGCATTCTGCCGCAGCGAGGTGATGGCGTCGGACAGGATGGTGGGATCGGTCTTGAGCGCGTTGCGCACGATTTCCACGATTGCCTTGCGCTGCGCGGGGGAAAAGACGTCGGTGGCGGCACCCTGCGCAAATCCCGCGGTGGGGATGCAGGACGCCCCCGCAAGGAGTGCGGCTGCCGTCGCGGCGGGAAACAGGCGGCGCAGCCGGCGGATGCTGTTGGATATGGGCACGGGCGGCCTCCGTTGATCGGTCAGGATGGGGGTTGTGTAGAGGAAGCAGCGAGGTAAAGAAAGAAGACGGGATGGGAAAGATGCGGCCTGCCTCCTCATGTGGCCTGTTGCCGGGGGCGCGCAAGACCGCTAATGGCGGAATGTCCCGGTGTGCCGGTGTCATGGCTTGTGGCAGAGCCTGTGGCGTGGCGCATGCTGTCGTGGTCGATATGGAGAAAAACACGCGTGCCAGAGCATTCCATGAAATCCCCTGCACGCAGGGCCGTACGACTTGCGTTTTCGGCAATGCTCGCGGTGTCCGTGACCGGATGCAGCCACCCCGCCTCTCCCTTGCGCCTTGTCACCCACATGTTCGGTCCCTCGCCCGGGGCGCTGGTGGGGACCGTCGCCGCCGACGAACCGCAGGCCGTCATGGTCGGGCGCGACATCCTGTCGCGTGGCGGCAACGCGGCGGATGCCGCCGCAGCCATGGGCATGGCGCTGGCGGTCACGCTGCCGTCGCGCGCGTCGATGGGATCGGGGGGCGCGTGCCTGGCCTATCGTCCCGGTGACACCGATGGCGGCCGGGCCTTTGTCTTCACCCCGCGTCCGGGTACGACCGAGGGGATCGTCGGCGCGCCCCATGCCGACCGTCCCGCCGCCGTGCCGATGCTGGCGCGTGGCATGTACCTGATGCACCTGCAGTATGGTACCACGTCGTTCGGGGAAATCCTGCCGGACGCGATATCGCTGGCCGCCAACGGGATCAATGTCAGCCACCAGCTTGCCAGTGACCTTGCCACGGTGCAGGGCGCGCTGCTGGCGGATGCGGGCATGCGCGCGATCTTCAGCCGCACCGACGGCACGGCGCTGGTGGAAGGCGACGCCCTGGTGCAGACGCGCCTGTCCGGCGTGCTGGAACAGATCCGCAGCATGGGCGTGGGGGACATGTATAACGGCGCGCTGGCACAGTCCTTCAGCGCCGGCAGTCAGGCGGCGGGCGGCGGGCTGCAGACCAGTGACCTGCGCGCTGCCATCCCGTCCGAACGCCTGCCGCTGCATGTCAATGCGGGTGGTGGCCTGACCGTCGCCTTCCTGCCGCCACCCGCCGATGGTGGCCTGGGCAGCGCGGTCGCCTTCCGCGCGCTGCTTGCCGGACAGGGCAGCCCCGAGGCCCTGTCGCAGGGAAGTGTCGCGGCCTGGCGCGCGCGCGGTGGCGATACGCAGGGCAAGCAGACCGTCGATGACCAGACCGCCCGCGCGCAGGCGTTCCTTGATTCGGGCGCATCGGGCAGCGGCAGCCTGCCGCCCCTTCCGGCCTCGACCTCCTTTGCCGTGGTGGACCATGCCGGCATGGCGGTTGCATGCAGCCTGACGATGGACAACCTGTTCGGCACGGGGCGTATCGCGGGGAACACCGGCATCGTGCTGGCGGCATCGCCCGCGCGAATGCCTGCCCCGCTGCTGTCCGCCGCCATCGCCAGCGACGGGCATGCCTTCCGTGCCGCCGTGGCCGGGTCGGGCCAGAATGATGCCGCCGCCGCCGTGGCTGAGGAAATGAAGCTGGTCCTGTCAGGGCAGGCGCCCGCGTCGCGCGCGGTTACGGCCGAGGGACGCGTCAATGCGATCGCCTGTCCCCGTGGCCTGCCGGGCGACGGGGCAAGCTGTGTCGCAGGATCGGACCCACGCGAAACGGGACTTGCGGTCGGGCCGCGATAGGGATCGCCCGCTGCGCATGGCGCGGACAGGGTAACGCGATAATGGATGACAGGGGCGGGTTGCAGGCAGGGGCACGGTTGTAAATGGTCCCGTTTTGTTCCATATAGGATGGAGCAACGCAGCCTCCATGCACAGCAGGGTCGCGGGCATGACCGTCATGCCCGGCGGGTTCTCGTGCCGCCCCGGATACGGGAACATGGAATGCGCGAAACACAGCTTCGTCGAAAAGGTAGGCAGGCCATGGCACAGGCTCCGGGTATTGATAAAGGCAAGGCTCTCGAAGGCGCTCTGAGCCAGATTGAACGCGCTTTCGGCAAGGGTTCCATCATGCGCATGGGCGAACGGCCCAAGACGGAGGTGGACGTGATTTCCACCGGCTCGCTCGGGCTGGATATCGGCCTTGGCATCGGGGGCCTGCCGCGTGGCCGCATCGTGGAAATCTATGGACCGGAAAGTTCGGGCAAGACGACGATGGCGCTCCACGCCATTGCCGAGGCCCAGAAGAAGGGTGGCACCTGCGCCTTCATCGACGCCGAACACGCGCTTGACCCGGGATATGCGCGCAAGCTCGGGGTGGATGTGGACAACCTCCTCATCAGCCAGCCCGACGCTGGTGAGCAGGCGCTGGAAATCGCCGATACGCTGGTGCGTTCCGGCGCGATCGACGTGCTGGTGATCGACAGCGTCGCGGCCCTTGTCCCCCGCGCGGAACTGGAGGGCGACATGGGCGACAGCCATGTCGGCCTGCATGCCCGCCTGATGAGCCAGGCGCTGCGCAAGCTGACGGGATCGGTGTCGCGTTCGAACACGATGATGATCTTCCTCAACCAGATCCGCCTGAAAATTGGCGTCATGTTCGGCAGTCCCGAGACGACGACAGGGGGTAACGCGCTGAAGTTCTATGCCTCCGTCCGCATGGATATCCGCCGTATCGGCTCCATCAAGGACAAGGACGAGGTCGTGGGCAACCAGACCCGCGTCAAGGTCGTGAAAAACAAGATGGCTCCCCCGTTCCGCCAGGTGGAATTCGACATCATGTATGGCGAAGGCATCAGCAAGATGGGCGAGCTGATCGACCTGGGCGTAAAGGCCGGCATTGTCGAGAAATCAGGGGCCTGGTTCTCCTGCGACAGCCAGCGGATCGGGCAGGGGCGTGAAAATGCCAAGCAGTACCTGCGCGACCATCCCGAAATGGCGGCCGATATCGAACGCCGCGTGCGTGAACAGGCCGGCGTGGTGGCGGAAGCCATGCTGGTCGGTCCCGAAGATGACGCCGAATAGGGACGCCTTCCCACCCGCATCGGCGGCCGTCACCATGGCGTGACGGCTGGATATGCAATAATCATGCTTTGTGTGCTGATGCGGGATGATACTGTGCGGATATGAAATCGCGTCTTGTCATGATCGGGGTATTGCTGTGCCTGTCATCGTGCGCTGATACAATGCACGGGGACCCCACCGATCCGGTCGATGTTGATGAGGCGATGCCCCCGATCGGCGGGCATCGCGCCAATGGCACGACAGTGCGGGCGCCACCGGCCCAGGCTTCCGCCGCCGGGCATGTGCGCCAGCTCCCGCGTGTCGACCCCGATCCGGATGCCGCGACCGAAGCCTATCATTCCATGCCCGATGCCGCGGCGATGCAGATGATCTCGTCAGGCTACGACCCCGCACAGGCTGGCGACGATGACGACCAGGATCAGGAGGACGGGAAGCATTTCGTCGTCCCCGATACCCAGGTCAGCTATGGCAAGCCGAAAGGCAGTGGCGCGAACTGAGGCGTTGCGTCCTTTTCCCGCCCTATCGCACCATGATCGCGCGGATATCGTTGACATTGGTCATCGTGGGGCCGGTCCGCACCAGATCGCCCGTGGCGTCGAACAGGGTGTAGCTGTCATGGCGGCGCAGCACGTCGCGCGGGTCCAGCCCCAGCATGCGGGCACGTGACAGCGTATCGGGGGTGATGATGGCGCCTGCCGCGTCTTCCGTCCCGTCGATGCCGTCGCTGTCGCCCGCAATGGCCCAGATCCCGGCCTCGCCCCGCAGGCCGAGGGCAAGGGAGAGGAGGAATTCCGTATTGCGTCCTCCCCGTCCCGGCGCGCCATCGTGCGCGCGGATCGTCACGGTCGTCTCCCCGCCCGACAGCAGCACGGCTGGCCCCGCCACGGGGACGCCGTGATGGCGCGCGGACTGCGCGATGCCGGCCATGATGATCGCGGCTTCCCGGCTTTCCCCTTCCAGCGCATCGCCAAGGATCAGCGGCGTCAGGCCAAGGCCGCGCGCCGCGTCCGCCGCAGCCTTCAGCGCCATCATGGGGGTGGCAATCAGGACATACCTATTGGCGCCCTGCATCGGGGCGCGGGGCGGTGCGGGACGCGCCAGCGCGTGCAGGATGCGGGGCGTCACCGCGATGTCGCGGCGCTGCAGCACCGCCAGCGCCTCGGCCGGGGTCGTGGGGTCGGGCACTGTCGGCCCGCTGGCGATGGTCAGGGGGCTGTCGCCCGGCACGTCGCTGATGGCCAGCGTCAGCACCGGGGCAGGGGCCGCCGCCATGGCAAGACGCCCGCCCTTGATGTCGGAGAGGTGACGGCGCACGAGGTTCATGTCCGCGATATCCGCCCCGGAATGCAGCAGCGCCTGGTTGAGTTCGCGTAGATCCGCCAGCGTCAGGCCGGGCGCGGGGAGTTCCATCAGGGCCGATCCCCCGCCGGAAATCAGGGCGATGACCAGGTCGTCCGGTCCCAGTCCCCGCACGGCCTCCAGCATGGCGCGGGCGGCGTCCTCGCTCCGGCTGTCGGGGACGGGATGGGCGGCTTCCATCACGCGTATGCGCGACGTGGGGACAGCGTGCCCGTCCCGCGTCACCACGACGCCGCGCATCGGGACATCGGGCCATGCCTGTTCCAGCGCGGCCGCCATGGAGGCCGCAGCCTTGCCCGCGCCCACCACGACGCACTGGCCGCGTGGTGGCGGCGGAAGGTGACGGGCCAGCACCCGTTCGGGCAGGGCGCTGCGCACGGCGGCGTCGAATATCCGCCGCAGCGCCAGACGCGCGCTGTCATCGTGCCATTCATGTCCCCCGGACGCATCGCGGTCGGCGGGGAAGGACGGGGCGGATGGCATGGTCATGAAAGGTTCCGTCGTGCGGGAAGTGGCGCAATGGGTGGCTGTCGGGCGGCGTGGCATGAGGGCGTGGCGTGGCGGATGGCATCTTTCCTTTCATGAAGTCCAGCCATGGGGATGGGGCAAGGGGGAGGGCGTGTCACAATTTTCACGACTGTATCAGGTGGGGCCATCTGACGCGCCCTGCGGGTCTGCACACGCGAAATTGGGGCCGATGGCTCTGGATCGGGGAAAGGTATGATGTTACGCCGCCGGTCGTGATCCGGACATCCGTGCCCGGGTCCGCCATCAGGAGGAGAGCGGCCCTTGGAGAGCGTAAAGGGTAACAGTCCCGCCACGCCGCAGGTCCCGTCATACGCCGCGACCCGGCCATACATGATTTTCCCCCGCCCCGAATGGGCGGCCCTGCGCGCCAACGTGCCCCAGTTCCTGAGCGAGGCGGACGTCGCGTCCCTGCGTGGCCACAACGAACCTGTCTCCCTCGAGGACATCGCGGAGGTGTACCTGCCGCTGTCGCGCTTGCTGAACCTGCATGTCCTCGCCAGCCGCAGCCTCAATAACATGGTCAAGAGCGCCTTCCTCGGCGCGCCGCGCCGGACGATGCCCTTCATCATCGGCATCGCCGGCAGCGTGGGCGTGGGCAAGAGCACGTTCGCGCGCCTGCTGCAGGCGGTGCTGTCGCGCTGGCCCGATCATCCCAACGTGTCGCTGGTGACGACGGATGGCTTCCTGCTGCCGACGCGGGTGCTGCAGGAACGGGGCCTGATGGGGCGCAAGGGCTTTCCCGAAAGTTACGACCTGCGGCAGATGATCGCCTTCCTCGCCGCGCTGAAGGGCGGGGAGCGCGAACTGCAGGTGCCGATCTATTCGCATGAGGCCTATGACGTCATTCCCGACCGCTATCAGGTGGTGGACCAGCCCGACATCCTGATTTTCGAGGGGCTGAACGTGCTCCAGACCGCCTCCGAACAGCCTTTCATGGCTTCGGATTTCTTTGACTTCTCGATCTATCTCGATGCCGATACGGCGGACATCGAACGATGGTACGTGCAGCGTTTCCAGTTCCTGCAGCAGACCGCCTTTCGCAAGCCGACCTCCTATTTCCATCATTATCGCGACCTGACCCCGCCGGAGGCGGAAAAGGTGGCGCGCGATATCTGGCAGCGCATCAACCTGCCCAATCTGGAGGAAAACATCCTGCCGACGCGCGAACGCGCCCGGCTGATCCTTCGCAAGGGACCCAGCCACAGCGTCAGCACGGTCTGGATGCGCCAGATCTGAGGATGTCCTGACGCGGGTTGCGCGGCGCGGGTGATGGTGCGGGGAAAAAGCCCCCCAAAAAAACAGGGGACCCGAAGGTCCCCTGTCGTCATCGCGGGCTGATGATGCCGGATCAGTAATTGAGGTAGATGGTCTTGGTATCCACATAGGCCTCCAGCCCGTACTGGCCATCCTCGCCGCCGATGCCGCTGTCGCCATAGCCATGGTGGAAACCCTGCGCCGCTTCGCCGCCTTCGCGGTTGACATAGATTTCACCGAAATTCAGCTCGTTGCTCATGCGCATGACCTTTTTCAGGTCCTGCGTGAACATGTAGGCCGACAGGCCATAGCGCGACTTGTTGGCCATCATCAGGGCCTCGTCGAAATCCTGCACCTTGATGAGCGAAAGGACCGGGCCGAAGACTTCGTCCTGGCTGATGTCCATTTCGTTCGTCACGTTGGTCAGCAGGGTGGGGGCATAGAAATTGCCGGTGTCGTAGATGCCGCCCGTCAGTTCCCTGCCGCCCAGTTCCACCTTCGCGCCCTGCGCCACGGCGCGCTTGACCATCCCGTCGACCTTTTCCATTTCGGCCTTGCTGATTTTCGGACCCATGGTGGTTTCGGGATCCAGCGGATTGCCGACCTTGATGTCCGCGATCTTCCTGCGCAGCAGGTCGAGGAAGCGGTCATACACCGCTTCATGGACATAGGTCCGTTCGTTGGCGGTGCAGACCTGCCCGCAGTTCATGAAGCGCGCGGAAACGGCGGCCGTGGCGGCGGCCTCGATATCCGCGTCGTCCATGACGATGAACGGCGCCTTGCCACCCAGTTCCAGCCGCACTTCCTTCAGGCCCTCGGACGCGGCCGCCATGATCTTGCGGCCCGCGGGGGTGCTGCCGGTCATGGTGATCAGCTTGGTGATCGGGCTGGTGACCAGCTGGTTGCCCACCGTCGCGCCGCCGCCGGTGACGACATTGAACACGCCCTTGGGGAATCCCGCCTCCACCGACAGTTCCGCCAGCGCCAGCGTTGCCAGCGGCGTCAGCTCATGCGGCTTGATGACGAAGGTATTGCCCGCCGCCAGCGCGGGGCCAAGCTTGCGCGCCGTCAGGGCAAGGGGGAAGTTCCATGCCGAAATCCCGGCGACGACGCCATGGGGGATTTTTTCGATCAGGATTTTCTCGCCCGGGCGGCTGCCGGGAATGATGTTGCCTTCCAGCCGCCGCGCGTTCTCGGCCGCGAAACGGATCAGCTGGATGGCGAAATTGACCTCGACCTTCGCTTCCTTCAGCGGCTTGCCGTTTTCGGTGGTGATGATGCGCGCCAGCCTGTCCTCGTCCCGGCGGATCAGGTCGATCAGTTTGTAGAGGTAATCCGCGCGGTCTGTGGCGATCAGGCGGCTCCACGTGCCAAAGGCTTCCTGCGCCACGTTCAGGGCGCGGTCCACGTCGTCCTTGCTGGCGACCGCGACGGTGGCAAGGGTTTCGCCCGTGGCGGGGTTGCGGATGGTGTCGCGTTCCTCCGCCGTGGCGGGCACCCATTCGCCGCCGACAAAAAGGTCATAGTTCCTGACGTCTGTCATGTCAGTTTCTCCGTAGTGAATGTTCGATCGTGTTGCTCGACATCAACCGTTCTGGCCGTCATCCTCAGGATGACACCAACTGGTTGAGATGTCGTTGTCGTATCGGGGATCTGTCCGCCGCGTCACGGTTGTCGCCATGGCGCGCGCCTGCCCCCCGCCAGAACAGGGCCATGGCAGGTGGGGGCGCAGGGCGCCGCGCGGGATATCGGGACGGGGCAGGTGGCCAGGGGATCAGGACAGGAAGGGCTTGCCTTCGTGTGCCACCAGAAGGTCGTGCATGTCGGTGGCATGCTCCTCTTCCTCGGCGAGGATCTTTTCAAGCATGATGCGCGTGGTGGGATCGTGGTCCGCGAAATAGCGGATCAGTTCGCGGTAATGCTCGATCACCAGGCGTTCGGCCACAAGGTTCTGGCGCACCATTTCCACAAGGTTGCCGCCCTGTCCGTATTCGCTGGCCGAACGTGTCGCCAGCCCTTCGGGGGACAGGTCGGGAATGCCGCCAAGCTGGTCGATGCGCTCGGCCGCCCACATCATGTGGGCGCGCTCTTCCTTCGCATGGGTCGCGAATTCGGCGGCGACGCTTTCGCTGGTGATGCCTTCGACCGAAATCGAATGCATGGTATAGCGCAGCACGCAGACGAGTTCCGTTGCGACAACCGTCTGCAGAAGGTCGATGGCCGTCTTGACATTCCCCTGATAGGCAGGGGTCAGGGCGCCCTGTTCAATGGATTTTCTTGCGCGTTCACGCAGGGTCTGTACGTCGGTAAGGAATGTATTTTCCGGGGCTTTCGCCATTCCTGTTTCTCCTTTGCGGGTGATGAACGGGAACTGCGTCCTGCGCGTTCGTGTCGGGCTGTGTCCGTCACAACGGGATAGGGCCGGAACGGTTGCATATTAAACAGTGGCATATGAAACACACGGGCACGTCCCGGCGGACGGAACAGGGGGACGATGCGGTGAACGTGCAGGGGGAAAGTGCGCAGGGTAGGATGTCGCGCGTGGTCACCGAACTCATCGCCGTGCTGACGGCGGTGCGCGACGGGGTGCCGCAGGTGATGACGATCGATGACGGGCGCCTTCTGCCGTCCGGTCCGCTGGAAAGCGGCCACCGCTCGCTCCAGGCGGGGGTACGTTCGTGGGTGGAACAGCAGACCGGCCATCCCATCGGCCATGTGGAGCAGCTTTATACCTTTGCCGACCATGACCGCACCCTGCATCCCGAACAGGGGCGCAGCATCTCGATCTCCTACCTCGCCCTGACGCGGAGCGAGGCGCGCGAGACGGGATGGCGGGACTGGTATGACTATTTCCCGTGGGAAGACCGCACCAGCGAAAGCCGCAAGGAGATCACGAACCTGATCGAACGCCGCCTGTGCGCGTGGGTGGCGGGGATGACCGACCTTGAAACCCGCATGCGCCAGTGGCAGCGCTGCATGGCGCTGTTCGCCATCGGCGACGGGGGGGGCTGGGACGACGAACTCGTGCTGCAGCGCTATGAACTTCTGTACGAGGCGAAGCTGGTGATGGAGGCGGCCTGCCCCCCCGATCAGGCGATTCCCGGACGCTACATGCATCGCGACCATCGCCGCATCCTTGCCACCGCCATGGCACGGCTGCGTGCAAGGATACGTTACCGCCCCGTCGTGTTCGAGCTGATGCCCGAGGAGTTCACGCTGTTCCAGTTGCAGCGCGCGGTCGAAAGCCTGGCGGGCTGCCATGTCCACAAACAGAACTTCCGCCGCCTCATCACGCAGCAGCAACTTGTTGAGGAAACAGGCAGGATCGAGGAAAAAACGGGTGGCCGGCCCGCGCGCCTGTTCCGTTTCTGCGGGGAGGTGCGGCGCGCCCGGCAGTTCGCGGGCACCAAGCTTCCGATCGTCCATTCGGGTTAGGCATGGCCCCGGCCATGCAAGGTCGCGGGGCGGCGTTCACGAAAATCCTGATTGACACAGGCGGGGTTTCACGTTGGAAGTGTCCGGCCGGGTTATGGCGTCGCACTTATACTCAAATTGAGTATAAAATTATGGACGAAGGTCTCCGGCAGGGAGGGCAATCATGAATCAACTGGGTCCCCGGCAAACGGCTGACCGGCTTTATGACCGCGTGCGACATCTCGTGCCGGAAATGGAATGGGCGACGTTCCTGGACGATATCCGCGCCATCGAAGACCTCAAGCAGCAGCGCAACGCGATCATCCTGGCGCATAATTACCAGACGCCGGAAATCTTCCACTGCGTCGCCGACATCCGTGGCGACAGCCTTGCCCTTGCGCGTGAGGCACAGGAGGCCAGCGCCGATGTCATCGTCATGGCGGGCGTGCATTTCATGGCCGAGACGGCCAAGATGCTCAACCCCGACAGCACGGTGCTGATCCCGGACATGAAGGCGGGATGTTCGCTGGCGGATTCCATTACCGCGCGCGATGTCCGTGCCCTGCGCGAACGCCATCCCGGCGTGCCGGTGGTGACCTATGTCAACACCTCGGCCGAGGTGAAGGCCGAAAGCGACATCTGCTGCACTTCGGGCAATGCGAAACGTGTTGTCGAAAGCCTCGGCACCGATCGGGTCATCATGATCCCCGACGAATTCCTTGCCCGTAATATCGAGGCGGAAACCGGCATAAAGATGATTACCTGGCCGGGGCACTGCGAGGTGCATGAACGTTTCACGCCCGGGGAAATCACCCGCATGCGCGAGGACAATCCCGGCGTGACGGTGCTTGCGCATCCCGAATGCCCGCCAGAGGTGGTGGCGGTGTCCGATTTCTCCGGCTCCACCGCGATGATGAGCGATTACGTGCAGGCGCACGACAGCGGCAAGGTGCTGCTGGTGACCGAATGCTCCATGAGCGACAACCTCGCCCTGCTGCATCCGCACATCGATTTCGTCCGTCCGTGCAACATGTGCCCGCACATGAAGCGCATCACCCTGTCGGGCCTGCGGCATGCGCTGGAAACCATGACGCATGAGGTCACGATCGACCCGGCGCTGGCGGCGCGCGGGCGGCGTGCGGTCGAACGCATGCTGGCGATATGACCATTCCCGACCTGCGTGGCCTGGCCGGACAGCCCGTCATTGTCGGCGGCGGGCTGGCGGGGGTCATGACCGCCCTGATGTATGACCGGCCGTGCGTGCTGCTGTCATCCGGACCGCTGGGGGCCAGCCATCCGGCGGCGGCGTCCAGCATGCTGGCGCAGGGTGGCATTGCCGCCGCCGTGGGCGCGGACGACACGCCGGCACTGCATGCCGCCGACACGCTGGCGGCGGGGGCGGGCCTGTGCGACCCGGACGTGGTCGAACGCGTGACCGCCGATGGACCCGACGCCATCGCCCGGCTGGCGGCGTTCGGGGTGCGTTTCGACCGGGCCGCCGATGGCGCGCTGGTCCTCGGGCTGGAAGCCGCGCATTCGCGCCACCGTATCGTGCATGCCCGTGGCGATGCCTCCGGCGCCGCGATCATGGAGGCACTGGTCGCGCGTGTCCGTCGGACACCGCGCATCACGGTCCTTGAAAATGCCCGGGTGCATGCGCTGGAAAGCCATGACGGGGCGGTGGTGGGCGCGCGCGTCACGATGGATGGCCGCGACATCGCATGGCCCGCGCCCGCCGTGGTGCTGGCGACAGGCGGCATCGGCGGCCTGTTTGGCGATACGACCAATCCCCTTGGCGCGGTGGGGCAGGGGCTTGCGCTGGCCGCGCGGGCCGGGGCCGTCCTGGGCAATATGGAGTTCGTGCAGTTCCATCCGACAGCCCTTGCCGCGCGGCATGTCGCAGGCCCGATGCCGCTGATAAGCGAGGCGGTGCGCGGCGAAGGCGCGGTGCTGATTGACGAGGGCGGCGAACGCTTCACCGCCGAGCTTGCCGCGCGCGATATCGTCTCGCGCGCCGTGTGGCGTCACATGCGCGCGGGCCACCATGTCTTTCTCGATGCGCGTCAGGTGCTTGGCACGCGCTTTGCCACGCGCTTTCCCGCCATCGACGCATTGTGCCGCGCGCAGGGCATTGACCCGGCGCGCCAGCCGATCCCGGTGCGGCCCGCGGCCCATTACCATATGGGCGGCATCGTCGTGGACGGGCGCGGCCGCAGCACCGTGCCCGGCCTGTGGGCCTGTGGCGAGGTCGCCTGCACCGGCCTGCATGGGGCCAACCGCCTTGCCAGCAATTCCCTGCTGGAGGCCGTTTCGTTCGGCACGTGGGTCGCGCGCGACCTTTCCACGCTTGCGCCTGTCACTTCGGCCGAACCTCCGCGCGACATGGGGGCGGCCGCGACCGTCCGGCCCGCGTCGCATGAGGCATGGCGCAGAAGGATGGCGCGGGATGCGGGCGTCATCCGCACGCGCGATGACATGCGCGAGGCCCTGCGTGTCTTTGCCCCCCTTGCCGACGGGGATGACGGGGCGCTTGTCCGCGCGATGGTGCTGTGCGGGGCCCTGCGGCGCGAGGAAAGCCGTGGCGGCCATTTCCGGGCGGATTTCCCGCAGGCCGCCGCCGTCGCCACCGCGTCGCGCCTGACGCTGGCGGACGTGCGCGAACATGCCGCCACCCCTGCCGCGAAGGCAGGCGAGATGACACAAACCCCTGACAATGGAGTGGTCGCATGATCCGCCCCCTGCCTGACATCATGCTTGAACCCCTGGTCCGCGCCGGCCTGATGGAGGATCTGGGCCGGGGCGGGGACCTGACCACCGACGCGACGCTGGGGGATGAAACCCTGTCCGCGCACGCCGTGCTGTCGGCGCGGCAGGCCGGGGTGGTCGCCGGGCTGGATCTGGCGCGTCTGGCCTTTACCCTGATGGACCCGGCGATCGTGTTCGAGGTCGCGGCCCCCGATGGCACGCACGTCACCCCGGGACAGGTGATCGCCAGCGTGCGGGGACCGGCGCGCGGCATCCTGTCGGGGGAGCGCGTGGCGCTGAATTTCCTCTCCCATCTCTGCGGGATCGCGACGGCGACGGCGCAGGTTGTCGCGGCCGTGCAACCTTATGGCACCAAGGTAAGTTGTACGCGCAAGACCCTGCCCGGCATGCGCGCGATCCAGAAATACGCCGTGCGCGCGGGCGGCGGCAGCAACCATCGCTTCGGGCTCGATGATGCGATCCTTATCAAGGACAACCATCTTGCCATTGCCGGTGGGATACGCCCGGCCCTGACGCGCGCGCGCGCCGTGGCGGGTCATCTGGTCAGCATAGAGCTGGAGGTCGATACCCTTGAGCAGCTGGCCGAGGGGCTGGAGGTCGGCGGGGTGGATGTGTTCCTGCTGGACAACATGACCCCAGAACAGCTGCGCAGGGCTGTCGCCATGATCGACCATCGCGCCATTGCGGAGGCATCGGGCGGCGTCACGCCGGACAACGCCGCCGCCATTGCCGCCACCGGGGTGGACCTGGTGTCCATGGGATGGCTGACCCACAGTGTCAGGGCGATGGATATCGGACTTGATTATCAACCATAGGATGCGGATGCATGTCATCAAGTTTGGATAAGCAGAAAAAACGTGATCGACATGCAGTACAAGTTGCCATCTGTGCTGAGATCATTATTTATGCGGATTAATAAGATATATTTGCATGAAGGATAAGAAACCAGCATGGCGGCGGATCGTACGGACCCGAACATCAAGACCCCCCGACGTGTACTCAGCGTTGACGCCTATGAACATGTCCGGCGCGGTCTGATCCGCAGTCGTTACCGCGCTGGCGAACGTCTTGTCCTGCGGCCGCTTGCCGCTGAACTCGGTCTCAGCCCCACCCCGGTGCGCGAGGCGCTGCTGAGGCTGGTTTCCGAACATGCGCTGGAACTCAATGACCGCAACACGGCGGTCGTCCCGGCGATGACGCGGCGCAATTTCGCCGAAATTCACGCCCTGCGTTCCGATCTGGAAGTGCGCCTGGCAGAAGCTGCCGCCCTGAAGGCCAGCCAGCACGGGATCGAGACGCTTGCCATGCTGCACCACCAGTTTGCCGAGGCGCTGGCCATTCGCGATGATGGGGCCGTGGCCGCGCTGAACGCTGATTTCCATACAACGATCGCGACATTGGCCGATCTGCCCCTGACCGCCAATATCCTGCGCAACCTGTGGGTGCGGATCGGGCCGCTCTATGCCCTTTCACGCCCGATGCCGCCCATGCGCAGCATGGGGGAGGTCCATCCCCATGCCGCCCTGATCGACGCCCTGCGCGCGCGCGACCCGCAGGCCGCGCGCGAGGCGATTACCCGGGATTTCAATACGGCGCGTATCTGGATCGAACCGATGCTGGCCTGACGGCACGAAACAGCACCGCCCCCACCGGGGCGGATGCAGCACGACGGGGCATTGTCGGTGCCAGCGATGCCCCGTCGTGCCGTCGGTTCAGCGTTCCCTGCCTTTTTCGAGGGCCGGGACCTCGATATCGATTTCCAGCATGGAAACCGACGTGCCGCGATCGACCTTGATCTGGACCTTGTCCTGATCGACGGGGATATGCTTCTTGATGACCGCGAGGATTTCGCTGTGCAACGTGTTCAGGAGTTCTGATTCCGGGCCGTCGGCGCCCGCGCGTTCATGCGCCAGCAGGATCTGCAACCGGTCCCGCGCCACGGGCGCGGAACTGCGGGAACGGCCGAAAAGGGTGTCAAGCAGGCCCATGATCATGATCTTCCCTTGAACAGCCAGCCAAACAGGCCGGTACGCTCAGTGGGTACGGTGACTTCGAGCTTTTCGCCTTCCAGGCGCCGCGCCGCTTCGGAATAGGCGCGGGCAGGGGCGCTCTGGGGGCTGGAAATCGTGACGGGGGAGCCAAGGTTGGAGGCCCGCAGCACTTCCTCGCTTTCGGGAATGATGCCCAGAAGCGGAATCGACAGGATTTCCAGCACGTCATCGGTGCGCAGCATCTCCCCACGGGCCGCGCGGCCGGGGTCATAGCGTGTCACCAGCAGGTACTTGTCGATCTTGCTGCCGCCCTTGGCCTTTTCGGTCGTGCTGTCGAGCATCCCGATGATGCGGTCACTGTCACGGACGGAGGAGACTTCGGGGTTGGCGACCACGACGGCGCAGTCGGCATGATACATCGCAAGCTGCGCGCCGCGTTCGATGCCCGCCGGGCTGTCGCAGATGATCCAGTCGAATTTCTCCCGCAGTTCACCAATCACCTTGGCGACGCCTTCGGCTGTCAGGGCGTCCTTGTCGCGCGTCTGGGAGGCGGGCAGGATGGACAGCGTCTCGATCCGCTTGTCGCGGATCAGGGCCTGCGACAGTTTCGCATCGCCCTGGATGACGTTGATGAGGTCATAGACGACCCGGCGTTCCGCCCCCATGACGAGGTCGAGGTTACGCAGCCCGACGTCGAAATCGACCACAACCACATTCTGCCCTGTCTGTGCCAGCGCCGCGCCCAGTGCCGCGGTGGACGTTGTCTTGCCGACCCCGCCCTTTCCGGAGGTGACGACCAGCACTTTCGCCATTCTAGATTTTCCTTGTCCTGTGGTTTGCGTCCGCGACCGGGGAACGGTAGGCCGGAACGGTTGAAATATCGTTGTCAATTAGTAAGGGGGCAGCGGGGGGGTATGCAACTGCCATACGGGTAAAACAGTATCTCAAATTCATCTTCTTTGAGCGACAGCCATCCGCAGCGCGAGCGGTTGCACCACGATTGTGTCATTATTAAGCATCGCCTGCGATGGACTGCCCGACAGCCGGGGGTCGATATCCTCGGCCGTCATATAATATCCGTCGATCGCCAGAAGTTCCGCGCGCATGTCATGGGCAAAGATCCGCGCCTCGGGCTGTCCGTTCATGCCGGCGATCGCGCGTCCGCGCAACGTGCCATAGACATGGATGGACCCGGCGGCCGTGATTTCCGCCCCGGACCCCACCGACCCGATGATGATGATGTCGCCATCGGGGTTCATGATCGTCTGGCCCGAACGGATCGGCTGCTCGAAAATCAGCGATGACCCCTGGATGCGTTCGGGGACGGGGACATGGTCCTCGGGGATTGTCACCGCGCCGGAAGCCCGTCCGCCATCCAGCCCCGCGGGCCACTGCCAGTGGGAGATCGCGGGGGTCGCGGGATCCGCCCCCTCGATCGCGATGATGCGGATTCCGCGTTCGAGCAGGGCGGGATACAGCTTGCCCAGGCCCGGTTCATCCGGCCCGAGGAGCGACAGGTCGAGGATGACGGGCTTGCTGGCGAAAAAGGCGGCGGAACGCGCGATCTGCGCATCAAGTCCGGCCATCCAGTCGGACAGGCCGGGTTCGGGGGACAGGACCAGCGCCAGAAAGGAACGGCCACGGGCGCGTATTTTCGGAAGGGAACGCAATTCGTCGGACAAAGTGGTTACAGCCTTCGTCTGCCTTGGGATTCGTATGTCTGGAACCGGTGGGTTATCGTTTCTGCGCGTGCAATGTGCCAGAAAAAAACGGCCGAGGCCACGGTCCGTAATGGCCCTTCATCCATGACGGGCTCGTGCGGCGCATGGGATGATGTCGCGCCGCCATGCCCCCTGTCCGATGCAATGCGGTTTTGTTGACATGAAGGCTTGGCTTAGGGTGGGGCGATGCAATAAAGCGGATGCATGCGTATCCTCTATCATCTTCCCCTTTCACCCTATTCCCGCAAGGTCCGCCTTGCCCTGGGGGAAAAGCGACTGCCGTTCGAACTGAAGATGGAGCGGGTATGGGAACGTCGTCCCGATTATCTCGCGGTCAATCCGGCGGGCACCGTTCCCATGCTGGTGGAGGAGAACGGCCTGTCCATCCCCGATTCGTGGGTCATCTGCGAATACCTGGAGGAAGCCTATCCCGACACGCCGCTTCTGGGGCGCACGCTTGCGGAACGGGTGGAGGTGCGACGCCTTGTCGTCTGGTTCGACGAGAAATTCGGCAACGAGGTTTCGCGCAACCTGCTCAATGAAAAGGTGATGAAGCGCATTTCCGGGCGCGGCAATCCCGATGGCGGGGCGCTGCGGGCGGGGTACGCCAATATCCGTTTCCACCTGTCCTATATCGACTGGCTGGCGGAAACGCGGCAGTGGATGGCGGGCAACATGCTGTCGCTGGCGGATTTCGCGGCGGCGGCGCATCTGTCATGCCTCGATTTCATTGACGACGTGGCATGGGACAAGGCCCCGGCGGCCAAGGACTGGTACGCCCGGATCAAGAGCAGGCCGTGTTTCCGCACGCTGCTGCAGGACCGTGTCAGCGGCATGACGCCCCCCGCCCATTACGCCGACCTCGATTTCTGAGCGTTTCGGTGAAACGGGCCGACGCGCTGGATGCCGTGATCCTTGGGGCCGGGGCGGCCGGGATGATGGCGGCGGCGACCGCGGGGCAGGGGGGCTGTCGCGTCGCGGTGCTGGACCATGCGGCGCAGCCGGGGCGCAAGATCCTGATTTCGGGGGGCGGGCGGTGCAATTTCACGCATCTGGATTCGGGGCCGGGCATGTTCCTGTCGGCCAATCCGCATTTCGCGAAATCCGCGCTGGCGCGCTATACGCCCGCCGATTTCCTTGAACTGGTAAAGCGCCATCGCATCGCATGGCACGCCAAGACGCCGGGCCAGCTGTTCTGCGACCGTTCCGCCAGTGAAATCGTCGGGATGCTGGTGCGTGAGTGCCAGCAGGGCAATGTGGCGATGCACCTGTCGAACCGCATCATTGCCGTGCGTCGCGATGCCGATGGCATTTTCGTGGTGGAGACGGACCGCATGGTCCTGCACGCCCGCGCCATCGTGCTGGCGACGGGCGGGCTGTCGATTCCCAAGCTGGGGGCGACGGGGCTGTCGCATGACGTGGCGCGTCGTTTCGGGCTGAAGATCATCGAGCCCGCGCCCGCGCTGGTGCCCCTGACATTCGGGCCGTGCGATCGCGAATGGATGACCGGGCTGGCGGGCGTTTCCATGGAAATCGGCGCGAAATGCCATGTGTCCCAGGGGCGGCGCGGCCGTGACATCGTCTTTCGCGACGGGATGCTGTTCACCCATCGCGGCCTGTCCGGTCCTGCCATCCTGCAGGCGTCCTCCTACTGGCGTTCGGGCGCGTCGCTGGATATCGACTGCCTGCCGGGACGCGACGCGGCGCGATGCCTGCGGGAACTGAAAAAGGCCCGTCCCCGCATGGGGGGGGCGGCCATGCTGGCAAGCCTGCTGCCGCAGCGCCTGGCGCACCTGCTTGCCGCGCGTCACCTGCCCGATGGCCCGGTCGGGGAAATGCCTGATGGCGTGCTGGACGCGCTTGCGGGCCTGCTGTCGTCATGGCGTCTCATGCCGACCGGCAGCGAAGGATATGCCAAGGCGGAGGTCACGCGCGGCGGCATCGACACGGCCGGCCTGTCGTCCCAGACGATGGAGGCGCGCGATGTCCCCGGCCTGTTCGCGGTGGGCGAGGCGGTGGACGTGACCGGCTGGCTGGGCGGTCATAATTTCCAGTGGGCATGGTCCAGCGGGCACGCGGCGGGACGGGCCCTGGCTGAACGGCCAGACTGATGCTGTTCAGCACGCAGGGCTTCTTGCTGCTGTTCCTGCCGGTGGTGCTGTCGCTGTATTACCTGTGCGCGTCGTCGCGGCCTGCGCGGCAGTGGCTGGTGATTACGGCGTCGCTGGTGTTCTACGGCCTGTGGGACTGGCGTTTCGTGCCCTTCCTGGTGGGCATGACGGTGCTGAACTGGGTGCTGGCCTGCCTGTGGGGCCGGACGCGACGCCGGGCATGGCCGATCGCGGGGATCGTCCTTAATCTGGGCGTGCTGGTGTTTTTCAAGGACGCCAACTGGATCGCGGCCATGCTTGCGGCCCTGCGCGGGCAGATGCATCAGCCGTGGGATATCGTCCTGCCGCTGGGCCTGTCATTTTTCGTGTTCCAGAAAATCTCCTACCTCGTGGATCTGCTGCGCGGACAGGCGCCGGTGTACGGGCTGGTGGACTTTCTTGAATTCGTGACGTTCTTTCCGCAGCTGATCGCGGGGCCGATCGTGCGGCACAATGAAATCGTGCCCCAGTTCGCCCGCAGCCCGCGAGGCGACGCGATGTGGGAAAACCTGTCGCGCGGGGCGATCCTGCTGCTGGTGGGGCTGGCGAAAAAGGCCGGGCTTGCCGATACGCTGGGCAGCATGTGCGACCCGGTCTTCGCCCTGGGCGCGCAGGGACATCTTCCGCCGACGGGTCAGGCATGGATGGCGGCGGTGGCCTATACGCTTCAGATCTATTTCGATTTTTCGGGGTATTCCGACATGGCGATCGGCATGGCGCTGATGTTCGGCCTGCGCCTGCCGTTCAATTTCGATGCGCCGTACCGGGCGGTTTCCATCCGTGATTTCTGGCGGCGGTGGCATATGACGCTGTCGCGGTTCCTGCGGGATTACATCTACATCCCGCTGGGGGGAAGCCGGTGCGGCGCGGCGCGGCAGGCCACGAACGTGGTGGCGACAATGCTGCTGGCGGGGGCATGGCACGGGGCGGGCTGGACCTATCTGGCATGGGGCGGCGCGCATGGTGTGGCGCTGGCGATGGCGCATGCGTGGCGGCGACGCCAGCGCGCGATGCCCGCGCTGGCGGGATGGGTGCTGACCCTGTCGTTCGTCGTGCTGTCATGGGTGGTCTTCCGCGCCGCGGACATGCCAACGGCATGGCGGATGTTCATGGCGCTGGCCGGGCGGGGCGGGCATGAACCTGTCACGGTCGGGCATCACGGGACGGTGCTGCTGATCGCGTTGGTCGTCGCGCTGGCCGGCCCGTCCTCGCAACGCGCGATCCTGCGCGACATGCCGCCCGCGCCATGGGTCGCGGCTGGCGCGGGCATTGCCTTTGTCCTGCTGGTGCTGCTGATCGGGGGGCGCATTCCCGACCCGTTCATCTATTTCCAGTTCTGATGGCGCGATAATTGGCGCGCAAAAGGATGTATCGGCCGTAAGGCATCCCTATATGTTACAGTTCACGGGCCGTATCGCGGTGCGGCCCTTTCACGGAACATGACAGGCAGGCCCCGACCCCATGCACGACCCTACCCAAGATCTGTTCGGGGAAATGCCTGACATGTCGCGTCCACAGGCCGCCCCCGCCTCTGGACAGGGGGAGGGAGGCGCGTCGTCGCGGCATCGTCCGCTGGCCGATCGGCTCCGTCCCGAAACCCTGGGCGACGTGGTGGGACAGGACCACCTGCTGGGGCCGCAGGGCACGCTGGGCCTGATGCTGCGTAACCACAGCCTTGCCAGCCTTATCCTGTGGGGCGGCCCGGGCGTGGGCAAGACGACGATCGCGCGCCTGCTGGCCCACGCGGCTGGATTGCGTTTCGTGCAGATTTCAGCGGTTTTTTCCGGCGTGGCCGACCTCAAGCGCGTGTTCGAGGACGCAAGGCGCCGCGCCGCGCGGGGCGAGGGGACGCTTCTGTTCGTTGATGAAATCCACCGTTTCAACCGCGCGCAGCAGGACGGCTTCCTGCCTGTGGTTGAGGACGGGACCGTGGTCCTTGTGGGGGCGACGACGGAAAACCCGTCCTTCGCGCTGAACGGGGCGCTGCTGTCGCGCTGTCAGGTGCTGGTGCTGCGCCGCCTGGACGATGCGGCGCTCGAACTGCTGTTGTGCCGCGCGGAGGCGGAGGTCGGCCGCACCCTGCCGCTGACGCCGCCCGCGCGCGCGACGCTGCGCGCCATGGCTGATGGCGACGGACGTTACCTGCTGAACATGGTCGAGCAGATCCTGGCGCAGCCGGGCGATGACGTGTTCGACCCGCAGTCGCTTTCGCGGCTGCTGGCGAAACGCGCGGCGCTTTATGACCGGGATCGGGAGGAACATTACAACCTGATTTCCGCGCTGCATAAATCCCTGCGCGGCTCGGACCCGGATGCCGGGCTGTACTGGTTCGCCCGGATGCTCGAAGGGGGGGAGGATCCACGGTATATCGCGCGCCGCCTGACGCGTTTCGCGGCGGAGGACGTGGGCATGGCCGATCCGCAGGCCCTGCCGCTGGCGGTCGCGGCGTGGGAGACATATGAACGCATGGGCTCGCCCGAAGGGGAGCTGGCGCTGGCGCAGCTGGTGGTGCATCTGGCGACCGCGCCGAAATCGAACGCGGTCTATGTCGCCTATGGCAAGGCGCGTCGCGCCGCCCGCGCCACCGGCAGCCTGATGCCGCCCGCCCATATCCTTAACGCGCCGACGAAGCTGATGAAGGATATCGGCTACGGCCGGGGATACGAATACGACCACGACCAGGCCGAGGGTTTTTCGGGCCAGAACTATTTTCCCGACGGCATGCGGAGGCCGCAGTTCTACCGTCCGACGGGGCGCGGTCATGAACGTGAGGTCGCGCGACGTCTGGACAGTTGGAGCAGAGTGCGCGAAAGCCGTGGGTCATGAGTGTCGTGACCCTGAACGTCAGTGATGACGAAGCCGATATCCGCCTTGACCGCTGGTTCCGCCGGCATTACCCGCACCTGACGCAGGGGGCGTTGCAGAAACTGTGCCGCACGGGACAGATCCGCGTGGATGGCCGCCGCGCGACCACCGCCACCCGGCTTGCCCCCGGACAGGCGGTGCGCGTGCCCCCCATCCCGCAGGCCAGCCGTCCCGCGCCCGTGACGCACAGGGCGCTGGATGAACGGCAGGTGCGCGAAATCCGCGCGATGGTCATCTACAGCGACGATCAGGTGATCGTCCTGAACAAGCCGGCGGGCATCGCGGTGCAGGGCGGGCCGGGGATCACGCACCATATCGACGGGCTGCTGGACGGATTGCGCGAACAGCCCGACGACCCGCGTCCGCGCCTTGTCCACCGTATCGACCGCGACACGTCGGGGCTGCTGCTGCTGGCGCGCACGCCCGGGGTCGCGGCAAAGCTTGCGGCGTCCTTTCGCAGCCGCGACGTGCGCAAGGAATACTGGGCCGTGGCGGTGGGGCGTCCCACGCCCGCGTCGGGGGTGATCGACCAGCCCCTGTCCCGTCTTGGCGCAGGGGCGGGGGCAGTCATGGTCGTGGCCGGACGACGCGACAGGGACGCGGTGCATGCCCTGTCGGAATACGAGGTGCTGGACGCGGCGGGACGGAAGCTGTCATGGTTGGCGCTGTCGCCGCTGACGGGGCGCACGCACCAGCTTCGCGTCCATTGCGAGGCCCTGGGGACCCCCATCCTCGGCGACCCGAAATATGGCGACGAGCGTGCCCATGTGGAGGGATTTGCCGACCAGCTCCATCTTCACGCGCGCATGCTCGACATCCCGCATCCGGCTGGCGGCCGGCTGGTGGTTTCGGCGGACCTGCCGTCGCATATGAAGGACACCTTCCGCCAGCTTGGCTTTGCCGCGCCTGCCGCGCCCGCGCCCCGGCGCACATGAGGGCGGGTGGGGCAAGGCCCGCAACAGACAGGAAACGGGACTGAGGAAACATGGCAAATAGCGCGAATTTACGCCGTGGCCTGCTGATATCCGCCGCCGCGATCGTGGTGGTGGCGGCAGGCGGCGCACTGGCCGTCCGAAGCATTCTGGACCCGCAGGCGCTGCGCCTGCGCGCCATTGCCGCGATCGAACGCCAGACCGGGCGCGACGTCACGCTTGGCGCGCTGGAGGTGCATCTTTTCCCCGCTTCGGTTTCCGTGCGCGACATCGGCCTTGCGAACATGAAGGGCGGCGACACGGCGCAGATGTTCACCGCGCGGGCCATGGACGCCAGCGTGGACCTGATGGCGCTGCTGCATCATCGCATCCAGCTTGAAAACGTCACGCTCGACCATCCTGTCGTGGCGCTGCAGCGCAATGCCGACGGGCAGGCGAACTGGCGGCTGACCCCCAACGGGCCACAGGCCAGCCATCCGGCCGCGCCGCAGGCGGCGTCGGGCACGCCATGGACGGTGCAGCTTGGCAGCCTGCAGGTGCGCGATGCGACGGTGGGCTGGGACGATCGCCTGACGAATGTAAAGACGCAGCTTGCCCTCGCGCATGTCAATGTCAGCGGACTTGGCGGAAGCCAGCCGACATTCGACATCGCGGGCGGGCAGGGGGACGCGACCTTCACGCTGACGGGGCATACCGGTGCGATCGCCCTGACGCAGGGCGCGCAGGGCGGGGAGAAATGGCCGCTTCGCCTTCAGGCGGCCTTTCGCGATCATGGCCGCGACGCGGGACAGGTCACGGTGGATGGGACGCTGGCCAATCCCGACCGCATCAAGGGATATGACCTGAAGATCGACGGGCAGATCGCGCGTCTGGCCGATCTGGCGCCGCTTCTGGCGGGATACGACCTGCCGGACGTGACCGACATGCGGCTGTCGACGCGCGTGGTCGATGGCAGCGCGCCGCAGGATACGAAGATCGTGCCGCAGGTCAGGTCGCTGCACCTGCAGACGGGCGCGTTCGACGCGCGGCGGTATCTGGCGGGACTGCAGGTCGGCAGCCTGGCGGTCGATGCCGCCGCCCCGAACGAGATGCTGACGATGAAGGGGGCCGGCAACTGGAACGGGCAGGACCTGAAGCTTGCGGCGTCGTTCGGCTCGCTGGAGCAGGCGGAACATGCGCTGCTGACGCATCTTTCGGATTCGCTGCCGCTGTCGGTGGACCTGTCGGGCGCGCCCGGGTCGCTGCGGATCGCGGGCATGCTGGGCGGCACGCGCGCGGTGGTGAACGTTACGGGAAGTGCCGGGCACCTTGTGCTGCCCAATGGCGCGGCGCTCGACCATCTGGAGGCGACGACCCATCTGGTCAGCGAGGGCAACGGCGCGCGCTTTGCCCTGTCCGATCTCAATATCCGCAGCACGCAGCTTGCGCTGACTGGCACGCTGGACCTGACGATGCATGGTGGCCATGGTGGCGTGCCGCTGCTGGCGGGCGCGATCGATGCAAGCTGGCTTGACCTCGACGCCCTGCGCGGCCCCGTAACCCCGGCCAAGGCCGCGGAAAAAACCGCGCCGCCCCCCTCGGACAACCGTATCGCGTTCGAACGCCTGCGTGACATCGACATGGACCTCAAGGTCAGTGTGGCGCAGATGGAGCTGGAGGGCGAGGCCTATCGCCAGGCCCTGATGCAGATTGCCCTGCGTGACGGGCGGCTGAGCGTCGATCCGTTACAGGCATCGGGCACCGGGCGACGCATATCCGGTCATTTCGCCGTGGATGCGTCTGGTGACGTGCCGGTCGTCTCGGGCACCATCGGCACGCTGGTGCTGCCCGCGACATGGATCGAACAGCGCACCGGCATGCCCGTGGCGGTGCGTGGCGCGTTCCAGCTGGTGGGCGAAGGCAGCGCGCGTGGCCATACGACCGCCGAACTGCGCGGCACGCTGAGCGGACACATGGGGGCGTCCATCGTCAATGGCACGATTGACGGGGCGGCGCTGGGATCGCTGCTGGGCAATGTGGCGCATGGCCTGACGGGGTCGGGGGCGCTTCCGCTGCGCTGTTTCGGCCTGCACATGGACATGGCGAACGGGCAGGCGAAGGTCGATACCATCGGGCTGCAGACCTCCGTCCTCAGCATGACCGGAAGCGGCACCGTGGGGCTGGCGTCCTATGCGCTGGATCTGCATCTGCTGCCGCAGGTGCTGGTTGGCGGGACCGGGGCGTCGATCCCGGTACAGGTGGGCGGCAGCCTGTCGGCGCCGCGTCCGCGCATGGATGCGAAAGCGGACGGGCGGTACGCCATTGGCCTGCTGCTGGGTGGCTCATCCGGCAGCAGCACCGTGGTCGATCCCTGTCCCGCGACGCTGAAGGCCGCGCGTGAAGGACAGGCCGGGCCCGAACCCACCGGGGCCATGCCGAAGGTTTCCACCGACGCGGGCGCCCTGGCGCGTGACAATCCCAAGGCCGCGGCGAAGATCGGCAAGGCAAAGGACGTGCTCAAGGGACTGGGGCTGATACATTGACGCACGATACGGATGCGGAACCTGCCACGCCCGCCGCAAAGGACGCGCGGCGGCGGTTCTGGGACACGGTTGATGTCGTGGAACAGGATGACGGTTACGTGGTGCATCTGGACGGCCGTCCGGTGCGCCTGCCGGGCAAGGCGCTGCTGTGGGTGAAAATCCACGCGCTGGCGCAGGCGCTGGCGCGGGAATGGGCGGCGGCGGGGCAGGACGCGAAAGGCGGCACGTTCACGCCGGCGGACCTGCCGCTGACCCGGATCGCGGGGACGATGATCGAACGCATCGCCCCGGATCGCGAGGCCACGGTCGATGCCCTGTTGCGATATGCCGATGGGGAACTGCTGTGTTACCGCGCGACCCATCCCGCGACCCTGTGCGAACGTCAGGCGGCCCAGTGGGCGCCATGGGTGGACTGGCTGCGCGAACGTCACGGCATCACGTTGCGCACGACGCAGGGGATCATGCCCATCAGCCAGAGCCCGCAGGCGATGGAAGGGCTGGCGGCGATGCTGCGCGGGTATGACGACGCGACACTCGCCGCGCTGGGCGTCATTGTGCCCGCGATGAAAAGCATCGTGCTGGGGATTGCGGTTGTCACGGGGGCGATCGATGCCCGCAAGGCAGCGCAGGTCGCGACGCTGGATGAACGCACGCAGATGGAAATATGGGGGCGCGACGCGCAGCAGGAGGCCATGCTGGCGCTGCTGGAGCGCGAGGTGGTCGAAGGCTGGACCTTCCTCGACCTTGCCCGCAAGGGATAGGCGCGCTGCCTGAAAGCAGCCTGTTGATGAAAAGTAAAAGTTTTTGGGTGCCGCCTTTTTTTAAAAAGGCGGCGTCTTTCGAAGCTTTTTGAAAAAGCTTCGCCAAAAACTTTTATGATTTCAGACTGTTATTGGGGTGCTGCGGGATGTCTCTGTCCGTAAACGGTTACGGACAGAGACCGGTTTTCAGGGGACGAGGACGCTGACGGCCGCCGTGCAGGCGATGCCTTCCTCGCGACCGGTAAAGCCAAGCCGTTCGGACGTCGTCGCCTTGACCGAAATACGATCCACCCCGACCTGCAGCAGTTCGGCAAGGCGTTCGCGCATCGCCTGCGCGTGGGGGCCGATCTTGGGCCGTTCGCAGATAAGGGTCAGGTCGGCATTGATGAGCATCCCGCCGCGCGCGCGGATGCGTTCGCCCGCATGGACCAGGAACCGCGCGCTGTCGGCGTCCTTCCATTCGTTCTGGCTGGGGGGGAAATGGCGGCCGATGTCTCCTTCGGCCAGCGCGCCGTAAATCGCGTCGCACAGGGCATGGATGCCGACATCGGCGTCCGAATGCCCCGCAAGCCCGCGCGTATGCGGCACGGTGATGCCGCACAGGATCAGCGGGCGGTTTTCGGCAAAGGCATGCACGTCATACCCCAGCCCCATGCGCGGCAGCAGGGTCGGGCCGATCAGGCGTTCCAGTCGCACCAGATCCTCCTTGTAGGTCAGTTTGATGTTGTCTTCGGATCCCGCGACGATCGCCACGTGATGGCCCGCGGTTTCCAGAAGCGCCGCGTCATCGGTCGCATCGGACGCCGCCGCCCCGCGATGCAGGTCGCGCAGCAGTTCGAAACGGAAACCCTGCGGCGTCTGGGCGCGGTAAAGGTCGGTCCGGGGCACCGTATCGGTGATGATGCCGTCATGGGCGCGCTTGATGGTGTCGGCCACGGGCACGCCCGGAATGACGCCCGCGTGCGCGCCCAGCGCATCGATCACCGCGCGCGTCACGTCGGCGGGGACATAGGGGCGCGCGCCGTCATGGATCAGCACCAGGTCCGGCCGCTGGTCCGCCGGCAGCCGGTCGAGTGCCTCCAGCCCGGCGCTGACGCTGGTCTGTCGCGTCGCCCCCCCCGGCACGGCGGCCAGCACGGCGCAGCCGTCCGGCGCAAGGCCCGACAGCGCATCGTCAAGCGCGGCGCGGTCGCCCACCGGCTGGAGGATCTGGACATGCGGAACGAGGGCATCCGCGGCATGGCGGATGACGGGCCTGCCGCCGAGCGTCAGATACTGCTTGGCGACAGGGGACGCGGACTGGGCGCTGAAACGGCGGCCCTGGCCTGCGGCAAGGAGGATGGCTGCAACACGCATGGTCGGCAGGAATGCGGCCATGTCGGCCCCACGTCAAGCATCCACGCGTCATGGCCGCCAATTTCGTTCCCGATACGCATTATCATCAATTGCGTGATGGAAACGGAAAAGGTATTCTGCCTAAATCATAAGCATTGTGATACAGGAACGGCGGGACCACCCCGACCGGTGACGGCTGGCGTGGCCCCTGCCGAAATGGTAGGGCACGGCCCGGGAAAGCGGATTTTCGGGAAAGCGGGTTTTTTTGATGTCATCTGAACTGTTGCCTCCAATCGATCTGGGACGCGGGATCAGGCTGGACGTGCCGGTCATCCTCGCACCCATGTCCGGCGTGACCGACCTGCCGTTCCGCCGTCTGGCGCGGCGTCTGGGCGCGGGGCTGGTGGTGTCGGAAATGATCGCGTCATGGGCGATGGTGCGTGAAAACAGCAATACCCTGCGCATGGCGGAGGTCGCGGGCGACGGCCTGAACGCGGTGCAGCTTGCCGGATGCGATCCCGACGCCATGGCGCAGGCCGCGCGGATCGCCGTCGATCGCGGGGCCAACCTGATCGACATCAATTTCGGCTGCCCGGTCAAGAAGGTGGCGGTGGGACAGCAGGCGGGGTCCGCCCTGATGCGGGACGAGGCCCTTGCCGCGCGGCTGCTGGCCACCGTGGTCCGCGCGGTCGACGTTCCGGTGACGCTCAAGATGCGCATGGGCTGGGACCACAACAGCCTCAATGCCCCGACGCTGGCGCGCATCGCGCAGGAGGCGGGCATCCGCATGGTGACCGTCCATGGCCGCACCCGCCAGCAGTTCTATAACGGCACGGCGGACTGGCGTTTCGTGCGCACGGTGAAGGAGGCGATCGACCTGCCGGTGATCGTCAATGGCGACATCCTGACGGTGGGCGACGCGCGTGAGGCGCTGGCGCAGTCGGGCGCGGACGGCGTGATGATCGGGCGCGGCTGCTACGGCCGCCCATGGTTCCCCGCGCAGGTGGGCGCGGCGCTGACGCAGGGCGTGATGGTGGCGGAACCTGACCTGCCGACCGAAAAATCGATCGTCCTTGAACACTATAACATGATGATCGAACATTTCGGCGCGCATCCGGGCCTGCGCCTCGCGCGCAAGCATGTGTCATGGTATTCCGCCGGCCTGCCGGATTCGGCGGGTTTCCGCGCGGCGATCAACCGCGTCGATACGGTGGAAACCGCGCTGGGCATGATCGGGGAATTCTATGACCGCCAGATCGCGGCCGGCCATGTGCGCGGGCCGCGGCCATCGACCACGGGTGCCGACACCGGGCCGAGCGCGCGCGCGGCATGAGGGAACTGCCGTCAGGAACAGGCGGCCATGCTGCGTGCTCACCCGAGACCGTGACGGGCAACGGGCGTCTCCTCCTCGATGCGCTGCCGCTGCCTGTCGTGCTGGTGGGCGAAGGAATGGCGATCCGTTACGTCAACGCGGCGGCCGAACCGTTCTTCGGCATGTCGCGCGCCCACCTTGTGCAGATGCGCCTGACCGACATCATGCCGGCGGACCATCCCGTCTTCCTGCTGGTGGCGCAGGTGCGCGACCATGGGCAGACCGTGGTGGAACACGAGGTCACGCTGGAGGGGCCCCGCCTGCATCGCGAGGGCGTCACCGTGCAGGGCGCGCCCCTGATGGAGGAGCCAGGTTCCGTCGTGCTGACGTTCCATGATTCGTCCGCCGCACGGGTTCTGGACCGGCAGCTGACGTTCCGTTCCGCCGCGCGCAGCGTCGCGGGGATGGCCGCCATCCTGGCGCATGAGGTCAAGAACCCGCTTTCGGGCATCCGTGGCGCGGCACAGCTTCTGGAAAGTTCCGTGGGGGAGGCCGACCGCGAGCTTGCCGTCCTGATCCAGGACGAGGTGAACCGCATCCGCGACCTTGTGGACCGGATGGACATGTTCAGCGACAAGCCGATCGAGCGGCGACCCGTCAATATCCATCGCGTCCTTGAACACGTCCGCCGCCTGGCGCAGCAGGGTTTCGCTGCCGACATCCGCTTCGAGGAGGTCTATGATCCCTCGCTCCCGCCTGTCTGGGGCAACCGCGACCAGCTGGTGCAGGTGCTGCTCAACCTCGTCAAGAACGCGGCGGAGGCCCTGCATGGTCCCGACGCGACCCCCGATGCGCAGATCACCCTGACGACCAGCTACCGTCCCGGCATATGGGTTTCCACCGTGGGGGGCAGGCGGCGCGTGCAGCTGCCGCTGCTTGTCTCGGTGCGGGACAACGGGCCGGGCATTCCCGAAAACATCCGTCCGCACCTGTTCGAACCCTTCCTGACGACCAAGGCCAGTGGCAGCGGGCTTGGGCTGGCGCTGGCCGGAAAGATCGTGGGCGACCACGGGGGCGTCATAGAGATCGAAAGCCGTCCCCGACATACCGAGGTGCTGCTGCACCTGCCGGTGGTGTCCGAAGACCGCGACATGCCATAGGGCGCCGTCGCATCCCGATACAGGCCGTTTCCATCCATTCCCGGGAACATGGGCCTTCAGCAAGCAGAAAGATTGTAAAGCCGTCATGTCGCTGCCGACTATCCTTGTTGCCGATGACGACCGTTCCATCCGCACCGTGCTCAGCCAGGCGCTGGGGCGTGCCGGATATCAGGTCCGCGCCACCGCGCATGCCTCCACCCTGTGGCAGTGGGTGGAGGAAGGGGAGGGTGATCTGGTCATTACCGACGTCGTGATGCCCGATCAGAACGGGCTGGACCTGATCCCGCGCATCCGCCGGGTGCGGCCCGACCTGCGCGTCGTGGTGATGAGCGCGCAGTCCACGCTGACGACGGCGGTGCAGGCGACGCAGCGCGGGGCATTCGAATACCTGCCCAAGCCCTTTGACCTCAAGGAGGTGCTGGCGGTGGTGGCGCGCGCGCTGGCGACGCCCGCGACTGTCCTGCCCGCCCCGGCCCCGGCCCAGCCGGAAGAGCAGATGCCGCTGATCGGCCGTTCGGTGGTGATGCAGGACATCTATCGCATCATCGCGCGGCTGACGACATCGGACCTGACGGTGATGATCTCGGGCGAAAGCGGCACGGGAAAGGAACTGGTGGCCCGGGCGCTGCATGAATACGGCCGCCGCAGGTCTGGCCCGTTCGTCGCGATCAACATGGCCGCCGTGCCGCGCGACCTGATCGAAAGCGAACTGTTCGGGCATGAACGCGGCGCGTTCGCCGGCGCGACCAGCCGTGTCGCCGGGCGCTTTGAACAGGCGGCGGGCGGCACGCTGTTCCTTGACGAAATCGGCGACATGCCGCCAGAGGCGCAGACGCGCCTCCTGCGTGTGCTGCAGGATGGGGAGTTCACGACGGTGGGCGGCGTCCATCCGGTGCGCGCGGACGTGCGCATCATCGCCGCCACCCACCGCGACCTGCGCCAGGCGATCAGGGCGGGCACCTTCCGCGAGGACCTGTATTACCGTCTCAACGTCGTGCCGATGCGCCTGCCGCCGCTGCGCGAACGGACGGAGGACATTCCCCTGCTGGCGCGGCATTTCCTCAATGCCTGTCAGGAGGACGGCGCGCCTGCCAAGATGCTGGACGAGGCGGCGATCGCGCCGCTGCAGGCCTATCGCTGGCCCGGCAACGTGCGTGAGCTTGAAAACCTGATGCGCAGGCTCAGCGCCCTTTACCCGCAGGAGACGCTGGGCGCGGACCTGATCGAGCATGAGTTGGCGGAGGCACAGGCCATGTCCACCCCGGTGGCGGAGGCCGCGGCCCGCGAGACCGAGACGCTGTCGGACGCGGTGGCGCGCCATCTCCGCCATTTTCTTGAAACGGGACAGGACGGCATGCCGCTCAATGACATCTATGACAGGGTGATCGCGGAGGTCGAACGCCCCCTCATCAGCATGACCCTGTCGGCCACGCGGGGAAACCAGATCCGGGCGGCGGCGATGCTGGGCCTGAACCGCAACACGCTGCGCAAGAAGATACGCGATCTGGATATCCCCGTCGTGCGCGGTGGTGGCTGAGCCATGACGGAACGTCGCGGCGATCTGGATGGCGCGCACGGGCTGGTGCGACGGGGGCTGGACCTGCTGGTGCAGCGCAATGTCTCCCTCCTGCTGGTGCTGCTGGCGCTCTGCCTCGGGGTGGCGACATTCGTCGTGCTGTCGGGGGGCATGTCGCTGGCACGCCACCCGCAGATCGAGGCCCTGATCTTCATCCTCAATTTCCTCGTCCTGCTGCTGCTGGCCACCGCGCTGACGGAACAGGTGGGGCGCATGCTGGCCGAACGGCGCAGCGGGCTGGCCGGGGCGCGGCTGCATGTGCGGCTGATGACGCTGTTCGGGATCGTGGCGGTCGCGCCCACCATCGTCGTGGGCGTGTTCGCGGCCGTCTTTTTCCATTACGGCATCCAGATCTGGTTCAGCGACCGCGTCAACACCGCCCTTAACGAGGCGCTGGAGGCGTCGCGCGGCTATCTTCAGGAACATAACGCCAATATCCGCACCGAGGCGTTTTCGCTGGCGAACTACCTCGTCAGCGCGCAGAGCGGCCTGATGGGCAACGGCACCGACCTGATGCACGACCCGGACGCGCTGGGCCAGATACTCGATTCACAGGCGACGCTGCGCGGGCTGAACATGGCGGTCATTTATGATCCGTTCACCAACACGGTTGTCGCATCCGGCGGGCTGATGGGACATTCGGCGTACGGGCAGGACCTGCCGCCACCCGCCGCCACCCTGATGGCGCGGACCAACGATATTGCCATCCTCGATTCCCCCGATGAAAAGACGGTGCGCGCCGTCATCTCGCTGGGCGATACGCCGCCGCTGATGCTGATGATCTCCCGCCCGGTCGATCCCGATATCCTTGGCCACATGCGCAAGACCGAAAGCGTGGTCAGCGATTACCAGCGCCTGAACCGCAACAGGGCGAAAATACAGTTCACCTTCGTGCTGATCTTCGCGCTGGTAGCGGTGCTGGTGCTGGGGGCGGCCATCCTGATCGGGCTGGTGCTGGCGACCCAGATCGTGCGCCCGCTCAGCCTGCTGATCCTTGCCTCCGAACGGATCAGCCGGGGCGACCTTGACGCGCATGTGCCCGAAGGCGAGGGCGATGACGAGGTTTCCAGCCTGTCGCGCGCCTTCAACCGCATGACGGACCAGCTTTCGACGCAGCGCACCGAACTGATGAATGCCTCCACCCAGATCAACGAGCGCCGGCGTTTTACCGAGGCCGTGCTGTCGGGGGTGTCGGCGGGGGTGATCGGGCTGGATTCCCACCAGGTCATCGAACTGCCCAACCGCGCGGCCAGCGTCCTTCTGCATCGCGACCTCAACGACGCGGTGGGGGAACGGCTGGTGGACGTGGTGCCGGAATTCGCGCCCATGCTGGAACAGGTGGCGCGTGGCGTGAACCGCGAGCTTACGCATGAGGTGCATGTCGTGGCGGGAACGCGTTCATGCACGTTGCTGGTGCGCATCGGCGCGGAAATGCAGAGCAGCGTCACCGGCGACGTGGCCGATGGCTATGTCGTGACCTTTGACGACATAACCGCCCTGCAGGTGGCGCAGCGCAAGGCGGCCTGGGCCGATGTCGCCCGCCGCATCGCCCATGAAATCAAGAATCCGCTGACACCCATCCAGCTTGCGGCGGAGCGGCTGAAGCGCCGGTTCCTGCGTGAAATCTCATCCGATCCCGACACATTTTCGCAATGCGTGGATACGATCGTGCGGCATGTGGGGGATATCGGGCGCATGGTGGACGAATTTTCCGCCTTTGCCCGCATGCCCCAGCCCATGATGCGCGACGAGGATTTTTCGCGTATCGTGCGCGAGGCCCTGATCCTGCAGCGCAGCGCGCATCCGGAAATCCGCTATGTCGTGAACCTGCCGGACCGGGGGCCGATGGTCGAATGCGACCGCCGGCTGATCGGGCAGGCGCTGACAAACCTGTTGCAGAATGCGGCGGATGCCATTGCCATGCGCCCCAAAGAAGCGGATGCTGGGGGGGAAGGCAATGACGTGGCCGGTACGATCCGCATCGACCTGTCATGCGGGAATGGCGATCTGCGTCTGTCGGTGGCCGATGACGGGATCGGCCTGCCGGTCGAGGACCGCACCCGCCTGACGGAGCCTTATGTGACGCACAAGCCGAAAGGCACCGGACTGGGTCTTGCAATCGTCAAGAAGATTCTGGAAGACCATGGGGGCAGTGTCGGTCTAGAAGATTGTCCCGAAGGTAGGGGAGCTGTTTCGACGTTGATTTTGCCGATAAAGGACGACCATGGGACATGAAATCCTGATCGTCGATGACGAGCCTGACATCCGGCTGCTTATCGAGGGAATCCTGAGCGACGAGGGATACGAGACACGGCTGGCAGGCGATGCCGATTCCGCCATCAGCGCCTTTCGCGAACGTCGTCCGTCGCTTGTCATCCTGGATGTGTGGCTGCAGGGGTCCCGCCTTGACGGGCTTGGCATCCTCAATGTCTTCCACAAGGAAGAACCCTCGGTGCCTGTCGTCATGATTTCCGGTCATGGCACGATTGAAACCGCCGTGGCGGCGCTCCAGCACGGGGCGTATGACTTTATCGAAAAACCGTTCCAGGCGGACCGCCTGTTGGTCGTGGTGCGCCGCGCGCTGGAGGCGTCGCGCCTTGCGCGCGAAAATGCGGAACTGCGCCTGCGCGCCGGGTCGGAGGCGATGCTTGACGGTCGCAGCGCCGCCATCACCGCCGTGCGCAACCAGATCGACCGCGTGGCGCCGACGGGGTCGCGCGTGCTGATTTCCGGCGCGGCGGGTTCGGGCAAGGAAGTGGCCGCGCGCATGATCCATGCCAGTTCGCGCCGGTCCGACGGTCCGTTCATCGTCCTGAACTGCGCGACCCTTGCCCCCGCCCGTTTCGAGGAGGAACTGTTCGGGATCGAGGGAACCGAAGACGGGGCGGGGCGTCGTACCGGCGTGCTGGAGCGTGCCCATGGCGGGACGCTCGTGCTGGACGAGGTATCGGACATGCCGCTGGAAACGCAGGGCAAGATCGTGCGCGCCCTGCAGGACCAGACGTTCGAGCGGCTGGGCGGGTCGCGCCGGGTGAAGGTGGATGTCCGCGTCCTTGCGACAACGAATCGCGACCTGCAGGCGGAAATCGCCGCCGGACGCTTCCGCGAGGACCTGTACTACCGCCTTGCGGTCGTGCCGCTGCGCGTGCCGGGGCTGCATGAACGGCGCGAGGACATTCCCGACCTTGCCCGCCTGTTCCTGCGCCGTGCCGCGGAAAATGCGGGGCTGCCGCTGCGTGAACTGTCGGGTGACGCCATCGCCGCGCTGCAGAATTACGACTGGCCCGGCAACGTGCGCGAACTGCGCAACCTGATGGAACGCCTGCTGATCATGATGCCGGGCAACGGCACGGACCCGATCCGCGCCGACATGCTGCCGTCGAGTGTCGGGGAGGGGGCGCCCACGTTACTGAAATTTGATTCCGATGAGGACGTGATGGGCCTCCCCCTGCGTGAGGCGCGCGACCTGTTCGAAACGCAGTACCTGCAGGCGCAGCTTCTGCGTTTCGGGGGGAATATCAGCCGGACGGCAGGTTTCGTGGGGATGGAGCGTAGCGCCCTGCATCGCAAGCTCAAGCAGCTTGGCGTGACGTCGGAAGATCGGAACCCTGCCTGAGATTTTGCCCGATGCCCGCAGGGCTGCTAGACAATCAACCGTGATACGGACGGTGGCAACGCCGTAGCATGGGCACGGGGACGATTCCGTGCCATGTGTGACCCGCCCAACAGCAACAAAGTAAGGCCTTGCCGTGGCAAAAGATCCTTCGCAGAACGTTCAGGACGTCTTCCTGAACCATGTCCGTCGATCCAAGACGCCCGTTACGATTTTCCTTGTCAATGGCGTCAAGCTTCAGGGAATCATTACGTGGTTCGACAATTTTTCCGTCCTGCTGCGCCGTGATGGCCATACGCAGCTGGTGTACAAGCACGCGATCAGCACCGTGATGCCGGCGAATCCCGTCACCCTGTTCGAACCGCCCGTTACCGAAGGTGAGGAGGCTTCCCCCGTGGCCGGTACCGGCGAATTCCTGTGACATCGGCCCCCGGACCGGTCATGACGCGCGCCGCCGTCATCCTGCCGTGGGAACGTCCCGACCGGCAGGATGAAAGCCGCGCCGCCGAAGCCCGCCTGGAAGAGGCCGTGGGGCTGGCCGCCTCCATCGGGCTGGTCATCATCTGCAAGGCGGTGCTGCTGCTGCGCGCGCGCCGTCCCGCCACCCTGCTGGGCAGCGGACAGGTCGAGTCGCTGCATGCGACCGTCCGGGCGGACAACATTGCCGTCGTCATCATCGATTCCCGCCTGACCCCGGTGCAGCAGCGCAACCTTGAACGCGCGCTGGGCTGCAAGGTCATCGACCGGACGGCGCTGATCCTCGATATCTTTGGCGAACGCGCGGCGACGAAGGAAGGCTCCCTCCAGGTGGAGCTGGCGCATCTGGAATACCAGCGCAGCCGCCTTGTGCGGACATGGACCCATCTGGAACGCCAGCGCGGCGGTTTCGGGTTCCTTGGCGGTCCTGGCGAAACGCAGATCGAGGCCGACCGCCGCATGATCGGCGACCGGATCGTCCGCCTCAAGCGTGAACTCGAACAGGTGCGCCGCACGCGCGGGCTGCACCGTCAGGCGCGCAAGCGGGTGCCGTTCCCCGTCGTGGCCCTGGTGGGATATACCAATGCCGGGAAATCGACGCTGTTCAATGCCCTGACCGGGGCCAGCGTCTATGCCCAGGACCAGCTGTTCGCGACGCTGGACCCCACGATGCGCGGGATCCGCCTGCCGTCGGGGCGGCGGATCATCCTGTCCGACACGGTGGGGTTCATCAGCGACCTGCCCACCGAACTGATCGCCGCCTTCCGCGCGACGCTTGAAGAAGTGGCCGAGGCCGACATCATCCTGCACGTCCGCGATGTCTCCCACCCCGAAACCGCGGCCCAGCGCACCGATGTGATCGAGGTGCTTGAAGGCATGGCGCGCAGCGGCACGATCGAATCCGACTGGCAGTCGCGGGTGATCGAGGTACTGAACAAGGCCGACCTGCTGGGCGGGCGCGAGGCCGTGGGCGCGCGTCCGGGCGCGATCGTCATTTCGGCCATGACCGGCGACGGGCTGCCCGATCTGCTGGGCTGCATCGACGAACGCCTGACGCACGCCATGGAACTGGCGCATTATCGCATTCCGGTCGCCAATGGCGCGGCGATCGCGTGGCTGTATGAACATGGCGAGGTGGTCGAACGCACGGATGAGGAGGACGGGGTGGACATGTATGTGCGTCTTTCCCCTGCAAATCGCGCGCGTTTCGAAATGCAGCATGCCGCCGGGATCACCTGCTTCGAAAGCTGAGCCGATGACCGTTGTGTGACCGGGTCGCATGCCGGACGGGGCTGGTATCCCGACCGCGACAGGATCAGAATTGTCATGGGACGTGGTTGTCCATGGCATGGGGGAACGGACAATGACCGATCGGATTGGCCTTGCGGAAATGGAGGGTGTTCTCGGCCTGATGCGCGATGCCGCGCGGGGCGAGGTCATGTCGCGGTTCCGGCGGCTGGACCATGCGGACATCCGCACCAAGAGTTCGGCGCTCGATGTCGTCACGGCGGCGGATGAGGCGGCCGAGCGTGTCATTACCCATGCCCTGCGCGACCTGTATCCCGACGCCCTGATCGTGGGGGAGGAAGCGGTCGCCGCCGACCCGTCGCTTCTGTCGGGGCTGGGACAGGCGGGACTTGCCTTCGTGATCGACCCGATTGACGGGACCGCCAATTATGCCGCCGGGGTCCCATTGTTTGGCGTCATGGTCTCCGCCGTGGCGGGGGGAGAGGTCGTGGGCGGCGTCATCCTTGACCCGATCTGCGACGTGGCCGCGGTCGCGGCGCGGGGGCAGGGGGCGTGGCTGCATGACCGCGATGGCGGGCGACGCGCGATGCGGGTGGCGGCGCCGGTCGTGCCCGAAGCGATGTCGGGTAACGCATCATGGCGTTATCTGGCGCCCGACCTGCGCGATGCCGTGACGCGCAACCTGCCGCGCGTGATGGGATCGTGGGATTTCCGCTGCGCCGCGCAGGAATACCTGATGCTGGTCGATGGCAAATGCCACTTCCTGCTGTTCAACCGCACGCTGCCCTGGGACCATCTGGCGGGATGGCTGATCCATAAGGAGGCGGGCGGCCATGCCGCGCATTTCGATGGATCCCCCTATCGCGTGACCGACCGGGTGGGCGGGCTGCTTTATGCCCCCGACCATGCCAGCTGGACTGCCCTGCGCGACCTGCTGCTCGGCGCGTCCTGACGGGACGGGGAGGTCATTCCTCCCCCCGTTCGCGCCTTTTGACGGCCTGCCATCCTTCTTCCATCACGCTGACATCCACGTCGCGTAGCGCCAGGCCGCGTCGGGCCAGATCCTGTTCCATTTCGGTGAAGCGGCGCGTGAACTTGGCGTTGGCATGCCGCAGGCAGTCCTCCGGGTCGAGGTCGAGCTTGCGCGCCAGGGTCGCCAGGGTGAACAGCACGTCGCCCAGTTCATCGCGCATCCGCGCCCTGTCGCCGCTGTCGAGTTCCGCCTTCAGCTCCGCGATTTCCTCGTCCACCTTGTCCATCACGTCGGCGGCGTGCGTCCAGTCAAATCCCACCCGCGCGGCACGGCCTGACAGCTTGCGCGCGCGCAGCAGGGCAGGCAGGCCGACCGGCACGTCATCGAGCGTGCCCGCCCGGTCGCGCGCAAGGCGTTCGCGGGCCTTGCCCTCCTCCCACTGCCCCTCGGTCAGGGTGGCGTCGCCAAAGACATGCGGGTGGCGACGGACCATCTTGTCGCCAATCATGCTGGCGATGGTGGCGAAGTCGAACATGCCGGCCTCCGCCCCCATCTGCGCGTGATAGACCACCTGCAGCAGCAGGTCGCCCAGTTCATCGGGCAGCCCGTCCCAGTCCTGCCGCGCGATGGTGTCCGCCACCTCATAGGCTTCCTCGATCGCGTAGGGGGCGATGGTCGCGAAATCCTGCTCCCGGTCCCACGGGCATCCGGTCCGTGGATCGCGCAGGCGCGCCATGATGTCGAGCAGCCGGCTGATGGCCTGCGGCGCGTCGGGCGACGTGGGGGCGTCGGGCATGTGGGGCTCCTGTCATGGTTGCGGCACCCGGCGATGATTGTATAGTCCGCCGGTCCGCGCAATGTGCGACGGATTTTTCCGGGAAACAGGGATCATGAATACTCACGCACTGCCATCGGCATTCATCGACGGAGAAGCGGGCACGACGGGCCTGGGAATCCGCGCGCGTCTGGAACGCCTGCCGGTGCATGTGCGCTCCATCGCGCCAGAACTGCGCAAGGACCCCGCGGCACGGCGGGAGATGATGTCGTCCGTGGACCTTGTGGTGCTGTGCCTGCCTGACGCCGCCGCGCGGGAGGCCGTGGCGATGATCGACGAATTGCGGGCGCAGGGGGGGCATGCGCCGCGCGTGCTCGACGCCAGCACCGCGTTCCGGACCGCCCCCGGCTGGGTGTACGGGTTTCCGGAAATGCGCCCCGAACAGGCGCAGGCCATCCGCACGGCCACCCATGTCGCAAATCCCGGCTGCTATCCCACCGGGATCATCGGGCTGCTGCATCCGCTGGTCGCGGCGGGACTTGTCCCGGCGGACTATCCCGTTACGGTCAACGCTGTCAGTGGCTACAGCGGCGGCGGCCGCGCGATGATCGAGGCGCACGAGCGCGACGGTGGCCCCGCGTTCGAACTGTATGGCCTGTCGCTGCAGCACAAGCACCTGCCGGAGGCGACCCTGTATTCCGGCCTGTCGCGTGCGCCGGTTTTCGTGCCGTCGGTGGGGCATTTCCCGCAGGGGATGATCGTCTCCATCCCCCTGCACCTTGACCTTCTGCCAAAGGGGACGCGCGGCGCGGACCTGCATGCGGCGCTGGTGGCGCATTATCGTGGCTCGGACCGCATCAGCGTGCCCGACGCCTGCGCCAGCCTGTGCGCCGATACGCTGGCGGGAACCGACCGCATGGAACTGCGGGTGCATGTGAACGAGGAGCATCGGCAGGCGGTCCTGACCGCGCGTCTGGACAATCTGGGCAAGGGGGCGTCGGGTGCCGCGATCCAGAACATCGCCCTGATGCTGGGGCTGGAGACGCCACCCCCGGTATGATATGTGCGGCCCGCAGATGCGGGTGCGCGATCAATTGCCAGCGGCCCTGTTTTGCTGTTAAGCAGGCCAGCATGCGAGAGTGACGGAACGGTAGACGTAGTCGACTCAAAATCGACCGCCGCAAGGCATGGGGGTTCGAATCCCCCCTCTCGTACCAGTTGGCGTGTCATGACGTGACGCGCCGTCCCTTTTGCCCGTGTTGCGAACAGGACGATGTTTTCCTTGCCCGAAATCCAGATCGAAAAGCCGTCGGCGCGGCCTCTCAATCCGTGCTTTTCCTCCGGCCCCTGCGCCAAGCGGCCGGGATGGTCGCTGGCGGCGCTGTCGTCGGCGCTGGTGGGACGTTCGCATCGCTCGGCCGAGGGACGGGCGCGCCTGAACGAGGTGATTACCCGTTCGCGCGATATCCTTGGCATGCCCGATGACTGGCGGCTGGGGATCGTCCCCGCCTCCGACACCGGCGCGGTGGAAATGGTCCTGTGGTCGCTGCTGGGCACGCGCCCGGTCGATGTCCTTGCGTTCGAGAGTTTTTCGGCCACATGGGCCAATGACATCATCGCACAGCTCCAGCTGCCGGATGCCCGCGTGCTGCGCGCAGGATACGGCGAGGTACCCGACCTGGCGGAGGTGGACTGGTCGCGCGACGTGGTCCTGACATGGAACGGCACGACCTCCGGCGCGCGTTTCGCCGATGGCGACGCCATCCCAACCGATCGCGAGGGACTGGTGATCTGCGACGCGACGTCCGCCGCGTTCGCGATGGACCTTCCGTGGGACAGGCTCGATGTCGTCACGTGGTCATGGCAGAAGGTGCTTGGCGGGGAGGCGGCGCATGGCATGCTGGCCCTGTCGCCGCGCGCGGTCGAGCGTCTGGTGTCGCAGCCCGCGCCGCGCCCGCTGCCCAAGATTTTCCGCCTGACCGACCGCAAGGGCCTGATCGAGGGCATTTTCCGGGGCGATACGATCAACACGCCCTCCATGCTGTGTGTGGAGGATGCGCTCGACGGGTTGCGCTGGGCCGAACAGGTGGGTGGCCTGACGGGCCTGATCGCGCGCAGCCGCGCCAACCTTGCGGTGGTCGCGCAGTGGGTGGCCGGCAGCGACTGGGCCGCCTTCCTTGCCGCGTCGCCGCGTCACCGTTCCAGCACCGCCATCTGCCTGCGCATCGTCGCGCCGTGGTTCACCGCGCTGGACCATGAAACGCAGACGAAGGCCGCGCGCGAGATCGTGGCCCTTCTGGCGGCAGAGGGGGTGGCGATGGATGTCGGCAGCTATCGCGATGCGCCGCCGGGCCTGCGCCTGTGGGGCGGGGCGACGGTGGAATCGTCCGATCTGGCGGCGGTGCTGCCATGGCTCGACTGGGCGCATGCCCGGGTTCGTGCGACATATATCTGATCCCACTGCGCAAACGCGTGACGCGCGTCCCGCACGCCATGTCGGCTGATGCGCGCACGTCAAGAAATAGGCATGAACGATGACGGATGACCCGCCCCTCAATCCCGCACTGCTGCCTGCCGGATTTGTCGATGTGCTGCCCCCCGCGGCAGAGGCGGAGGCCGATGGACTCGAATCCCTGATGCGGGTGTTCGCCGCGCATGGCTATGACCGGGTTTCCCCGCCGTTGCTGGAATTCGAGGAAACGCTGCTGACGGGATCGGGCGCGGCGGTGGCGGAACAGACATTCCGCGTGATGGACCCCGATACGCGGCGCATGATGGCGCTGCGTCCCGACATGACCCCGCAGATCGCGCGCATCGCGGCCACGCGCCTGGCGCGCAGGCCCCGTCCCCTGCGCCTGTCCTATGCCGGGGCATGCGTGATGATGGGCAGTCCGTCGCGGGAGACCGACCGGCAGATCCTTCAGGCCGGGATCGAGCTGATCGGGCCGGACACGCCGGTGGCGGATGCCGAGATCGTGGCGCTGGGGGCCGAAGGCCTGAAGGTGCTGGGCGTGCCGAATGTCTCCTTCGACCTGACGATGCCGCCGCTGACCACCGCGCTGCTGGCGGGCGGGACGTTCACGCCCGCCACCCGTTCGGCGCTGCTGCGCGCACTCGATCGCAAGGATGCGGCGGCGGTCGCGCGTTACGGCGGCGCGCTGGCGCCCATCCTGACGGAGCTTCTGTACGCGGCCGGTCCGGCGCGTCGCGCGCTGGAGGTCCTGTCGCGCGTCAGCCTGCCACCTGCCGCGCGCGCGCAGAGCGACCGGCTGGCGGCGACCGTCGCCACCATCGAGGAGCGGGTGCCGGGCATCCGTCTTACGGTCGATCCCGTCGAATTCCGTGGATGGCAGTACCACACCGGCGTCTGTGTCACGGTGTATGCCCTGGGCCGGCAGGAGGAGCTGGGCCGGGGTGGCCGTTACCGTTCCAACGATGATGAACCCGCCTGCGGCCTGACGCTGCGGCCTGATACGATCCTGCGTGTCGCCCCGCCGCGTGAAAGCCGGACGCGCGTGTTCGTGCCGTGGGGGACCGAACCCGAGGTGGCGCAGGATCTGCGCACGCAGGGATATGCGACGGTGGCAGCCCTTGGCGAGATGGCCATTCCCGTGGCGGAGGCGCAGAGGCTTGGATGCGCCTTCATCGTGTCGCGCGGAAAGCTGAAGCCGGTCAGGAATGTCGGAAAAATCGACTGAGTTTTTTTCTTAATCTTTTGAATTTTCTTCCGGTCGCGCCTGACGATGCGCATCCGGATCGTCAGATAAGCAGAGCGAGGAGCAGGACATGTCCAACGTCACCGTGATCGGCACCCAATGGGGTGACGAGGGCAAAGGCAAGATCGTCGACTGGCTGGCCAGCCGCGCGGATATCGTCGTGCGGTTCCAGGGCGGCCATAATGCCGGCCATACGCTGGTGGTGGGCGATCAGACCTATAAGCTGTCGTTGCTGCCGTCGGGGCTGGTGCGGGGCAAGACCGGCGTCATCGGCAATGGCGTTGTCGTTGATCCCGAGGCGCTGCTCAAGGAAATCGACCGGGTGACGGCGCAGGGGCTGAAGGTCACGCCCGATACGCTGAAAATCGCGGAAAATGCGCCGCTGATCCTGCCGGTGCACGGGGCGCTGGACCGCGCGCGCGAAGCGGCGCGCGGCGATCGCAAGATCGGCACGACCGGGCGCGGCATCGGCCCGGCGTACGAGGACAAGGTGGCGCGCCGCGCGATCCGCCTGTGTGACCTTGCGGAGGCTGAAACGCTGGACTGGAAGCTTGACGAGCTGCTGCTGCATCACAACACGCTGCTGCGCGGGCTGGGGGCTCCGGTCTTCACCAAGGAAGAGCTGATGGCTTTCCTGACCGGTATCGCGCCGCGCGTCCTGCCCTTCATGGCGCCGGTGTGGGACCTGCTGGATGACAGCCGCCGCGCCGGATCGCGCATCCTGTTCGAAGGTGCGCAGGCCGTCATGCTGGATGTGGACCATGGCACCTATCCCTTCGTCACCAGCTCGAACACGGTTGCCGCCAATGCTGCGACCGGCAGTGGCGTCGGTCCGACCAGCATCGGTTTCGTGCTGGGGATTGCCAAGGCCTATACGACGCGCGTGGGCGAAGGCCCGTTTCCCAGCGAACTGCATGACGAAATGGGACGCACGCTGGGTGAACGGGGTCACGAATTCGGCACCGTCACCGGTCGGCCCCGGCGTTGTGGCTGGTTCGATGCCGTTCTGGTGCGCCGCGCGGTGCGCGTCGGGGGCGTGAACGGGCTGGCGCTGACGAAGCTGGATGTGCTGGACGGTCTCAAGGAAATCAAAATCTGCGTCGGGTACGAGCTTGACGGCGTACAGACCACCCATTTCCCGTCCGCCCCGGCCGCGCAGGCCCGCATCCGTCCGGTGTTCGAGACGATGGAGGGATGGGAAGGCACCACGCATGGCGCGCGTTCCTGGGCCGACCTGCCGGCGCAGGCGATCAAGTATGTCCGCCGGATCGAGGAACTGGTCGAAGCCCCGGTCACGCTGCTGTCCACCAGCCCGGAACGCGACGACACGATCCTGATGCGCGATCCGTTCGAGGACTGATAACAGCCTGAAATCATAAAAGTTTTTGGTGAAGCTTTTTATAAAAAGCTTTAAAAGACGTCGCCTTTTTAGAGAAAAGGCGACACCCAAAAACTTTTATTTTCAAACAGTCTTCAGGGGTAAAAGCCTGTTACTTGCTCAGTTTGGGCAGATATGAAAAACGGCCCGGAAGATCATTCTTCCGGGCCGTTTTCATGTAACGCGACAGGGGGCAGGGAAGCTTTCCCTGCCAACCGGTTCAGCCCTTCTGAGCCTTTTCATGTTCCTCACGCCGTGCGGCGACTTCGGCCTTCATCGCGTTCTGCACCTTTTCAAAGGCGCGGACCTCGATCTGGCGCACCCGCTCGCGCGAGATGTTGTACACGTGGGAAAGGTCTTCCAGCGTGGCGGGATCGTCCTTGAGGCGCCGCTCCGTCAGGATATGACGTTCGCGTTCGTTCAGGGATTTCATCGCATTCACCAGAAGCGCCTGGCGTCCGGAATATTCCTCATGCTCGGCCAGGGTCTGTTCCTGGTTGTCATGGTCATCCACCAGCCAGTCCTGCCATTCCCCTTCGCTGTCGCTGCGCAGGGGGGCATTGAGGCTGTGGTCCGGGGCGGACAGTCGCCGGTTCATGTTGACGACATCCTGTTCGGGCACGCCCAGCGACTTGGCGATCTTGTCCACCTGTTCGGGCTGGAGGTCGCCATCGTCGATGGCCTGCATCTGTCCCTTGAGACGACGCAGGTTGAAGAACAGCTTTTTCTGTGCCGCCGTGGTGCCGATTTTCACCAGCGACCAGCTGTGCAGGATGTATTCTTGAATTGCGGCGCGGATCCACCACATGGCATACGTGGCCAGCCGGAACCCGCGTTCCGGGTCGAAACGGCGCACGGCCTGCATCATGCCGATGTTGCCCTCGCTGATCAGTTCACCCACCGGCAGGCCATAGCCGCGATAGCCCATCGCGATCTTTGCCACCAGACGCAGGTGGGAGGTAACCAGTTTATGTGCTGCTTCCGTGTCGCCCTTTTCCTTCCAGCGGCGCGACAGTTTCAGCTCTTCCTCGGGGGAGAGCATCGGAAATTTGCGGATATCCCGAAGGTATTTTGAAAGATTGTTTTCGGGACCGGATAGAATTGCGGAAGAAGAGGCCATCAGAATCGGACTCCTGTGTCCGGATGAACGGGCTGGCGGGTCAGTCTGTAACGAGCAGGCGACCAACGGGTTGCAGCCGTTTTCCGAGAGACGCACGACTGGACTTGTTCCGTCCCCGCAGGACATCCCCGGAATGGGCGACATCGTGCAGGACGTCCAGTTTGCCTGGGGGCGTCGGCCCTGGCGAACAGATCCAAGCGATACTGTCCATTCCCGTTTACGTCAAGGAAACGCGCATTAAACCGCCTTAATATCAGCCAATCGCGGCAAGCAGGTCTTGGAAATCAGGCGGCAGCGGCGTCTCGAACAGAAGGCGCTCACCAGTGCGTGGATGCACGAAGCCAAGGCGTTGCGCATGCAGGGCCTGGCGCGCGAAATCCAGCGCCGCGTGACGCGCGTCCGCCGGCAGTCCCCGCGCGGCGGCGGGAATGCGGCGCAGGTAGGTCGGGTCCCCCACCAGCGCGTGCCCCGCATGGGCGAAATGCACCCTGATCTGGTGGGTGCGCCCGGTGGCGAGCCTGCATTCGACATGGCTCAGCCCGCCATGAAATGTCCTGAGCGTGCGGTAATGTGTCAGCGCGTGCTTGCCGCCGCCATTGCTGATGACGGCCATGCGCTTGCGGTCCCGCCGGTCGCGCCCGATGGCGCCATCGAACGATCCCGTGGCAGGCGACAGGATCCCCCAGCAGATCGCCTGATAGGCGCGTTCGATATCGCGGTTGGCGAACGCCTCCGACAGCGCCTGATGGGCGAGTTCCGTCTTGGCCGCGACCATGACGCCGGACGTGTCCTTGTCCAGGCGATGCACGATGCCCGGGCGACGTTCCCCGCCGATGCCCGTCAGGCTGTCGCCGCAATGCCCCAGAAGCGCGTTGACCAGCGTCCCGTCCTCGTTCCCGGGGGCTGGATGCACCACCAGTCCCGCCGGCTTGTCGATGACGATGAGGTCGCTGTCCTCGAACAGGATATCCAGCGCGATGTCCTGTCCCTGCGGTGTCGCGGGCGCCGCGGCAGGGACCCGCAGTTCATAGCGCATGCCCGCGCGGACAGGCTCGGCCGGTTCGCGCAGCACGAGTCCGTCGCACAGGAGATGCCCGCCCTCCATCAGGGACTTGATGCGCGAACGCGACAGGGTGCCGATCGCGTCGGCCATGAAGCGGTCGGTGCGTTGCCCTGCATCCCTGTCGGTGGCAATGACGGGTTCAGGCTGGATGTCTTGGGTCATGAGGCGTCCAATAATGGAAAAAACCGCGTTCGGAAACGGAAAGCACACTATGGAAAAACAGGGATCGCGCGCGTTGCTGGCGGCGGTGATCGGGATGGGTGTTCTGCTGGCGGTGGGATCGCTGGTGCTGGTGGGGGTGCTGGTGCACCGGATTTCCCATCCCCGCGACTCCGCCACGGACGCGGCGGCGGAGGCAGCGCCCGCTGTCACGCGGATGCTGCCCGCAGCGGATGTGGGGCGGCTGGTGCTCGATGAACCGGCGGGCACCCGTATCGTTTCGCTGGCGCGCCAGGGCGATACGCTGCTGGCGGTGGCGCTGACGGGCGGCGGCGCGGACAGGGTCATCCTGTGGGATCTCGTCCATAACCGCATTGCCGGGCGGATGCAGGTTTCCCCGTAAAACCGCCGGGCACGAAAGAAAAAATGAGGTCGGGCAGCTTTTTGGGGATTCGTCTGCTTGTGTCGGGCATCGCAATCCTCTAGAAGCGCTTTCGGCCATGTCCCGTTCGTCTAGAGGCCTAGGACGCCGCCCTCTCACGGCGGCAACACGGGTTCGAATCCCGTACGGGACGCCAGCGACACTGTGTGAACATGGTGGGCTGCCGTCGATATTTCCTGACTTCATATCTGACTGCTGACGTGGGCGCATCAATTGATGTGCCCGTCGATGCGTCTCAGGCGCTGCCGGCCGCAAAGAGTCGCGCCCGTTTCATAAGGCCATATATAAGTAAATAAAATATGTATTATGTTAAAATACGGCGAGGGCTTTTGTTCAAGTATTGTGGAATATTATCGCTTTTTGCGCCCCGTGTGTAGGATAGGCTACATTTGCCGCATGCCGATGTCCTGCGTTCATTTCGGAAGATGCGAACAGATTAGATGCGTTTGACCTTGCATACTGATTATGCCCTCAGGGTGCTGCTTTATCTTGCGCTGCGTCCTGATACGCGCGTCTCCATACGGGAGGTGGCACGGGCCAACAGGGTATCCGAAACCCATATGGTCAAGGTCGTTCACAAGCTGGGGCGCGCCGGCCTGATACGGACCGTGCGCGGACGCGGCGGCGGGATCGAACTGGGGCGGGCCGCGGATGGAATCCGGATCGGCGACGTGGTGCGCCTGACGGAAGAGGAGCGGCAGCTGGTTTCGTGCATGCGCCCGGGGCGCGAGAACGAGGATTGCGTGCTCAGTGGCTTCTGCCAGTTCTATTTCGTGCTGGGAACCGCCCTTGATGCGTTCATGGAGGTGCTGGACAACTGGACGTTATCAGACATCCTCAGGATGTCGGCGCGTGACGACATGATGCGGCGGCTGTTCATTCCAGATGATGTGGCGATTGACGGACGCGCGCCCTGATCCCGGTCTGGTCACGCGCTTTTCATATCCGCGTTTTACTTGTTTTTTTGCCATGGCCGTGGCTGTGTACGGCGCCTGTGGCAGCTAAAGATGTAAATACAATACTGAATTTTAGACCGTCCCGCATGGTGTGGGGAAGAGTCATTGATCTGAATCAATCCGGCTTGAAATTTTAAATATCTTTCGGGTTTTCAATTTCATCCGAACGTAAGAATATTATTACGCCGACTTAAGCTTTTGGATGGGCGCTGCCTGTTTTGTTCAGGCGCGGCCTGCTCTGGCAAGGGGCGGCGCCCGGTGTGGGTTCTGGCAGACTGGTGGAAACCTGAAGTTGGAGCTTGTGATAAAATTACAACTTCATCGAGGTCGTATCGTGGCAGGGGCTTCGCCATTGTTTGCCAAGGGCGGGGCGATGATTATGATCGGGATGCGGCAGAGGCGATATTTCCAAGTAAATCCAGATATGGGGGTGCGGTAGGGAAAGCGGTTCATGTCGTGTCGGTGTTTGGAGGGCGTAATGGACCGGATGCCACAGCCGCAAGCCGCCATCGCGTTGCGGAGGGGAAAGGTCCGTTCCGGGACTGTCCTGTTTTTGAGTGTTTGTCTTTCGGGATATGTAAGATCTGATGCAGTTGATTTCCATGATGACTAAAGAAAACAGTTCTTCGGCCGGGTTCGGGGTGGGGCGGCGTTCCTTTATGTCGGTCATGGCGGCGATGGGGGGTGCGCAGATGCTTTCATCCATGGCGTTCGCGGATACCCCCGATGCCGTAACGCAGCAGTGGAACATTTTCCGCAGCAAGTATTTTCGTCCCGATGGCCGTATCATTGACACCGGAAATGGTGGTGAATCCCATAGCGAGGGGCAGGGCTACGGCATGCTGTTCGCTGTATCGGCAGGGGACCTTCCGGCGTTCGAGGCGCTGTGGACATGGGCGCGTACCCATCTGCAGCACAGCACGGACAAGCTGTTTTCGTGGCGTTACCTCAGCAATCATCAGCCGCCGGTGCCGGACAGGAACAATGCGACGGACGGCGACCTGCTGATCGCTCTGGCTCTTGGGCGGGCGGGGCACCGTTTCAATCGCCCCGATTTCATTCAGGACGCGACGGATATCTATGCCGATATCCTCAAGCTTATGACGATGAAGGTGGGGCCTTACCTGGTCCTGCTCCCCGGCGCGAACGGGTTCGTCAAGAAAGACACCGTTACCCTCAACCTTTCCTATTACGTGATGCCATCGCTGCTGCAGGCGTTCGACCTGTCGGGCGATACGAAATGGCGCGCCGTCATGGAGGACGGGCTGCGTCTGATTTCGGCGGGGCGTTTCGGCCAGTGGCGCCTGCCGCCCGACTGGCTGGCGGTGAATCGGCAAAGCGGAGCACTGTCGATCGCATCGGGCTGGCCCCCGCGCTTCTCCTACGATGCGATTCGGGTGCCGCTGTATCTTTACTGGGCGCATATGCTGGTGCCGCAGCTGCAGGCGGATTTCGCCCTGTTCTGGAATCATTTCGGGGCGAATGCCCTGCCTGGATGGATCGATCTGACCACAGGCGCGCGTTCGCCCTATAATGCTCCCCCCGGATATCTTGCGGTCGCTGAATGCTCGGGGCTTGATTCCGCCGGTGAACTGCCGACACTGGATCATGCGCCCGATTATTATTCCGCAGCGTTGACGCTGCTCGTTTACATTGCGCGGGCAGAGGAGACTACAAAGTGAGTGCATCTGAGTCTGATGGCCTGACCGGAGGGGGGAAGAGTGGAAGTCCGCAGGATTTCCAGCGGGTTCTGCGTTCTTTTGGTGTCCAGGGGAAAGGGTTTGCCTATCGGCCGTTTGTCGATCGTTCCCTGGAAATAACGGATACCCCCAAGACGGTTGAGCAGGCGCTTGACCGGATGGCGCATGAAGAGGCGGTCGAGGAGCGTTACGTTCCTGCGCCCCCGCCTGAACCTGTGGCTGAATCCCGGCCTGTCGTGGCGGCTCCGGTTGTGCATGTCCCGGTTGTGCAGGAAGCGCCGCCACCGCCACCGCCACCGCCACCGCCACCGCCACCCGAGCCGGTGCCCCCACCGGAGCCAGAAGTGGTGGCGCCGCCTGCGCCGGTACCCGAGGTGGAGGTCGCTCCGGCCCCCGAGATTCCCGAATCCGTTCCGGTCCAGGCGGAGGCTCCCGCGCCTGAACCCGCGCCGGCAGAACCGTCGCAGCCTGCGCCTTCGGAGGTGGCTGCGCCGACCGAGGTGCCGCAGGCCACGGCCTCCGCGCCGGAACCGGTCTCGCCGCCTGCTCCTGCGCCATCAGCCCCCGCGCCGACCCGCATGGTGCAGCCTTTTTCCCGGCCCACCGCCCCGGTTCAGAAAGCGGATACGGGAACTTCCGTATCGCGACCGGCGGAACAGCCCGCGGCCACGGCGGCCTCATCAGAAAATGGTCAGCCTGTGGAAATGGCGATTGCGGAGGAATGGAGTCCTGTTCCAAAAGCACGTCTCGATCCACGGGAGCGTCCGCGTCCTGGCGACCTCAGCTTTTTCTTTCAGGGAATGCGGGAAAACCGGGATGAGAAAAAATTCTTCCCCGTGGCGTCCACGCGATCAGTTCGTTCCAATGTTTCCAGGGTGACCAGCATGACCAAGACAAATACGAATCCCCAGCCTTCCAATCCGCCGGCATCCACGGATGGATCGCCCACGATGACGGAAGTGTTCCTGACGCTTGGTGGTCGCGCGACCGAATTTCTCAACCCACGGCCTTCCCTGCGCGATGCACTGCTGCGTCGTCGTGAGAACAGCGAAGAGAATTCCTGAGGTTATCTAACCCGGAGGTCGCCGGGTTCCCGCATGCTGCCGGTCAGGTGCAGGGTGGGGGGATCCGGAGGCTTCCGGCACGGCTCGACGATCCGTTCTGTCTTTGGCTCTGGCAACATCCGTATTGTTCAGGGCGGGCCTGCTTTCCCCCGGTCAGACTAACCCGATCGGGAAGAAGTTTTTGACGTATCTTTCTGTTTTTACAGCATTTCGGACGAGTTGTTTATGCCAGAGGTTCGGTCGTCAACGCAGTCAGAGTCAGGCTTGTCCCGGTGGATGACAAAAATCCTTTCCATCCGGGGCATAGGGCTGATTGTTGGTGTTTTTGGCCTGTGTGCGCTGATTGCGGCCACGTCCGTAACCCTGCCGCCAGAACAGCAGCTGATTGTGGCATTTGTATGTGTCGTGATCTTCTTCATCGTCGGTCATAAACCCAGCCGTCGGTCGCAGATCTTCCTCGAAGTGCTGTCAGGACTGGTGTCGCTGCGTTACCTGACATGGCGTCTGACGGAAACGCTTTCATTCGATACTTGGTTGCAGGGATTTTTGGGAACGGCGCTGCTCCTGGCGGAGCTGTATGCCCTGATGATGCTGTTCCTCAGTTATTTCCAGACGATTTCCCCACTTCATCGCGCGCCGCTGCCGATGCCGGCGAATATCGATGAATGGCCCACCGTCGATATCTTCGTGCCGACCTATAATGAAGAGCTGAGCATCGTCCGCCTGACCGTTCTGGCTTCGCTTGGCATTGACTGGCCGCCCGAAAAGGTGCGGGTCCATATCCTTGACGATGGCGAACGGCCCGAATTCGAGGCGTTTGCCGAAGCCTGTGGCGCGAATTACATCGCGCGTCCGACGCACGAGCACGCCAAGGCCGGGAACCTGAATTACGCGATTGAACATACCGATGGCGATTTCATCCTGATTTTCGACTGCGATCACGTTCCGACCCGCGCCTTCCTTCAGCTTACGATGGGCTGGATGGTCGAGGATCCCAAGATCGCGCTGATGCAGACGCCGCATCACTTCTATTCTCCCGATCCGTTCCAGCGGAACCTTTCCGCTGGTTATCGCACCCCGCCCGAAGGCAACCTGTTCTATGGCGTGGTGCAGGACGGCAATGATTTCTGGGACGCGACCTTTTTCTGCGGTTCGTGCGCGGTTCTGCGCCGGACCGCGATTGAACAGATTGGCGGCTTTGCCACCCAGACCGTGACGGAAGACGCGCATACCGCGCTCAAGCTGCAGCGTCATGGCTGGTCCACCGCCTATCTGCGCATACCGCTTGCCGGTGGCCTGGCGACGGAACGCCTGATCCTGCATATCGGCCAGCGTGTCCGGTGGGCGCGCGGCATGCTGCAGATTTTCCGTATCGACAATCCGCTGTTCGGGCGGGGGCTCTCATGGGGACAGCGGCTCTGTTACCTGTCCGCCATGACGTCGTTCCTGTTCGTGTTGCCGCGCGTCATCTTCCTCAGCTCCCCGCTGGCGTTCCTGTTCCTTGGGCAGAACATCATCGCGGCCTCGCCGCTCGCGCTGCTTGCCTATGCCATCCCGCACATGTTCCATGCGGTCGGCACGGCATCGAAAATCAACAAGGGCTGGCGTTATTCGTTCTGGAGCGAGGTTTACGAAACCACGATGGCGCTGTTCCTGGTGCGCGTGACGATCGTGACCCTGCTCAGCCCCAAGCGCGGCACGTTCAACGTGACGGAAAAGGGCGGGTTGCTGGCCAAAAGCTATTTCGACCTTGGGGCGGTCTATCCGAACATCATCCTTGGCATCATCATGTTCGCCGGTCTGGTGCGCGGTATTTATGAACTGTCCTTCGGCCATCTGGACCAGATCGCGGAGCACGCGTACCTGCTCAACTCCGCATGGGCGACCCTCAGTCTCGTCATCATCCTGGCCGCCATCGCGGTTGGCCGCGAAACCCAGCAGACGCGTAACAGCCACCGCATCCCCGCCACCATTCCCGTCGAGGTCGCGACCGCCGACGGTTCGATCCTTGCCAGTGGCGTGACCGAAGATCTGTCGATGGGTGGTGTCGCGGTAAAGATGTCGTGGCCCGCGAAGGTCACGCAGCCGACCCCTGTCTATATCCGCACGGTGCTGGATGGGGAGGAACTGATCCTGCCGGCCAGGATCATCCGCGCAACCCGTGACCGTGGCATCTTTATCTGGAGCATCGACAACCTTCCGCAGGAATTCGCCGTCATCCGTCTGGTGTTCGGCCGTGCCGATGCCTGGGTGGATTGGGGCAATTACAAGGCTGACCGTCCGCTGCTCAGCCTGCTGGACATGGTTCTCAGCATCAGGGGGCTGTTCCGCTCCAGAGGGGGAGAATCCCGTTCCGGTTCGTCGGGCAGGTCGTCGGGAGAGAATTCCTCCGCTGCCCTGACGAACGATGCAAAGAACGCGGGCGACGATCGCAGGGAACGCGTTCTCAAGGGCGCGGTGAAGATGGTTTCCCTGGTGACGGTGCTGGCGTTCGCTTCCTCGGCGCAGGCCGCTCCGGTCGCGCAGAAGGCCGTCGCGGCAAAGGCGCCCGCGCACCAGCCCGAGGCATCCGACCTGCCACCGCTGCCCGCCATTGTCCCGACCGCCCCGGCCACTCCGGGTGCGTCGGGCCAGCCGGTGCCCGCCGGTCAGCCCACCGGCCAGCCCCTGAGCCCCGACAGTGCCGACGCGCTGCTGGATAATGCGGAAAGCGCGACGGCCGATGCGGCAACCGTACATACCTTTACGCTCAAGGAACTTGGGGCGGCAGGGCCGGTCACGATGCGCGGCCTTGCGCCGCTGCAGGGGATCGAGTTCGGCATTCCGGCCCATCAGCTTGTGACGTCGGCCCGTCTGGTCCTGTCGGGTGCGATGTCGCCAAGCCTGCGGCCGGAAACCAGTTCCGTCACGATGACCCTCAACGAACAGTATCTGGGCACCCTGCGTCCCGATCCGGCGCATCCGACGTTCGGTCCGGTTTCATTCGATATCAACCCGATATTCTTCGTGAGCGGGAATCGCCTGAACTTTAATTTCGCATCGGGGGCCAAGGGGTGTTCCGACGCAACGAACAACCTGCTGTGGGCGACGATTTCCGAAAATTCCCAGCTGCAGATCACGACGATCGCCCTTCCGCCACGGCGGCAGCTGTCGCGCCTGCCGCAGCCGTTCTATGACAAGAACGTGCGCCAGCGCGTGACGATCCCGATGATTCTGGCGCAGACGTACGATCCGCAGATCCTCAAGGCGGCGGGCATCATCGCCTCCTGGTTCGGCAAGCAGACCGACTTTCTCGGGGTGACATTCCCTGTTGCATCCACCATTCCGCAAACCGGCAATGCCATTCTGATTGGCGTGGCGGACGAACTGCCCACCAGTCTGGGCCATCCGCAGGTCAACGGTCCATCGTTGCTGGAACTGCCCAATCCATCGGATGCCAACGCCACCATTCTGGTTGTGACGGGCCGTGACCGGGACGAGGTCATCACGGCGAGCAAGGGGCTCAGCTTCAGCACCGGCAACCTGCCGACCGACAGCCACATGGATGTGGCGCCCGTCGATATCGCCACCAGCAAGCCCAACGATGCGCCATCGTTCCTTGCGATGAACCATCCGGTCCGTTTTGGCGATCTGGTGCAGGCCAGCAAGCTGCAGGGCACGGGCTATACGCCGGGCGTGCTGTCGGTTCCGTTCCGCCTTCCGCCGGATCTCTATACGTGGCGCAACCGTCCGTACAAGATGAAGGTGCAGTTCCATTCCCCCGCAGGTCCGATCGCCGAGGTGGAGCGTTCGCACCTCGATGTGGGTATCAACGGCACCTACCTGCGTTCCTTCAGCCTGTATGAACCGCAGGGGCTGATCAACACCGTGCTGGAACGTGTTGGCCTGAACAAGCCGGTCGCCGGCGGCCTGCAGACACATGAGGTGGATGTGCAGCCATGGACCGTGTTCGGTCAGGATCAGCTGCAGTTCTATTTCGATGCGCTGCCGATGACGCGCGGTGCGTGTCAGGCGGGTGGGGCGAATACGATCCATCTGGGGATCGACCCGGATTCCACGATCGATTTCTCCAACGCCCATCACATCGCCCAGATGCCCAATCTGGCGTATATGGCCAGTGTCGGCTTCCCCTTCACCACCTATGCGGATCTGTCCCAGACGGCGATCGTGCTGCCGGAACATCCCAATGCGTCGGTCGTAGGGTCATATCTTGACCTGATGGGTTTCATGGGGGCGGCGACATGGTATCCCGTGTCCGGGGTGGACATCGTATCGGCCGATCACGTCAGCGACGTTGCCGACCGCAACCTGATTGTCATTTCGACCCTGGCCTCCAGTGGGGAGATTTCGCCCCTGCTGGCCCGCTCCGCCTATGATGTGTCGGATGGCAGGCTGCATACGGCGCAGCATGCCTCGTCGCTGGACAAGATGCTGAATGCGATTGACGATCCGCTGACCGCGTTCCGCAACCGCGACAGCAAGCCCACGGAAGTCGAAAGCCCGCTGACCGCTGGCGTCGGCGCGATGATCGAGGCGGAAAGCCCGCTGACGGCCGGTCGCACCGTCGTGGCGCTGCTGTCGGCGGATGGGGCCGGGCTGAACAACCTGATCCAGATGATGGGACAGCGCAAGAACGAGGCAAAGATCCAGGGTGACCTGGTCCTGGCCCACGGCGATGACCTGTCATTCTATCGTAACTCGCCGGTCTATACGATCGGCACCCTGCCGCTCTGGCTATGGCCGGACTGGTATATGCACAACAGGCCGGTTCGCGTGCTGATTGTCGGCCTGTTGGGATGTATTCTGATTGTCAGTGTCCTGGCACGGGCCCTGGCGCGGCATGCTGCGCGGCGTTTCAAGCAGCTTGAGGATGAGAGGCGCAAGTCGTGACCCATAAACGATATGCTTCATCCCTGTCCGCCGGTCTGCTTGCAACAACCTGTGCCACAGGCCTGTTGCTGCAGACGCATGGCGCACGGGCCCAGAATGCGGCGGCGCAGACCGCGGCCGGCAGCACGACAATGACGCAGGCCGCCACTGTCGGCGCCGCCGGTCAGGGCAGTCAGGCCGCCGTGGTCGAACGCCTGATCCAGCAGGCCCGGTTCTGGATGCAGCAGCAGCAGTACGACAATGCGCGCCAGTCCCTGCAGAGCGCTGCGCGGCTGGCCCCTGATTCCATCGAACTGCTGGAGGCGCAGGGCGAATATCAGTCACGTATCGGCAATCGTGACGCGGCCCTTGATACGCAGCGGCGCCTGCATGAGGTCGCGCCGGGCAGCACGTATGAAGGCCAGCTGAATGACCTGCTGCATGAGCAGTCGATCTCCCAGCCGGATCTGGCGCATGCCCGTTCGCTGGCGGCCTCGGGTCATAGCGAACAGGCGGTGGAAGCGTACCAGCACCTGTTCAACGGCCCGACGCCCACGCCTTCGCTGGCGGTTGAATATTACCAGACCCTGGCCGGCGTGCAGGGGCAGGCGGACGCGGCCCGCGATGGCCTTGTCAGGCTGGTCAAGACCAACCCATCCGATTTCCGTGCGCAGCTTGCCCTTGCGCAGGTGCTGACCTATCAGCCCGCGACCCGGATGGAGGGCCTGCAGCGCCTTCAGGCCCTGGAGAAATACAAGAGCACGGCCCCGGTCGAGGCGGCGACGGCGGAAAAATCCTATCGCCAGACGCTGTCATGGCTGCCGGTCACGCCTGAAACCCTGCCGCTGATGCAGCAGTGGCTGGACGCGCATCCGTCCGATACGGCGCTGCGGACCCACATGACGGAACCGGCCGGTGGGCCGCCCGACAAGGGCGCGCTGTCGCGGCAGGATGGATTCAAGGCCCTGAATGCCGGTCGCCTTTCGGCGGCGCGGGCTTCCTTTGAAAGCGCGCTGAAGATTAACCCCAAGGATGCCGACGCGCTGGGCGGCATGGGGCTGGTCGCGATGCGGGCGGGCCAGAACGAGGAAGCGCATCGCTATCTTGAAGAGGCTGTGGCCGCCGATCCAAAAAGCGCGGCGCACTGGCGTCCCGCGCTGGCCGGTCTGGCGGTGGGCGAGCAGTATGAGGTTGTCCGTCGCCTGATCGCCAATGGACAGAACCAGGAAGCGGAACAGCGGCTGATGTCGCTGGCCCGCCAGCCCGGACAGGCCGAGGGCGCGACCCTCATGCTGGCTGACCTGCAGCGTAACATGGGCCAGACCAGCGAGGCCGAGCGCAACTACCGCGCCGTCCTTGCGCGCAACGGCGACAATCCCATCGCGCTGATGGGGCTTGCCCGTGTGCTTATGGGCGAAGGCCAGGAGAACGAGGCCAATGCCCTGCTGTCGCGTGTCGGCAACCGCTATAGCGAACAGGTCGGGCAGATCGAGGTTTCGGGCATCATGGCCGAAGCCGCGCGGACATCCGATTCCGCGCAGAAGGTAAGCCTGCTGCGGCAGGCCATGACGCGTGCGCCCAATGATCCGTGGCTGCGCATCAATCTGGCGAATGCGCTGCAACAGCAGGGCGACAGCGCCGAGGCCGCCAGCGTGATGCAGCCGCTGCTGACAAATCCCCGCACGCCAGAGGATTATCAGGCGGCGATCCTGTATGCGTCGGGCAATGGCAACGATGTCATGACGCGGCGCCTGCTGGCAGGGCTGTCGCCGGAGGAATATTCCCCCGCCATCCGCACGATCGCCGATGAAATGGCGATCAAGTCGGATCTGGCAAGCCGCCTTTCGATGGTATCCAACCCCACCCCCCTGATCCGCGAGGCGCTGGCCGTGCCGGATCCTTCGGGCGCGCGGGGCGTGGCCGTGGCCGACCTGTTCCGTCAGCGTGGCGACATGCTGCACGCGCATATGGCGCTTCGGATCGCTTCGACGCGTAGCATCGATCTCACGACCGAGCAGCGTCTGGCCTATGCCACCGAATACATGAAGATCAGCAATCCGGTCGCCGCCGCGCGCCTGCTTGCCCCGCTGGGTGATGGCAGCGGCACGGCGACGGGGGTCGCGATGGCCCCGGAACAGCGCCAGACGCTGATGCAGCTCCGGATGGGGATTTCCGTGGCGCAGTCCGACCTGCTGAACCAGCGTGGCGACCAGGCGTCGGCGTATGACCATCTGGCCCCGGCGCTTCAGGCCGATCCGCAGGCGACGTCCCCCCGTCTTGCCCTTGCGCGTCTGTATAATGGACGTGGCAAGTACGGGCATGCGCTGGAAATCGACCTGGCCGTCCTGCGTCATAACCCGCAGGATCTGGACGCGCGGCAGGCCGCGGTGCAGGCCGCGACGAACGATGGCAAGAACGAACTGGCGATGCAGCTGGCGCAGGATGGCGTGCAGCAGTCACCGATGGACGCGCGCAGCTGGCTTGGCATGGCGGTGGCCGATCGGGCCGTGGGACATGGCGACCGGACCCTGGCGGACCTGCGTCGCGCCTATGAATTGCGCCTGCAGCAGTTGCAGATCAGCCGCGGCGAAGCCTTGCCGAGCGAGGAAACGCAGGCGACCGCGCCCCCGTCATCCAATCCGTTCCGTCACGATGCGTATGGCCATGCGCTCTCGCTCGGGGCGCCTCCGGGTGAAAATGGCTACAGCTCGGCCGGCAGCGTGCCAGAGGTTTCGGACCAGATGCTGTCTTCCATCAACGGGCAGATCCGTACCCTGTCGGAAGACATGGCGCCATCTGTCGATGCGGGGCTGGGCTTCCGCGTGCGTTCGGGAACGCGTGGCATGGGCGCGCTGACCGAGGCTTCCGTTCCGATCGTGGGACGCGTGCCGCTGCAGGCGGGCACTTCGGCGCTGACCTTTACCGCCACGCCGACCTTCCTGACCTCGGGTCATCTGCCGCAGACGGGGTATGACATCCCGCGCTTTGGCACGAACCTGTTCGCCATGGCCGAGAACAACAATTCGCATCACCGGATCAATACGGACACCATCGGGCGCGAGGCGGGCGTGGCCCCTGATGTCCGCTTTGCCAACAACTGGGTCAGCGCCGACGTGGGCGCGTCGCCCCTGGGCTTTACGCTGCCCAATGTGATCGGCGGTGTGGAGTTCGCCCCGCGTGTCGGGCCGGTGACGTTCCGTGTCAGCGGCGAGCGCCGTTCCATCACCAACAGCGTCCTGTCCTATGGCGGGATGACGGATGCGCTGACGGGCAAGAAATGGGGTGGCGTGGTCACCAATCATTTCCATGGCCAGGTCGAGGCCACGCTGGGCAATACGATCCTGTATGGTGGTGGCGGCTATGCCATCCAGACGGGCCATCATGTCCAGAGCAATACCGAGGTCGAGGGCGGTCTGGGCGCGAATACCCTGGCGTTCCGCAACCGCAAGCACGAAGTACGCGTCGGCGTGAACCTGACCTATTTCGGGTACAAGAACAATCAGGATTTCTATACCTATGGACAGGGCGGCTACTTCTCGCCGCAGTCCTATTTCGCCGCGACGGTGCCCGTACGTTATTCGGGACACAGTGGGCTGTTTGACTGGGATGTGACGGGATCGATCGGCTATCAGCTGTTCCATGAGCACAGCTCGGCCTTCTTCCCCACCAATCCGCTGTATCAGGCCCTTGCCAATGCAATGGCAGGCGTATCTACTGCTACCCTTTCTCTGGAATCGGCTCGCTATCCCGGCGATGACGTCGGCAGTCTTGTTGGTGGTTTTGATGGCCGGGTGGGTTATCGCGTCAGCCGTTCGCTGCGTCTTGATCTTTCCGGTCGTTTCCAGAAAGCTGGCAACTGGGATGAAGGCGGCGCCATGATCTCGGCTCACTATCTTATTATGGACCAGTAATGACAATCTTTGAGAAAAAACCGGATTTCACCCTGTTTCTTCAGGCCCTGTCATGGGAAATTGACGATCAGGTCGGGATCGAAGTCAGAAACGAACTCCTGCGTGAGGTTGGTCGGGGCATGGGCACCCGCATCATGCCGCCGCCATGCCAGACAGTGGACAAGCTGCAGATTGAACTGAACAGTCTGCTTGCCATGATCGGCTGGGGCACGGTGACGCTTGAACTCCTTACCGAGGATCAGTCCCTACGCATCGTGCACGAAAACCTGCCGCAGGTCGGCAGCGCCGGCGAACCGTCGGGCACGTGGCTGGCCCCCGTGCTTGAAGGGCTGTATGGCCGCTGGATCACGTCGCAGGCCGGCGCGTTCGGTGATTATGTCGTGACGCGTGACGTTGATGCGGAAGATATCAACGCCGTGGCGCGCCAGACCATCATCCTGTACATGCGCGTCCGCAGCTCCGCGACCTGAGGCATGACAACGGCGGTCTGGTCCGCCGCTGTTTCATGACGCCTGACAGGCCTCTTCCGGTTGCGCCGGGGGCTGGATGGGTTTCCCGCGCGCGGGAAGGCATCCGGCCACGGTGGCCCGGCCATCCATTCAGGGCGGCCGGGTTTTTTGCGTGCATGGCCATGTTTCAGGGCGATATTCGCAGCCGGGGCCCTTGCTCTTCCCGTGCCATTGTCGATGTCATCGTCGGCCGATATTTGACTGTGTCGGGATATTACGCGCCAAATCCTTAATTTTCTTTGCTGGCATTGCGATATGTCATGCCTTTTTTCCACGGTGGCGTTCATCCTTGGGGTTGGCTGGGGGTGGCATGCCATATGTGGCGTCAGCTTCGTCTGGGTCTGGAACAGGCATGGGAGGATGATCGACGCATGATGATGGCTCGTAAACTGGTTCTGCTGTCCGCCGTGGCGCTTGGCGGCCTGATGGGGATGTCGCCCATGGCGCAGGCCCGGCATCGTGATGGCGCGGCAGGCCCCGCCGATACGCGCGCGCAGGATCTCCTGTCGCGCATGACCCTGCAGGACAAGCTGTCGATGGTCTTTACCATTGATGGTGGGGGAACGATGGGTAACGCCCCCGTGCCGCCCGGTGGACTGGGGTCGGCCGCGTATCTGCGGACGCCGGCGGGACTTCCGCCGCTGCAGATCAGCGATGCGGGGCTGGGGCTGCGCAATCCGTCGCATGTCCGTCCGCACGGGCAGGCGGTCGGCCTGCCGTCCGGCCTTGCAACAGCCAGCACATGGGATCCGGACATGGCCCGCCAGGGGGGCGCCATGATCGGGAGCGAGGCCTGGCGGCAGGGGTTCAACGTCCTGCTGGCTGGTGGCGCCGACCTGACGCGTGACCCGCGCGGCGGGCGTAATTTCGAATATGCGGGCGAGGATCCGTTGCTGACGGGACGCATGGTCGGCGCGACGATCGCGGGCATCCAGTCCCAGCATGTGATTTCCACGCTGAAGCATTTCGCGATGAATGACCTCGAGACGTCGCGCATGACCATGAGCGCGGATATCGACAATGCGGCGATGCGTGAGAGCGACCTCCTCGGGTTTGAGATCGCGATGGAAACGGGACATCCCGGCTCGGTGATGTGTTCGTACAACCGCGTCAACGACATCTATGCCTGCGAAAATCCGTACCTGCTGACCAAAGTGCTGAAGCAGGACTGGAAATATCCGGGTTTCGTCATGTCCGACTGGGGGGCGACCCATTCCTCGGCCCGTTCGGCGCTGGCGGGGCTGGATCAGGAATCTTCGGGTGACGATGCCGATGCCCGTCCGTATTTCCGCGAAATCCTGGCGCGTGACGTCAAGGAAGGCCGCGTTCCCGCCAGCCGCGTGGATGACATGGCGCGGCGTATCATCCGTTCCATGTATGACGTGGGGCTGGTTGATCATCCGCCGGTCATGCAGCCACTGGATGTGGTGACGGACACGCTTGCCTCCCAGCATGACGAGGAGGAGGGGGCGGTCCTGCTGAAGAACCGCGCGAACCTTCTGCCGCTTGACCCGAATGCCCGGATTGCGGTGATTGGCGGGCATGCCGATGTCGGGGTGATATCCGGCGGCGGGTCCAGCCAGGTCGATCCGATCGGCGCGCCGCCGATCGGCGTGGTCAAGGGGCCGGGCAAGAAGGACTGGCCGGGGGATCCGGTCTATTTCCCGTCCTCGCCGTTCAGGATGATGCAGGCGGAGGCGCCTTCCGCGCATCTGACCTATGACCCCGGAACGAACATTACCCGCGCGGTCGAAGCGGCGCGCAAGGCGGATGTCGCGGTCGTGTTCGCGACCCAGTTCACCTATGAAGGGATGGATGCCGCCAACGCGATGACGCTGGATGACAATCAGGATGCGCTGATCGCAGCCGTGGCGCGGGCCAATCCGCGTACGGTCGTGGTCATGGAAACCGGCGATCCGGTCCTGATGCCGTGGCTGGACAATGTCGGCGCGGTGATGGAGGCATGGTTCCCCGGTTCGGGCGGCGGCACGGCGATTGCCCGCCTCCTGTTCGGCAGGGTCGCGCCTTCGGGACATCTGCCCATGACCTTTCCCGCCTCCACCGCGCAGCTGGCCCATCCGGACATTGCCGGCGTCACGGCAACCAACGTGTTCGAGATGCAGTTCCATACCGATCAGGAACTGGTTTATGACGAGGGTAGCGAGGTCGGGTACCGCTGGTTCGACCGGACGCATGCCAAGCCGCTGTTTCCGTTCGGTTATGGCCTGACCTATACCACGTTCAGCAATGACGGGCTGCGTGTCCGCCATCACGGTCACGATGTCACCGCCACGTTCACGGTGCGCAATACCGGAACGCGCGCGGGCGTGGATGTGCCGCAGATCTATGTCGGCCTGCCGGATGGCGGGGGGCGTCGCCTGGCCGGATGGCAGCGCGTGACGCTGGCGCCGGGTGAAAGCCGCGAGGTTTCGGTCCGGCTGGAGCCGCGCATGCTGGCGCATTTCGATGTGAAGCATAACCGCTGGGACGTGCCGTCCGGTCATTACCGTGTCTGGCTTGGATCCTCGGCCACCGATGATTCGGATCAGGTGACGGTCCATCTGGGTGGCTGGACCATGGCGCCCTGACCAGATGGTGCGCGGCGTGGGCGGAAGGGCGGAACGGGGCAGGCGGTTCCTGCTGCCACTGTTCCTGCTGCTTGGTGTCGCGATGCTGACCGCGACGGGGGGGAAGGCAATGGCGGCGTCATGGCCGGACACCCCCCTGTTGCGGATGTGGATGATGGCGGAAATCGAGGCCCTGCAGGTCGCGTTGCTGACCCAGCCCAGCGCGACCGTCACGCTGGAAAAATGGTGCGCCACGCATGCCATGGCCTCCCCCGCGCATGTTCTGGCCCGTCAGTCGCCCGGTGCCGATACGCAGGTGCCGCGACAGGTGCGCGCCGACCTTGGCGTCGGGCCGTCCGTTGCCATCCGCCACCGTCGGGTGGCGCTGACGTGCGGGACGCATGTGCTGTCGCTGGCCGATAACTGGTACGTGCCCTCGCGCCTGACGGACGCGATGAATGACCGGCTGGACCATACGGATGTTCCCTTCGGGCATGTTGTCGCCAGCCTGCGCTTTACGCGGCGCACCCTGGACTCCACCCTGTTATGGTCGCCGCTTCCTGCCGGGTGGGAACATCAGCCGGTGGATGCCCCCTCCGTGGATGCCGTGTCACCGGGCGGCATCCAGGTGCCGGACGAAATCCTGCGCAATCGCGCGGTCCTGTCGCGACAGGACGGGCAGCCATTCAGCGAAGTGGTCGAAACCTATACCGGCGCGGTGCTGGACTTCGTGCCTCCCGACGACGGTCATCGCTGAGGAGCCCGTTTCCCCGGCCACGGGGGGACATGCTAGGGTCGGGCATGATCCATGCAAAGCCGAAGGATGCGAAGATGCTAGATCTGCGAAATCCTGATCTGGACCCGACGGAAATCCGCAGGCTCCTTTCGCTTGCGCCCCATCCCGAGGGCGGAAGCTATCGCGAGATATGGCGCGAGGAACGCGCGGATGGCGGCCGGGGAAGCGTCAGCACCATCGAATTCCTCCTCGCCGCCGGGGAGCGTTCGCACTGGCACCGTGTCGATGCCGCCGAAATCTGGTGCTGGCAGGGCGGGGGGCCGATGCGCCTGCGCATCGCCGACCGGGAACAGGCCGGGGGACTGACCGAGACAACCATTATCCTTGGCCCGCGCCCCGAAGCGGGGGAAGTGCTGCAGGCCGTTGTCCCCGCCGGCGCGTGGCAGGCGGCCGAAAGCACCGGGACATGGTCGCTGGTGGCATGTATCGTCGCCCCGGCCTTCCTGTTCGAAAAGTTCGAACTCGCGCCCCCCGGCTGGTCCCCCGCGGATGAAACCGGCGCGGAGGGGCAGGGAACATGAAGGAGGGGACATGAAGGACATGAAGCCGACGGACGAACCGCAATGGCTTGTGCTGGCACGTGAACTGCAGGCCATTGCGCAAAGTGGCCTTACCTATGCCGATGGCAGTCCCTTTGACCGTGAACGTTACGAGGCGGTGCGTGACATCGCCGCGCGGATGATGGCGATGGGCACGGGGCAGCCCGCGCCGCAGATCGCGGATCTGTTCGCAGCACAGCGCGGCTATGCCACGCCCAAGGCCACGGTGCGGGGCGCGGTGTTCGATGCGCGGGGGCGCATCCTGCTGGTGCGCGAGGTGCTGGACCACGGGCGCTGGACGCTGCCGGGCGGATGGGCTGACGTGAACCTGTCGCCCATCGAAAACACGGTCAAGGAAGTGCGCGAGGAAAGCGGCTATATCGTGCGCGCGACCCGGCTGGCGGCGGTGTGGGACCGCGCGCGCCATCCCCATCCGCCGGGACCGTTTTCGTGCTATACCTTGTGTTTCCTGTGCGAACTGCTGGGCGGTGAGCCCACCCTCAGTGTCGAGACATCCGAAATCGGCTGGTTTGCCCGCGACGAAATCCCCGCCGACCTTTCGCTTGGCCGCGTGCTGCATCAGCAGATCGACATGATGTTCGATTACGCCGCCAGCCCGGACCTGCCGACCTATTGCGACTGAAGCCATGCGCGAAGCGCAACGGACAGGCGATAGCCCATTGAAAACGGGGCGAACGTTTCCATATCCATTTCATGATATTTCGGCCGAACTGAAGCTGGAGAACAGGTAAAAAGATGACAGAACAGACAGCGGCACCCGTTGGGGAAACCGGCGGCGAACAGCATGAATTCAGTGCCGAGGTCGGGCGGCTGCTCGACCTTGTGGTTCACGCGCTGTATTCCGAACGCGAAATCTTCCTGCGTGAACTGGTGGCCAACGCCGCCGACGCCACGGACAAGCGCCGGTTCGAGGCCCTGACCGATGGCGCGCGCGCACTGCCTGACGACGCGAAGATCCGCATCAATCCCGACAAGGACGCGCGCCTGCTGACCATCAGCGACGATGGCGCGGGCATGAGCAAGGAAGAGCTTGCCCGCAACCTTGGCACCATCGCGCGTTCAGGCACCCGTGCGTTTGGCGAGGAACTGCAGAAGGCCAGGCCGGAGGAAAAGCCGAGCCTGATCGGGCAGTTCGGCGTCGGCTTCTATGCCGCGTTCATGGTGGCGGACAGGGTCGATGTCGTCTCGCGCCGCGCCGGCAGCGACGAGGCATGGCGCTGGTCCTCCACGGGCAAGGGCAACTACACCATTTCGCCGGCCACGCGCGACAAGGCGGGCACGGACATCATCCTGCACATCAAGGAAGACGCCGACGATTTCCTTGATTCGTTTCAGCTTGAGACGATCGTGCGCAAATGGGCCGACCACATTTCGTGGCCCATCAGCATCGTCAAGGATGGCGAGGAAACCACCGCCAACAAGGGCACGGCCCTGTGGCGCAAGGGACGTGGCGAAATCGACGAGGAACAGCTCAACGAGTTCTACCGTCATGTCAGCCACAACTTCGACACGCCGTGGGCGACGCTTCACTGGCATGCCGAAGGGACGCTGGAATTCTCCGCCCTGCTGTTCATTCCGGGCAGCAAGCCGTTCGAATTCGGCGAACCCGTGCGCGAAAGCCAGATCCGCCTGCATGTCCGGCGCATGTTCATCACGGACGAGGCCGGGCTGCTGCCGCCGTGGCTGCGCTTCGTGACCGGCGTGGTCGATACCGAGGACCTGCCACTCAACGTCTCGCGCGAGATGCTGCAGGCGACCCCGGTCCTGGCGCGTATCCGCAAGGCCGTGACCAACCGCGTGATTTCCGAACTGAAGACCCGCGCCAAGGACGAAGCGGATTTCGAGAAGTTCTGGAACAATTTTGGCCCGGTCTTCAAGGAAGGCATCTGGGACGACGCGGAACACCGCACGGAACTGGCCGGGCTGGCGCGCTTCGCCTCCACCACGCAGGAAGGCCTGACGACGCTGGCGGGTTACATCTCGCGCATGAAGCCCGAACAGGAAGCCATCTATTACCTGACGGGCGACCGTGCGGAAATGCTGCCGTCCTCCCCGCAGCTGGAGGGATTCCGCGCCCGCGGGATCGAGGTCCTTCTGCTGTCGGACGCGGTCGATTCGTTCTGGCCCGACCGTCTGGGCACGTATGAGGGCAAGCCGCTGCGCAACATCAGCCAGAGCCATGCGGATCTGGAAAAGTTCGGCGCGCCCGAGGAAACGGCGGAGGAGAAAAGCGACCTCGAATCCGTCCTGCCCGCGCTCAAGACCGCGCTGGGCGATGCGGTGTCCGATGTGAAGGCGACGAATCGCCTGGTGGACAGTGCCGTCGTGCTGGGCGCGCCCGAAAACGGGCCGGACCTGCAGATGATCCGCCTGATGCGCCGCAGCGGCCAGGAAGTGCCCGCCACCGCGCCGGTGCTGCAGGTCAATCCGCGCCATGTGCTGATCCATGATCTGGCCGAACGGGTGAAGGCGGGGGAATCGATCGACGATATCGCCCTGATCCTGATGGACATGGCACGTATCCAGGATGGCGAGACGCCAAAGGATCCGGCGGCATTCGCCCATCGCCTGACGACGCTGCTGTCGCGCACCGCCGCAAAGGCGGGCTGACGGATCTGGCCCGCAGGCCGTAACGTCGTGGAAAATCCCGCCATGCCCCGTGCATGGCGGGATTTTTTTTAATGGCGGAAGTGTTCCTGCCGTCCCGGTCATGACCGGACAGTCCGTTGCCGGATTGCATGCCGGTCGTGTGGCATTGTGGCCCATGGGGCTGGCAATCGGGCGGGAATGTCCCTTTATGTACCCATGACACCGCATGGACGCGATCGGGGACTTGAATACATGTCGCGCGGATGCTTCCTTGCACGCCCCTGAGTGGTGGTTCCTGATTTTGACAACGGCAAACGACGCATGAAAATCAATGATGTCTCGTACCGCAGCGTCTGGGTCGATCCCGAAGATGGCTGGTCCATAAGGATCTTTGACCAGACGCGGCTTCCGTGGACGCTGGATATCCTGCGCCTGACGCAATGCGGGCAGGTTGCCCATGCCATCCGCACCATGCAGGTGCGTGGCGCGCCGCTGATTGGCGCGGTCGCGGCGTACGGGCTGGCGCTGGCATTGCGGGTGGATGCGTCCGACGCGGCGATGGAGCGCGACGCGGCCATGCTGGCGGCGACGCGCCCGACCGCGGTCAATCTTGGCTGGGCCATCGGGCGGATGCTGACGCGCCTGCGCCTCGTGCCCCCGGCCGACCGCGTGGCCGCCGCCTATGACGAGGCGGGACGCATCTGTGATGAGGACGTGATCCAGAACGAGGCCATCGGGCGGCTTGGCCTTGAACTGATCGAGGAAATCCATCGCGCGCGTGGCGATGCCGCAGGGCCGATCAACCTGCTGACGCACTGCAACGCCGGGTGGATCGCGACCGTGGACTGGGGCACGGCGCTTGCCCCCATCTACATGGCGCACGACCGGGGCATTGACGTGCATGTCTGGGTGGACGAGACGCGTCCGCGCAACCAGGGCGCGTCGCTGACGGCATGGGAACTGGGCAGCCATGGCGTGCCGCATACGGTCATCGCCGACAATGCGGGCGGCCACCTGATGCAGCATGGCAAGGTGGACCTTGTGATCGTGGGCACCGACCGCGTCACCCGGAATGGCGATGTCGCCAACAAGATCGGCACCTATCTCAAGGCGCTGGCGGCGGCGGACAACAACGTGCCGTTCTGGGTTGCGCTGCCCTCGACCACGATCGACTGGAGCATTTCCGACGGCGTGCGCGAAATCCCCATCGAGGAACGCGCCAGCAGCGAGGTCACCCATATCTTTGGCCGCAATGACGCGGGCAGGGTGGAACGCGTGCAGCTGACGCCGCAGGGCAGCCATGCGGCCAATCCCGCCTTTGACGTGACGCCGGCGCGGCTGGTGACCGGGCTGATTACCGAACGCGGCCGCTGCAGCGCCACGGCGGACGGGTTGTGCGATCTGTTCCCCGAATATGTGTAGGTAAAAAAGACGCCCGTGTGGCGTTGCGAGCGTGTCCGAACTTGACAGCGCGGGGCCAGATTGGCTTTGTCGCGCCTGCGGGACCGGGCGGTCGCAACTGTCGCCGGCCCCCTGAAACAGGTTGAACAGGACGAGACCATGCATCCCTATCGTACCCATAGCTGTGCGGCCCTGCGGGCCAGCGACGCCGGGCAGACGGCCCGCCTTTCCGGATGGGTACACAGCAAGCGCGATCATGGCGGCCTGCTGTTCATCGATCTGCGCGATCATTTCGGCCTGACCCAGATCGTGATTCCCGCCGGTTCGCCGGTGCTGGAACTGGCGGAAAAGATCCGCGTCGAAAGCGTGCTGACGGTCACGGGCGAAGTCGTGCTGCGTGATGCGGTGACAAAGAACCCGAACCTGCCGACAGGCGAAATCGAACTGCGCGCGCAGCAGATCGACGTGCAGTCGGCGGCCGACGTGCTGCCGTTCCAGGTGGCGGGTCATGAAAACTACCCCGAGGACCTGCGCCTGACCTATCGCTACATCGACCTGCGTCGCGAGAAGGTGCATCGCAACATCATGCTGCGCGCCCAGGTCATCGCCAGCCTGCGCCGGCGGATGACCGACCTCGGCTTCGTGGAATTCCAGACCCCGATCCTGACCGCGTCCTCGCCCGAAGGCGCGCGCGACTTCCTCGTGCCCGCGCGGATGCATCCGGGCAAGTTCTATGCCCTGCCGCAGGCCCCGCAGCAGTTCAAGCAGCTGGCGATGGTCGCGGGCTTTGACCGCTATTTCCAGATTGCCCCATGTTTCCGTGACGAGGCCGCGCGCGCCGACCGTTCCCCCGGCGAGTTCTATCAGCTCGACTTCGAAATGGCGTTCGCGACGCAGGAAGACGTGTTCGCCACGCTGGAACCGGTGATGGAAGGGGTGTTTCGCGAATTCGGCGGCGGCCGTACCGTCAGCAAGGCCCCGTTCGAGCGCATTCCCTATGCCACCGCCATGGAAGTCTATGGCAGCGACAAGCCCGACCTGCGTAACCCGCTGAAGATTTCCGATGTCACGGAATCCTTTGCGGAGTCCGGGTTCGGCCTGTTCGCCCGCATCGTGGCCGATGGCGGCCAGGTGCGCGCCATTCCCGCGCCGGGCGCGGGGGACAGGCCGCGCGCTTTCTTTGACAAGCTCAACGCATGGGCGCGCGAAGCCGGGGCCGGTGGCCTTGGTTACATCATCTTCGCCGAAGATGGCGCCAAGGGGCCGATCGCCAAGAACCTCGAGCCCGAACGCGTCGCCGCCATCCGCGACAAGACGGGGCTCAAGGCCGGGGACGCCGTGTTCTTCGCCGCGGGCAAGGGGGACGAGGTCGCCAAATTCTCCGGCCTCGTGCGGACGCGTATCGCGACCGAACTTGACCTGATCGAGGAAAATTCCTTCCGTTTTTGCTGGATCACGGATTTCCCGATGTTCGAGCGCAACGAGGAAACCGGGCAGATCGATTTCTCCCACAATCCGTTCTCCATGCCGCAGGGCGGGATGGAAGCGCTGGAGAAGCAGGATCCCCTGACGATCAAGGCGTACCAGTACGACATCGTGTGCAATGGCATCGAACTGTCATCAGGCGCGATCCGCAACCATCGCCCGGACGTGATGATCCGCGCGTTCGAGATCGCGGGCTATCCCGAAAGCGAGGTCGAGGCCCGCTTTGGCGGCATGCTCAATGCCTTCCGTTACGGCGCCCCGCCGCATGGCGGGTCGGCGCCGGGCGTGGACCGTATTGTCATGCTGCTGGCGGATGAGCCCAACATCCGCGAGGTCATCCTCTTCCCGCTCAACCAGCAGGGCGAGGACCTGATGATGGGCGCGCCCGCCCCGGTGGAGGCCGCGCGCCTGAAGGAACTGTCGCTGGCGCTGGACCTGCCAAAGCCGAAGCCCGCGGTCGTAAAGGGTGCGCCCGCGCCCAAGAAGGACTGAGCTTTTCCATGCGCCCCGTCATCCGTACCCGCGCCCCGGTCGCGCCGCGCTGGCGGGGGCTGTGCATGGTGCTGGCCCTGATGGCGGGCGGGACGGGGAGCGCGCGGATGGCGCATGGCACCGCCGCGTCTGGTGTCGCGCCGGTGGTGCTGGCGCCGCATCGCGCGGTCTATGACCTGACGCTCGAATCCGTCAGTGGCGGGGAAATCGTTTCCGCCAGCGGCAGCATGACCTACGTGCTGTCGGATGCCTGTTCGGCATGGTCCACCCAGCAGGAACTCAATCTCCAGACCGCGTCGCGCAGTGGCACGCAGACGGAGATGAAAACCGATTACGCCGTGCTGGAAGACAAGGATGGCGGTCATATGGTCTTTCGCACCCACCAGTATGGCAGTGGTGTTGCGGAAGAGAAAATCAGTGGCGAGGCGACGATGACCGCCACGGGCGGGCAGGTGCGTTATACGCAGCCGACCCCCCATGTCGTGCCACTGGCGGCGGGGACGGTTTTCCCCGTCGGGCACACGCGCGCCATAATTGCCGCCGCGCGGGCGGGAGAGGCCTCGATCGACCCGGTCCTGTTCGATGGCACCACGGAAAAGGGCGCGATCGATACCTTCGTCGTCCTGATGGGATGGAAACCGCCACCCACGGCGACGGATATCGCTGCGCTGTCGCATCTGGGGTCGGTTATCACGCATGTGGCCTATTACGATCATGCGACCCATGACATGCCGCCCGATTTCGATGTCGGCATGCGCTATTTCGAAAATGGCGTGTCGGATCGGCTGGACATGAATTTCGGGGAATTCCGCATGCGGGGCACGCTACGGACCTTTACGCCGTTGCCGGCGCCACGCCACTGTTCCGTCATGGTGCAACCGCCTGCCCGCTGAAATCCCGCAGGATCCGGGGATTGCCGGCGTCTGGGGACTGTCTGAAAGCAACTTCCTGATAATGAATGACAAAAGTTTTTGGTAAAGCTTTTTGCAAAAGCTTCGAAAGACGTCGCCTTTTTGAAAAAAGGCGACACCCGGAAACTTTTATGATTCCAGCTTCCCGTCGCCATCACGCAGCGTGACAACCAGCGGCACATGGTCGGAGGGCTGTTTCATGCCACGCTCTTCCCTGTCGGGCATGGCCGTCAGCAGTCGTTCGGCCACGCGCGGGGACAGCAGGGCGTGGTCGATGCACAGGCCGCTGTCGCGCTGCCATGCTCCGGCCTGGTAATCCCAGAAGGTATAGAAACGTCCCACCGGATGCAGCGCCCGCAGCGCATCGGTCAGCCCCAGCCACAACAGGCTGCGGAATGCCGCGCGTGAGGCGGGACGCACCAGCGCGTCGTCAGGCGACAGCGCGCCGGGGGCAAGGTCCTTGTCCGTGGGGCAGACGTTATAATCCCCCGCCAGCACGAAATCAGTGCCCGCGCGCAGCATGTCGCGGGCATGTTCGCGCAGCGCCGCCATGAATGACAGCTTGTTGTCATATCCCGCCTCGCCGCCGGAATTGCCGTTGGGCAGGTAGAGGTTGCCGAATGTCAGCGTATCTGTGCGGATTTCGACATAGCGCGCCTGTGGCGGGTCTGTCTCCCATCCCGGCAGGGTGCGATGCGCAAGCGTGAACGGCACGCGCGAGAGGATCGCCACCCCGTTATAGCTTTTCTGCCCGACCACGACGCTTTCATAACCGGCCTCGCGAAAGGCGTCGGCGGGAAACTGGTCATCCGTGCATTTGATTTCCTGCAGGCCCAGCACGTCGGGCTGTTCGCGTTCCAGCCATTGCAGGACAAGATCCCGCCGCTGGCGGATCGAATTGATGTTCCAGGTGGCGAATTTCATCGGGATCAGTCGATCGAAAAGCTGGTGCCGCACCCGCACGACGACGTGGCCTGCGGATTGTGGATGGTGAAATGCGCGCCCATCAGGCTGTCCTTGAAATCCAGTTCCCCCCCGGCCAGAAGGTCGAGGCTGGCGGGATCGACGATCACGTTCGTCTCCCCCGCCGGGATCAGGATGTCATCGGGGGCGATGTCGGTCTCAAGCGCGAATTTGTACTGGAATCCGTTGCACCCGCCCGCCAGGACCGAAACCCGCAGGCCGGGCATCGGGCCAGACATCTGGCCGGGGGTCGCGCCCTGTTCGTCGATGATCTCGCGCAGGCGCTTCACCGCGCCGTCGGAGACGCGGAAAGCGGAGGAGGTGGCGTGTTCGGCGGTCATGTCCATCGGGTATCACCATCGTGTGACGAAAGCGGCGAGCGCGGCGGCAAGGTAGCCTTCGCGTCCCGGGCGGGTTATCGGACAAGGACGGATGCGCGGTCACCGCGCCCGGTCCTCATGCGGGATAGAGGTATATATGAGTGTCGCTCTCTACGCTGTCCAGATCGCGACCGCGCGCGGTCGCCTCCACCGGGAGGAAGAGGCCCCCACGCGCACGCCATGGCAACGCGATCGTGACCGCATCGTCCATTCGGCCGCGTTCAGGACATTGCAGTACAAAACGCAGGTCTTCCTCAATCACGAGGGCGATTTCTTTCGCACGCGCCTGACCCATTCGCTGGAGGTCGCGCAGATCGCGCGCTCCATCGCCCGCAGGCTCGGCCTTGACGAGGACCTGACGGAGGGGCTGGCGCTGGCGCATGACGTGGGCCACACCCCCTTTGGCCATGCGGGGGAGGAGGCGCTGTCGGCGGCGATGCGGCCATGGGGCGGTTTCGATCACAATACCCAGTCCCTGCGGCTGGTCACGAAGCTGGAGCGGCATTATTTCGCCTTTGACGGCCTGAACCTGACATGGGAACTGCTGGAGGGACTGGCGAAGCATAACGGGCCGGTCGATCATCCCACCCCCTTTGTCGCGGAATACGCGGCGCGCCACGGGCTGGAACTTGGCAGCTTCGCCTCGGCCGAGGCACAGGTCGCGGCACAGTCGGACGATATCGCCTATCACGCGCACGACCTTGATGACGGGCTGCGCGCGGGGCTGCTGCACCTGCCAGACCTCGAGGACCTGCCCGTCGTGGGCGAGGCGCTGGCCCAGGCCCGCCATGTCCAGCGCGAGGTGGGGGCGGCAGGGTGCGGGGCCAATGACCCGCGCCTGCGGCACGAGACGATCCGCCGCGTCATCAACGTGCTGGCGACCGACCTGACCGCGCAGACGCAGCGCAACCTTGAACGCCTGTCGCCGCGTTGCGCCGATGACATCCGCCACGCGCCATATCCGGTCGTGGAATACAGCACCCCCATCCGCGAGGCGAATGCCGAGATCCGCAAATTCCTGTATGCCCGGCTTTACCGTCACTGGCGGGTGAACCGCATGACGCGCAAGGCGCGGCTGACGGTCGAATCGATTTTCACCATCCTGTCGGAAAACATGACGCTGCTGCCCGATGGATGGCGCGAACAGGCACTGGCGGCGCGGGATGCGAAAAAGATGGCTGATGCGCACCGGGTCGTGGCGGATTATATAGCCGGGATGACCGACCGCCTCGCGATGGAGGAATATCGGCGGTTGACGGACCTGTCCTCGCCGGGGTGAAACAGCATGGCATCATGCCATGACCGTCCTGAAGGGCGTGGCGTGTCCATCGCGATCTGTTCCGGGCCGTGGCCCCGGGTGTCAATTTTGGGAAACCGCACCGCATGTCTGACAGTCTGTTCGTCCGCTATCTTTCGCATGTGCGCGAGGCGCTGGGCCGGGTCGTGCCCGACCTGCCCCCCGCCATCATGCAGCGGGTGGAGGTCACGCCCACGCGCGATCCGTCGCATGGCGACCTTGCGACGAACGCGGCGCTGCTGGTGGCGAAGGTCGCGCGGCGCAGGCCGGCCGATATCGCGGCCGACCTTGCGCGTGCCCTCGAATCCGTGCCGGGCGTCAGCGCGGCGCAGGCCGCCGGCCCCGGATTCGTGAACCTGAAGCTTGAGCCTTCGGTCCTGCAGGAGGTGGCGGCCCAGGTGCTGCATGCGGGCGAATCCTATGGCGACAGCCAGGCGGGCCAGGGCGTGAAGGTGAACGTGGAATACGTCTCCGCCAACCCGACCGGGCCGATGCATGTCGGGCACTGCCGTGGCGCGGTGGTTGGCGACGCGCTGGCGAACCTGCTGTCAAAGGCGGGATATGATGTCACCAAGGAATATTACATCAACGATGCCGGCGCGCAGGTCACGGCACTCGCATGGGCGGCGTACTGGCGTTACCTGCAGGCGATCGGCACGCCCCTGACGCAGGATGAATTCGCAGCCCTCGTCCCCGGCGGCATCCAGTATGGTGGCGACTACCTCGTGCCGGTGGGGCAGGCGCTGGCCGCCCGCCATGGCACGTCGCTTGCGGCCGCGGACGGCCGTCCCGCGCCGGTGGACGTGTGGATGAAAACCGTGCGGACCGAGACGGTGGCGCGCATGATGGCGATGATCCGCGAGGATCTGGAGGCGCTGGGCGTGCATCATGACGTCTTCACCAGCGAGGCGAAGATCCTCGCGGATGGGGAGACCGACCGCGCCATCGACCGGCTGGCGGCGAAGGGCCTGATTTACGAAGGCGTGCTGGAACCGCCCAAGGGCAAGCTGCCCGACGACTGGGAGGCACGGCCGCAGACACTGTTCCGCTCCACCGAATTCGGCGATGACGTGGACCGCCCGCTGCGCAAGTCCGATGGGTCGAACACGTATTTCGCCAATGATATCGGCTATCACGCGGATAAGATCGCGCGTGGGGCGGATGTGCTGATCGATGTGTGGGGCGCGGACCATGGCGGCTATGTCACGCGCATGAAGGCCGCCGTCGCGGCGCTGGGCCAGGACGGGAAGCCGGAACTCGACGTGCTTTTGTGCCAGATCGTGCGCATCGTGCGCGACGGGCAGCCGGTGCGCATGTCCAAGCGGGCGGGCACGTTCGTCACCCTGCGCGATCTGATTGACGAGGTCGGGCGCGATGCGGTGCGCTTTACGATGCTGACGCGCAAGGCCGACGCGCAGATGGAATTCGACCTCGACCAGGTCGTGGCGCAGAGCCGCGACAACCCCGTCTTTTACGTGCAGTACGCCCATGCGCGATGCTGTTCTGTGATGCGTGGCGCGGCGGAACTGGCGCAGGCGGGCCGGCTGCCCGGCGACCTGTCGGTGGAGGCGCTGTCGCAGGTGGACCTGTCCGGCCTGACGTCGGATGCGGAACTGGCGGTGCTGGGCCGCATGGCGCAGTGGCCGCGCGTGGTCGAAAGCGCCGCGGCAGCGCATGAGCCGCATCGCATCGCCTTTTACCTGCAGGAACTGGCGGCGGATTTCCATGCGCTGTGGAACCGGGGCCGTGATGATGCCACATTGCGCTTCCTGCATGAGGATGATGCCGCGCTGACCCGGACGAAACTGGCACTGGTCGAGGCCACGGCAACCGTGATCCGTTCGGGTCTGCGCGTTCTGGGGGTCGAGCCGGTCAAGGAGATGCGATGAGTCCTGCAGACCCCACCGACCGTAATCCCGCCCAGGAACGGATCAACCGCGAACGCATGAGCCCCGATTACGGGGATGACGAGGACGATCCGCGCACGCCGATGGAGCCGAGCGAACCCGGTTCGTCCCGCCGGGGTGGCCGGGGACGCGGGATCGGGGCCACCCTGTCCGGCCTGCTGGGATCCGGGCTGCTGGGCGGTAACGACCCGATGACGCGCCGGCTGCTTTACGGGGCGGCGGGCCTGGGCGGCCTGCTGATCGTGCTTGTGGGCGGATGGTCGCTGTTCGGGCATCACCAGAACGGCATTCCCGTCATCGGCCCGCCACCCGGGCCGCTGCGGGTGAAGCCGGTTGATCCGGGCGGCATGCAGGTGCTGGGCACGGATGCGGCGGGCGATGGCGCGGATGGCGGGCACATGGCCCCCGGCCCGGAACAGCCCCGGCCCGACGCGATGGCCCGCCAGTACGGACAGGCCACCACGCCCGAACCGCCTGCCGCCGCCCCGCCAGCGCAGGGACAGGCCCCGGCGCCTGTGCCGGGCGTGCAGTCCGAGCCGCTGGCGTCGGCCCAGCCCGAAAGCGCGCCATTGCCGCCAGCCCCGGCCGCAGGTACGCCTGCCGCCGCGCCGCAACCCGCCGCGCCCCCCGCCCCGGCACGGCAGGACGAGGCGGATGAGGATGAGGGGACGCAGGCCGCCCCCGCCGCCCCGGCGGCACCCCCCGCGCATGGCGCGACGGGGCGTTACGGCGTGCAGCTCGCCGCGCTCGACAGCGAGGCGGCGGCCCAGAAAAGCTGGGGGCGGCTGCAACGCCAGTATGCCTCCCTGTTCGGGGACAGGCAGCCCGCGATTGTCCGTGCCGAGCGGAACGGGACGACGTTCTATCGCCTGCGGGTCAAGGGATTTGCCACCACGGCGGAGGCCTCGGCCTTCTGCCAGCAGGTCAAGGCGCACGGGCTGGCATGTAACCCGGTCCGGTTCTGAGCATCCGGCATGTGCGTTTTTCATGCAGGCGCGAAAGGGCAGGGGGCCGGCCATGCCCGCTGAGGACCCGTCGGATCGGGATGCGGGACCGCCGGTCGTCCTGGCCCCGATCCTTCATCTGGACGGGTTCGACGGGCCGATGGACCTGCTTCTGGAGCTGGCGCGCGCGCAGAAGGTCGATCTTGCGCGGATTTCCATCGTGCAGCTGGTGGAACAGTATCTTGCGGTGGTTGATTCCGCGCGCGACCTGCGGCTGGAACTGGCGGCGGACTGGCTGGTCATGGCGGCGTGGCTGGCATGGCTGAAATCACGCCTGCTGCTGCCCGCTCACGAAGACGACGCGCTCGACGCGGAGGAGGCGGCCGGCGTCCTTCAGGCGCGTCTTGTCGAACTTGAACGCATCGGGCTGGTGGCGGGATGGCTGATGGCGCGTCCGCGCCTGGGCCATGACGTGTTCGAACGGGGCGAGGCCGAGGAACTGGTGGAAATCGACCGTTCGGGCCTGGCGGTGGATATCGGGCAGCTGATGCGTGGCTACATGGCGGTGATGCGCAGGCGGGTGCGCAAACGTGCCTACCGCCCGCGCCAGTTCCATTTCTGGACCGTGCAGGACGCCCTGCGTCGCCTGCGCCGCCTGCTGGGGGAAAACATGGTCCCTGACTGGTGCAGCCTTGACGCCTTCCTGCCCACCGCGCGCGAGGCGGCGCGTAGCGACGGGACGCACGAGGCCGAGCGTCGCGCGCAACAGCGCGCGGCGGTGGCCGGGACCTTGCTCGCCTCGCTGGAAATGGCCAAGAACGGCGTCATAGAATTACGCCAGAACAAGGAATTCGGCCAGATCCTGCTGCGCCGCAACCCGCAGGCCGACCTGCCGGAAACAGGAATGGAACCCGCATGACGACAACCCCGCCCGGCGATGATCCCGCGCCCCGCCTGCCCCTGCCGGAGGTGTCTGCTCCTGAAAGGGAGGCGACGCTTGCCGCGTCGGCAATGGCGGAGACGCCCGAAGACATCGTGGTTTCGGAAATGTCCCTGCGTCTGGTCGAGGCACTGATTTTCGCCCGCGCGGAACCCGTCAGCGAACGTGCGATCGCCGAACTGCTGGAAACACAGGGCGACATTCCCGCCGGCGTGCAGGACCTTGCGGCCTATACCCGCGCGACGCTGGATGCGCTGCTGGCCCTTTACGAAGGGCGCGGCGTCATGCCGGTGCAGGTCGCGGGGGGATGGCAGTTCCGGACCACGCCTGATCTCGCGCCGCGGTTGACGCGGGTGCTGCGCCGTCCGCGCCGCCTTGCGCGTTCCACCATGGAAACGCTGGCGATCATCGCCTATCACCAGCCCTGCACCCGCGCGGAAATCGAGGGGATACGTGGCGTCTCGCTCAGCCAGCAGGTGCTTGATACCCTGCTGGAGGCCGAACTGGTGGTGCCGCTGGGCCGCAAGGAGGTGCCCGGACGTCCCATCCTGTGGGGCACGTCGGAGGGATTCCTGCGGCATTTCGGCCTGCGTGACCTGCGTGACCTGCCCCGGCGGGAGGAACTGCTGGTGGATGTGCCCGATCTGGCGCAGGCCGCCACCCCCGACGCGGCGGAAGGCGGAAGCGGAGCCGGCGTCCCGGATCCGTCAGGAATGGATGAAGACGTCCCGGCTGGCGCCGCAGGCGGGGACGGGCGCATGGGTGACGCGCCCGCCGGCCCCGATGACGTGGTTTGCGCGCCGCCCGATGCGTGATAGGTCTGCGGACGGTTTTTTCGCGCATGCGATGGATTGATGAAACGCTGGCGACGGCGGATGGCTTCGCCACGGGCCGGGCAGGAAGGGGCAGGGCGTCATGTTCGATTTCGCGTGGTCTGAATTTGCCCTGATCGGGGCCGTGGGTCTGCTGCTGATCGGGCCGAAGGACATGCCGGTGGCGATCCGCACGGTGACCGGCCTGATCAAGAAGGCGCGCAGGATGGCCGCCGAATTCCAGACCCATGTTGACGAAATGGTGCGCGAGGCCGACCTGACGGAGGCCCGCGACCAGCTTGGCCGTCTGCGCCGGATGAACGTGCGCGACCAGATCATGCGCGCGGTCGATGGCGATGGCAGCCTGCGTCGCACGCTCGACGAACGCCCGCTGGAGGCGGGGACCGCCCTGTCCGCGCCCACCATCGCCCCGCCTGCGGCCGGAGCGCACGAACCGCCCATGGCGGAGGTGGCGATGCCGTCGCGTTACCGGGGGGAGGCGACGATCCATATTCCGTCGCTGCATGACGAACCGGTCGCCTGGCCCGCGATGGCGGGACCGCCCGCGCCGGATTTCCTGCCGCCGCAGGTGGCGCGGCGGATTGCCGATGAACGCGCGCGCCTCAACCCGCCCGCCTTCCTGCCGCCGGTGCGCGTGATCCATGCGGGCCGCCGCGTCGCCCCGTCGCGCGCAGGCGATGCGCCCAGTTCCTGAATGTCTGGCCCATGCCGGGGGATACGACGCTGAACGACGATACGCTTGATGACCAGCCCATGCCACTGCTTGACCATCTGGTCGAGCTCCGACGTCGCCTGTTGTGGTCGGTCGCGACGTTCGCGGTGTGTTTTGCGATCTGTTATTACTATTCCACGCAGATCTACATGTTCCTTGCCCGGCCGCTGGCGGACATCATGCGCCAGCAGGGGGAACAGCCGCACCTGATCTATACCGCGCTGGCGGAGGCGTTCTTCACCTACATGAAGGTGGCGTTTTTCGGCGCGGCCTGCCTGTCCTTTCCCATGATCGCCATACAGGCATGGATATTCATCGCGCCCGGCCTGTACCGCAGCGAAAAACGCGCCTTCGCGCCATTCCTGGTCGCGACCCCGGTGATGTTCCTGCTGGGCGCGTCGATGGCGTATTACTTCGTCTTTCCCGCCGCGTGGAAATTCTTCCTCTCGTTCCAGAGCAACGGGGCGCAGGGACATGACGGCATCCAGATCGAACTGCAGGCCAAGGTATCGGAATACCTGTCGCTGGTGATGAAGCTGATCCTGGCGTTCGGCACGGCGTTCGAACTGCCGGTCGTGCTGACGCTGCTGGCGCGGGTGGGGCTGGTGACGGCCGACGGTCTGGCGCGGGTGCGGCGTTATGCCTATGTCGGGGCATTTGTCATTGCCGCCATCCTGACACCGCCCGACGTGATCACCCAGACCGGCCTGGCGGTGCCGATGATCGGACTTTATGAAATTTCCATCGTCTGCGCGCGTATGGTAGCCCCCCGCCGCGTGGACGAGACCGAGGAGGATTCCTGATGCACGACCTGCGCGCCCTTCGCGCCGATCCCGACGCGTTCGACGCCGACCTGAAGCGCCGGGGCGAACCACCCGTGGCCGCCGCCATTGTCGAACTGGACAGGGAACGTCGCGCCGCCGAAACCGCGTTGCAGGAATGCCAGGCCCAGCGCAAGGCCCTGTCGAAGGAGGTGGGCGCCCTGCGGCGCACCGGCGCCGACAGTTCGGAGGTGGAGGCGCGTTCAGCCGCCCTGCGTGAGCGCATGGAGGCGCTGTCGACGCAGGTGGCGGATCTGGATGCGAAGTTGCGCGGTACGCTGGAATGCCTGCCCAACCGTCTGGCCGCCGACGTGCCCGATGGCCGCGATGAAAGCGGCAATGTCGTGCGGCACACGTGGGGGACGCCGCGCGTCATGGATTTCGCGGCGAAGGAGCATTTCGAGCTGGGCGAGGCGCTTGGCCTGATGGATTTCGAAACCGCGTCGCGCCTGTCGGGCGCGCGCTTCGTCGTCCTGCGCGGGGCGCTGGCGCGGATGGAACGCGCGCTGGGGCAGTTCATGCTGGACCTGCATACGCGCGAAAACGGCTATGACGAGACTTCCGTCCCCGTTCTGGTCAATGACGAGGCGATGTACGGCACCGACAAGCTGCCGAAATTCGCGGACCAGTCCTTCCGCACGACCGATGGCCGCTGGCTGGTCCCCACGGCGGAGGTGCCGCTGACGGCCTCGGTAGGGGGAGAAATCCTGTCCGCCGATACGCTGCCGCGCCGCATGGTCGCCCTGTCGTCATGTTTCCGCAGCGAGGCCGGGGCGGCGGGGCGCGATACGCGCGGCATGCTGCGCCAGCACCAGTTCCAGAAGGTGGAGATGGTGTCCATCACCGCGCCGGAGGACAGCGAGGCGGAACATGAACGCATGACCCGCTGTGCCGAGATGGTGCTCGAACGCCTTGGCGTGCCCTATCGCCGGATGCTGCTGTGCGCGGGGGATACAGGGTTCGGCGCGGCCCGTACCTTCGACCTGGAGGCATGGCTGCCGGGGCAGAAGGCATGGCGGGAGATTTCGTCGTGTTCCACCACCCGCGATTTTCAGGCGCGCCGCATGAACGCCCGCTATCGCGCGGCGGATGGGAAGCCGGCCTTTGTCCATACGCTCAACGGTTCGGGACTTGCGGTCGGGCGCACCCTGATCGCGGTGATGGAAAACGGGCAGAACGAAGATGGCTCCATCACGGTGCCAGAGGTGCTGTGGCCCTATATGGGCGGGACGCAGGTCATCACGGCTGGCGCGAAATAGGCGCCTGTCCTCGGGGGCGTTGCCCCCGACCCCCCACCCCCCACCAAAGGTCGCGGACCTTTGGAAACCACTGCTTTTACAGGGATTTCCTGAAAGGGCTGTCCCTGTAATACACTGAAATTGTAAAAGTTTTTGGTGAAGCTTTTTGCAAAAAGCTTCGAAAGACGTCGCCTTTGCTGAAAAAAGGCGACACCCGCAAACCTCTGTCGTTTCTATCAGCAGATTATTTTCAGGTAGCCTTAACAAGCATCAGGATCCAGATGTTTCATGCCCGCAATGGCGCTGCGGGGGCAGGGGTCATTTCCTGCGTCGTGACCTGCCGCGTGGCCTGTCTTCGGCGCGCGGGCCGCGATCCGGGCGGTCATGGCCGCGCCGGCGCTGGGGCATCTGCGGCATTTCGGCGCGTGTGCGCGTGCTCTGCTGGCGCAGCACGTCCTCGATCCAGTCATTGAGGCGCGTGGTCGCGATTTCCGCGTTTTCGCGGTCGGGATAGGCATCGGGAAAGCGCAGGGCCAGCCATCGCCATGCCACCAGCCGCTTGTGCCGTTTTTCCGCGCGTTCCAGTTCGCTGCGCTCCGCCCGTTCGGCGGGGGGCAGGCGACCCGTGCCCGGTGGCGGCACGGGGTGTCCGGCCGCATGGTCGGCCGCCCATCCCACCAGGCGCTGTATGCCGTTGTCGCGGTCATCGACCGGGCACATCGCGTAAACCCAGCGCTGCGCCAGCGTCAGCCCTTCCACCCCTTCCAGCGCGGTCGCGATGGCAAAGGCCTGTTCCATGTTGGCAAGGCGGTAATTGGGATCGTCACGGCGCAGGACCGCCCGGCGGATGCGCACCAGCACGCCGAACAGGCTGTCGGATCCGATTTCGGCGGCGACGGCCTGCACGATGTCCGCGTCGGGCTGCACCTGCGGGCGCAGGTCGTCCTGCGGTTCGGGCGGGGCCGACAGCTTCGCATGGATGAAAGAGGGGCTGCCCACCCCCTCCAGCACCGCGACGACGCCCTTTTCATGCTTGCCGAAGCGTCCGGCGCGACCGCCGATCTGCTTGACCTCCTGCGCATTGAGGTCGCGTGTCTGCGTGCCGTCGAACTTGCGCAGGGCGGCAAAGACCACGCGGCGGATCGTCAGGTTCAGGCCCATGCCGATGGCGTCGGTCGCGATCAGGATATCGGCCTCCCCCCGGTTGAAACGCTGTGCTTCCGCGCGGCGGACCTCGGGGCTCAGCGCGCCATAGACGACGGCCACGCGCTTGCCATGCGCCAGCAGCAGCGCGCGCAGGTCCAGTACCTCGCGCCGGGAAAATGCGATCAGCGCGTCATGCGCCTGAAGGTCCTGTATGCGCACGGGCGAATCCGCGGCGACCAGCGGGCTCTTGCGCTCAAGGCGCACTTCGTCGATCGGGTCGCCGCACAGTTCGGCGATGCGGCGGACCATCGGGATGCAGTCTGGCGCGCCAAGGATGAACAGGTGCCGCGCGGGGGCGCCCATGATCGCCGCCGTCCATGCCGCCCCGCGGTCGGGATCGGTCAGCATCTGGGCCTCGTCAATGATGGCGACATCGACGGGATTGTTCAGCGGGCACATCTCCACCGTCGCGGCAAGGTGACGGCTGCCGGGGATGTCGATCCGTTCCTCCCCGGTGGCGAGCGAGGTCGGGACGCCGCGCGCCGTCAGGGATTCGCGGAATTCATGGGCCAGCAGGCGCAGCGGCGCCAGCGCCAGACCGCTTTCGGCGCGGGCCAGCGCGTCCAGCGCGGTATGGGACTTGCCGCTGTTGGTGGGGCCGGTGACCAGCGTGATGCGGCGTTTGAGCGCGCGCGCGGTGGTGAAATGCGCGGCATAGCGGTCAAGGGCGGCGACCTGCGCGATCACGGCGTTCCCCACCCGGCGGTCGCCCAGATCGGGGGCGGGCGGGGTGGCGCGTTCGGTCCGGTCCTGACGCCACAGCTGAACCTGCGGACGCAGGGCAATCAGTTCGGCGGGGTCGAATTCCCATCGCTCCTGCCCGTCCTTCTGCGGCACGCGGCGGGCCACCGGCAGCCGCTTTTCCGCGATCCAGCGCAGCGCCTCCCGGTGGGAGCAGCGCAGCAGGCCGGGGACTTCGGCAAAGGGGACGAGCTTCGTCTCCCACTCCCGCAGGCGCTGGACCTCTTCCTTGCGGCGGGCGCGGGCGGTCTGTTCGATTTCCTCGCGCCGGGTCCGGGTGCGCTGGTCGGCGTCCTCGACCTGGCGGGCGAAGGTGTCGGGGTCCGCGATGTCGAACGCGTCCGCCGCCGCAAGGGCCAGCGTGCGCAGTTCCGCGGGCGATAGCATGCGGCCGGTGCCGTCGAACAGGTCGGTGCGCACATTTTCCACCGCCGCCTGCGCGCTGTCGCCCTGATCGCGCAGGCGCGCGCGGACCACCGGGCGCAGGCTGGCCAGCAGGCGCGCGTCGTCGGGTTCGGGCACATCAATGGTTCCCGCCGCGGATTCGGCGTCCGCGCGGGTGATCCAGACCTGTCCCGCCCGACGGGTCAGGTCCATCAGGCGCGATCCCCACGGCTTGCGCCGCAGGGTGCACAGCGCCGCGCGGAACGTCGCGTCGTCGATATGCTCCGCGCCCGGCGGCAGAAGGCGCGCGATGATGCGTTCAAGCTTGGGCCGTTCGCGCGTTTCCACGTTCAGGCCCGTCGCCGCGATGGCGGCGTCCATGGCGATCAGGGCAGGGGCCGCGCGGGCGGGAAGATCAGAAGTCATGGCTCTATGTGCGTCATTCGCGGGCGTCCGACAATCACCCGCGCATGCGATATCGGGTGGAATCCGCGCGCGAAAGAAGGCGCGAAAGGGACCGAACTCACCTCCAGGCAGGCGATATGGGGCGCGTCAGACGCAATTCTGCTTCCTTTGGGGCGAATTATGCAGGTTTATGCTGGAATACAACGCGCCAGATGCCTAAACATTCCCGCCTTGGAAAAATTGTCGTCGGATACATATGACAGGGGTGCCTGTCATATGTCCGCGTCAGTCGGGAGAAGAAAGACCTTATGTCCGATACGTTGATCACGCCCGCCGCTGATGTCGTCCCGTCCGGGCTGGAGCCGGTGGCGGGTCAGCCGGGTGTTTTTCACCTTGCCCCGCCGGTCAAGGAATATGGCCACCTGAACGCGGAAACGGTGCTGACGGTCCATCACTGGACGGATCGCCTGTTCTCCTTCACCACGACGCGTGACCCCGCGCTCCGTTTCGAAAACGGGCAGTTCACGATGATCGGGATCGAGGTCGAGGGAAAGCCGCTCCTGCGTGCGTACAGCATCGCCAGCGCAAATTACGAGGACAACCTCGAATTCCTGTCCATCGCCGTGCCGGATGGTCCGCTGACCTCGCGCCTGCGTCACGTCAAGGTCGGGGACAAGGTGCTGATCGGGCGCAAGCCGGTGGGAACGCTGCTGCTGGACAACCTGCGTCCGGGCCGCAACCTGTATTTCCTGTCCACCGGCACCGGGCTGGCCCCGTTCATGAGCCTGATCAAGGATCCGGAATGCTATGAACGCTATGACCATGTCATCCTGAGCCATACGGTCCGCATTTCGGGTGAACTGGCCTATTCCAACCATATCCGCCACGAACTGCCGCACCATGAATTCCTGGGCGAGGACGTTTCGGGCAAGCTGCTGTACTATCCCGCCGTCACGCGTGAGCCGTTTGCCGTGACCGACCGCATCACCAAGCTGATCGAGACGGGCAAGATCTTCAAGGATCTGAACATTCCCGAACTGGATCCCGAACATGACCGCGTCATGATCTGCGGTTCGCCGGAAATGCTGGCCGATACGGAAAAGATGCTTCAGGATCGTGGCTTCGACGAAGGCAACAATTCGAAGCCGGGCGCCTATGTCGTTGAAAAGGCGTTTGCCGAGCGTTGATCGCGAAGGGACCGTCATCCGTCCGACGGTTATGCTTGTTGCGCGTATGTGGCATGCATGGGTCGGGTGGATGGCGGTCGCGGGATTCTGGCGCCCTGCCCGGACCGGGCGTCACGCCGGCAGGTGTTACGGCGTTCGCCCATCCGGCATGACAAGGTGCAGCAGTTTCCATGCCTTATGATTTCGATCTGTTTGTAATTGGCGCCGGTTCCGGCGGGGTGCGGTGCGCGCGCGTCGCCGCGTCGCATGGCGCGCGCGTCGCGGTGGCCGAAAGCAGCCACTGGGGCGGCACCTGCGTCAACCTTGGCTGCGTGCCCAAGAAACTGATGGTCCAGGCCAGCGAATATGGCAGGTGGGTCGAGGACAGCCATGGATTCGGCTGGGACACGCAGCCCGGCCACCATGACTGGGCCGCGCTGATTGCCGCCAAGGATCGCGAGATTTCGCGCCTGAACGATATCTATGTCTCCATGCTGGGAAATGCCGGCGTGAAACTGTTCACGGGGCATGCCCGCTTCGAGGATGCGCATACCCTGTCAATCGGGCCATCGCCCCTTGATCCCGATGCCGCGCCGCGCCGCATCACCGCGCAGCGGATCGTGATCGCGGTGGGGTCAACGCCCTTCGTGCCGGATATTCCGGGCATTGAACATGCCATCACCTCGGACCAGGCCTTTCACCTGCCGGAACGTCCCGAACGGGTCTGCATCGTGGGGGGCGGGTATATCGGGGTCGAATTCGCGGGGATTTTCGCGGGCCTTGGTTCGTCCGTGGATCTTGTCTACCGCCCCCACCAGCCCCTGCGCGGGTTTGACGCCGATATCCGCAGCGCCCTGCATGAAGCGATCGACCTGCGGGGCATCCGCCAGCATCGCGGCAATACCCCCACCGCCATCACGCGAAGGGGCGAGCGTGACTTTGCCGTCACCCTCAGCCATGGGGAGCCGATCGAAACGGACTGCGTCTTTTTCGCCACCGGGCGACGCCCCAAGGTCGCGGAACTCGGCCTTGAACAGGCCGGGGTCAGGACGGTCGCGGGCGGCAGGATCGAGGTGAACCGCCACAGCCAGACCTCGGTGGAGGGGATCTATGCCATCGGGGATGTGACCAACCGCCTCAACCTGACGCCGGTCGCCATTGCGGAAGGCCACATCCTTGCGGATTACCTGTTTGCCGATCACATCCGCGAATGGTCGTTCGCCACCACGCCCAAGGCCGTCTTCTTCTCCCCGCCCGTCTCCAGCGTCGGCCTGACGGAAGAGGAAGCCGCCCGGCAGGGGGCGGTTGACATCTATCTCAGCCGTTTCCGTCCCATGCGCAACACGCTGGGCGGCAGCCCGCAGCGCACGGTGATGAAACTGGTGGTCGATCAGGAAAGCCAGAAGGTGCTGGGTGCGCATATGCTGGGCGATGACGCGCCGGAAATCATGCAGGGGCTGGCCATCGCCGTGACCGCCGGCCTGACCAAGCAGGACTGGGACCGCACGATCGGGATTCATCCCACTTCGGCGGAGGAGTTCGTGACCATGCGCACCCGTACGCGCGAAACGCCCCGTACGCCCCCCGGAAAAGGCGCGTAAGGAGCATCTTCCCCGGCGGGTGCCATTGCACGGCCGGGGGCGGAAAAATCCGGTATCGTTTTCCCGTATCCTGCGGAACGGGGATCAGGACACGATGTCCTAGCGCGGGGCCACCCAGCCATTGCCGGTGGAGTCGCCCAGCTGCCCGTCGCCATTGATGCCGCTGGACTGATAGGACGAGCCAAAGCGCGACAGGTCGGTGCCCGTTACGGAATCGCGATGGACATGTTCGGCGTGATCGGGGTCGGGACCATGGTTCAGTTCCATGGACGGCGCATCCTGATAGCCCGGCGGCAGGCGGTTGCGCTGCCCATGGACGGTCATGCGGTCGTCACTGTTGTCAGAACCGGAATCCTGATCGGAATTGCCCGGGGGAGGGGCGGCGTTGGCGCTGATGCTGAACAGGCACAGCCCGGCGGCCAGTGCTGTCATGAGTTTTCCACGCGACATGAGCATGGTTCGGTTTCCTTCCGCTTGCAGCCCGTTACAATGCCAAGTCCTGCCACGCGGGGTAAGGCGCATGACAGCAGGCCATCCATGTTGATGTGTCATATGCAACGAACCGGGCGAGAATGCGACCGGGCATGACATCTTGTTACGTGAATGTGGCGATCGGGCAACGCCGCGCGGGTCATATAATAACAGGGAATATGCCTTTTGCATCACAAGATGCTTTGCCAAGGGTGGGTTTTTCGACATAAAGGCAACCCCCTTGCCGGCAGAGGGCCGGATGATCCCTTTCCGGCCGGCGGGAAAAGATTGTTTCGACCAGAGGATACAGGAAACGACCAATGAGTGTGACGCACACCAAGAACAGCACCGCGCGGCAGAACTGGACGCCCGGAAGCTGGCGGTCGTTTCCGATCCGGCAGATGCCGTCCTATCCCGATCCCGTCGCGCTGGAGGCGGTGGAGGCGCGCCTGCGCCGCTATCCCCCGCTGGTGTTCGCGGGCGAGGCGCGACGCCTGAAATCCCATCTGGCGCAGGCGGCGCGGGGCGGGGCCTTCGTCCTGCAGGGGGGCGCGTGCGCCGAAAGCTTCAGCGAGTTCACGGCCGATATCGTGCGCGATACCTTCCGCGTGCTGCTGCAGATGGCGGTGGTCCTGACATTCGGGGCCAAGGTTCCGGTCATCAAGCTCGGCCGTATGGCCGGGCAGTACGCAAAGCCGCGCTCCTCCGACAACGAGACGCGCGATGGCGTGACGCTGCCGTCCTATCGCGGGGACAACATCAACGGCTCCGCCTTTACGGCCGAATCGCGCATTCCCGACCCGGCCCGCATGGAGACCGGCTATTTCCAGTCGGCCGGCACCATGAACCTGCTGCGCGCGTTCGCGAGCGGCGGCTATGCCAACCTGCACGAGGTGCATCGCTGGAACCTTGGCTTCGTCGAACGCTCCCCCCTGGCGCAGCGTTACGGGCAGCTTGCCGAACGCATTGGCGAGACGCTGGATTTCATGGCCGCGTGCGGGCTTACGACCGCAACCACGCCCCAGCTGGACGAGACGGAGTTCTATACCTCGCACGAGGCGCTGCTGCTGGGGTATGAGCAGGCGCTGACGCGCATCGATTCGACCTCGGGCGAATGGTATGACTGCTCGGCGCATTTCGTATGGATCGGGGACCGGACGCGCCAGCCCGACGGCGCGCATGTGGAATTCCTGCGCGGCGTGCGCAACCCGATCGGGATCAAGGTCGGCCCGACGACGACGATCGGCGATCTCGAACACCTGCTCGATATCCTCAACCCCACGGACGAAGCGGGGCGCATCTCGCTCATTTCGCGCATGGGGGCGGGCAAGGTGCATGACCACCTGCCGCAGCTGCTGCGCAAGGTGCAGGCGACGGGACGCACGGTCACATGGCTGTGCGATCCCATGCATGGCAATACCAGTTCGACGGCGAATGGGGTAAAGACCCGCTCGTTCGACGCCATCCTGGGGGAAATCAAGGGCTTTTTCGATGTGTTCGAGGCAGAGGGCGGCGTGCCCGGCGGCGTGCATTTCGAAATGACGGGCCAGAATGTCACGGAATGCACCGGCGGGGCGCAATGCCTGACCGAAGATGACCTGGGCGAGCGGTACGAGACATTCTGCGATCCGCGCCTGAATGCCGAGCAGTCGCTGGAAATGGCGTTCCTGCTGTCGGAAGAGCTGAAGACGCGCATGAACAGGGTGCGCGCCGCCGAAGGCGAAAAGTAAAAGCCATGCGTGCCGCGCGGCATCCGCCATCGTGGCAGTGACGGAGGGGAACATGTCCATTCCCGGCGGGGACACATCATCGGGGCAGGCCGCGGCAGCCCCGCTGTCGTCCTGCGACGTGCCGGATGACGCGACGATCAGGGCGCGCACCGATGCCTATTTCAACCGCACGCGCGACATCGTCACCCATTTCGGGGACTGCACCGTCACCTATGCGCTGTTCCTGCGCCGTCCGGTCGTTTCCGCCCCACGGCTGATGGTCGATTGGCTGGAGCGCGTGGCCCGGGCGCGCGGGATGGAGGTGACGTGCGAGGTCATGTTCCCCGAGGGGACATGGGTCGGCGCGGGGGAACCGCTGGTCTATGTCACGGGGTCGTTCGCGCGGCTTGCGGATCTGGAAACGCTGCTCCTGCAGCAGCTGGGGCCGGTGTGCGTCGCCGCGCATAATGCCTACCAGATGGCGCTGGCGCTTCCGAACGTGCGTTTCATGGCGATGGAGGCGCGGCACTGCGCCGGGTATGAAATGCAGGTCCAGATGGCCTATGGCGCATCGGTCGGCAGCCGCGCCGCGCAGGCCGAGGGCGCATTGGGGTTCATCGGGGGCGCCAACGATGCCACCGCGCCGTATTTCGATACCGCCTTCGGGCTTGGCACGATGCCGCATGCCCTGATCGGGTATGCCGGATCGACCCTGCGCGCGGCGGAGATGTTCCATGAGGTCTATCCCGACTCCGACCTGGTCGTGCTGGTGGATTATTTCGGCCGGGAACTGACGGACGGGCTGGAGGTGTGCCGCCGTTTTCCCGACCTTGCGGCGGCGGGACGGCTCAGCCTGCGGCTTGATACCCATGGTGGCCGTTTTCTGGAGGGGCTGGACCCGCAGGGATCCTATGCCGCACTGGAACGCAACACGCCGGGTACGATCCGCCGCTATCGCTCGGACAGGGAACTGCGCTATCTTGTAGGGACGGGCGTGTCGGCCGCCGCCATCTGGCGCATGCGCGAGGTGCTGGATGCCGCGGGCTTCCCGCATGTGCGCATTGTCGCCTCTTCCGGATTCAGCGTGGAAAAATGCCTGACCATGGCGGATGCCCACGCGCCGGTGGACGTCATCGGCACGGGATCGTTCATTCCCGACCACTGGTCCGAAACCTATGCCACCGCGGACATTGTTGCCTATGACGGGGAACCGCGGGTAAAGGTCGGACGGGAATTCCTGCTGCGTCATGCGCATGGGCGCGATACGGCGCGTCCTTCCTGACCCGGCGGCCCCGGGGATGTCGCGCAGATCGTGACGTCCTTTCCCGTGGGCTCGCCCTTCATTCCAACGAAAGGCCGGATCGTGTCGGAAACTCTATTTGCTCCCGAAGGGGGCTGGCGTGTGCGTATCATCGACCTGTCCGGTGGCGCGGAAGACAATATCGTGGAGGAGATCGGCGGCTTTCCCGACCTGATCCACGCCAACGCCTTCGCCCGCGCCTATGTCCGCGACAGCATCGAACGCTGCCGCAGCGCCGGACTGTCGCCCAAGGAAGTGCTGCAGGCGTGGTTCGCCTATGGCGAGGATGCGGAGGTGCTGGAATCCGGGGAAAATGGCTGGCGTTCAGCCAACGAACTGGATGATTTCGCCGCCCATCGCGCATCGGAAATGGAACGCGACTGGCGTGCGCTCGACCCGCGCCGTGCGGACGACGAGGACGAGGTGGAGTGACCCCATCCGGATGGGCGTCGGATGACGCATCTGGTGACTGGTTTTTCTGGCGCGATCACCGCATAAAGGGCGCATGAAACTCCGTTTTGCGCCCAGTCCGACCGGACTGATCCATGTTGGCAACGCCCGGCAGGCGATCGCCAACGCCCTGTATGCCCGCCATTATGGCGGCCGGTTCCTTCTGCGTATCGACGATACGGACGTGGCCCGTTCAAAGGAGGAATACGTCACGGCATTGCAGGCGGACCTGCAATGGCTGGGCATCGAATGGGACGAATTCGTGCGCCAGTCGGACCGGCTGGACCGCTATGCGCTGGCGATGGAACACCTCAAGTCCACCGGACGGCTGTATCCGTGTTTCGAGAGCGAGCAGGAGCTTGCCTCCAAGCGCGAGGCACGGATTCGCGCGCGCAAGCCGCCGATCTATGACCGCGCCATGCTGAAACTGACACCGCAGCAGCGCGCGCAGGCCGAAGCCAACGGCAAGGTGCCTTACTGGCGTTTCCGCCTGTCGGACCGCACGGTGCGCTGGGACGACATGGTCATGGGCGAAAGCCGGGTCAAGCTGACGGCGATTTCGGATCCCGTGCTGGTGCGTGCTGACGGGACGGTGCTGTACACGCTGGCCTCCGTCGTTGATGATATCGAAACCGGCATCACCCACGTCGTGCGTGGCGAGGATCACCTGACCAATACCGGCGTGCAGATCGACATCGCCACGGCGCTGGGCGCGGCACCGGATCGTTTCCGATTCGCGCATCTGCCGCTCCTGCTTGATGAAGGGGGTGGCAAGCTGTCGAAGCGTTTCGATGGGCTGTCGCTGCGCTCCCTGCGGCAGGACGGGATCGAACCGACCGCCATCGTCTCCTACCTCGCGCGGCTGGGCAGCGCGGACGACCCCGAACCCATGTCCTTTGCCGACCAGGCGGCGGCTTACGATCTGTCGCGTGTCTCGCGCTCCGCCGCGCGGTTCGACATGCGTCAGCTGCTGGGCCTGAACCGTCGCATCATGCACACCATGTCGTTCGAGGAGGTGCGCCCGCGCCTGCCCGAGGGCGCGACGGAGGCCTTCTGGCTGGCGGTGCGCGGCAATGTGGACATGATCGGCGAGCTGCGTCACTGGTGGGACGTGGTGGCCGGGTCCATTGTCCCCCCCGTCATGGAGGCGCAGGACCGTGACTACCTGCTCAGGGCCGTGGACCTGCTGCCTGCGGAGCCGTGGAATGCCGAGACGTGGAAATCCTGGACCACCGCCCTGAAGGAGGCAACGGGACGCACGGGCAAGGCCCTGTTCCATCCCCTGCGCCTTGCCCTGACGGGCGAGGAAAAGGGGCCGGAGATGCGCGACCTGCTGCCGCTGATGGGATATGACCGCGTGGCCGGGCGCCTGCGGATCGCGGCGCGGTAGAAGGGGAAGGCATCAGGAAAAAGTTTCTGGGTGCCGCCTTTTTTCAAAAATGCGGCGTCTTTCGAAGCTTTTTGAAAAAAGCTTCACCAAAAACTTTTATTACTTTTCAATAGGTTATTCACGGCAGCCACTTACTGCTGCCGTGCCTTGCGCCCGCGCGCCAGTTCGGTCACCACGCCGTGGAGGGTGCGCAGTTCCTGTTCCGTCACCTCGCCGCGCAGGAAGAAATGGCGCAGGTTGCGTACCATGCCGGGGCGCTTCTGCTCGTTACGCAGGAATCCGCATTCATCAAGGTCACCGATCAGGTGGCGCATGAAATTGTCCAGCTCCCCCTTGGTCGCGACATGGGTTTCGTTGGTCATCAGGGTGCGCGGCGGGGTCGTGTCTTCGGTCATCCACCATTCATAGGCCATGATCATCACGGCCTGCGCCAGGTTGAGCGACATGAACGCGGGATTGAGGGGATAGCGGATCAGCGCATCGGCGCGGGCCATGTCCTCGTTATCCAGTCCCGCGCGTTCCGGTCCGAACAGCAGCCCTGTGCGCAGTCCCCGTTGCGATATGGCACGCAGTTCGGCCGCCCCGCCCCGCGCGGTCATGACCGGCTTGACGATATGGCGTGGACGCGGACAGGTGGCAAAGACATGGTGCAGGTCGGCCACCGCGTCATCGACCGTTTCATGTACGGTCGCGGATTCAAGGATGCGGTCCGCCCCCGATGCCGCCCGCCATGCCCGCTCCTGCGGCCAGCCGTCGCGTGGCGCGACAAGGCGCATGTGAAACAGGCCGCCATTGGCCATCGCGCGCGCGGTGGTGCCGATATTTTCGGCCATCTGCGGGCGGACAAGGATGACAACCGGACTGTTGCCGATGGGGCCGATATCCGCCCCGCCATCACGTCCGGTCATGCCTTCCTCCATGTCGTACCGGATGGCCCATCCTCCAGCACGATGCCCTGTTGCGCCAGTTCCTCGCGGATGGCGTCGGCGCGGGCGAAATCACGCGCCCTGCGTGCCGCCAGCCGTTCATCGATCAGGGCCTGTATCTCTTTTTCGTCAACGTTCGCATCGCTGCGGAACCATACGTCGGGCGTGCTGCCCAGCAGCCCGATCAGCCGTCCGGAGGCATGAAGTTCCCGTGCCGCCTGCACGTCCCCCGCCAGCGCCCGATCGGCCATCGCATGCATTTCCGCCAGCGCGCGGGGGGTATTGAGGTCGTCGCACAAAGCCTGCACGAAGCCCAAGGGCGGGGGCGTGTCCGCCGCATCGCCATCGGGCAGCGTCTCCAGCGCGCGATAGAACCGGTCGAGCGTCTGGCGCGCGTCATCCAGCCCGTCGCGCGTGAAGTTCAGGACGGAGCGGTACTGCGCGCGCAGCAGCAGAAGGCGCAGCGCCTCTGCCGGGGTATCGCGCAGCACGTCGCGCACGGTCAGGAAGTTGCCGAGGGATTTCGACATCTTCTCCCCATCCACCAGCAGCATCGCGTTATGCACCCAGTGGTTGGCGAAACGTCCGTGCGGATGGCAGCACATGCTCTGCGCGCGTTCATTCTCATGATGGGGGAACAGCAGGTCCGACCCGCCGCCATGGATGTCGAAGCTTTCGCCAAGGTAGTGATACGACATGGCCGAACATTCGATATGCCAGCCCGGGCGTCCCCGGCCCCATGGGCTGTCCCATCCCGGCGTGTCCGCGTCGGAGGGCTTCCACAGCACGAAATCGCCCGGCGCGCGCTTGTAATCCGCGACCTCCACCCGTGCGCCGGCCATCAGCTCATCCGCGCTGCGGCCCGACAGTTCACCGTAATCGGGATAGTCCGCGACGGAGAACAGGACATGGCCCCCCGCCTCATACGCGTGGCCATTGTCGATCAGTTCGCGGATCATGCGCTGCATCTGCTCGATATGGTGGGTGGCGCGGGGTTCGATGTCGGGTGGCAGGATGGCGACGGCGGCAAGGTCTTCGTGGAAATCACGGATGGTCCGCGCCGTCAGGGCGGAAATCGGTTCGTTGTTTTCGCGCGCGCGGGCGTTGATCTTGTCATCCACGTCCGTGATGTTGCGGACATAGGTGACGCGCGGATACAGGTGGCGCAGCAGGCGCACCAGCACGTCCGCCGTGACCATCGCGCGCAGGTTGCCGATATGCGCAAGGTCATAGACGGTCGGCCCGCAGTAATAGACACGGACATTTTCAGGGTCGAGCGGCGTGAACGCAACCGTCTTGCGGCTTTTGCTGTCATGCAGGCTCAGGCGGGGCATTGTGTCGGACATGATGCGCCTAGATGCGCCAGACAGCGGGCCTGACGCAATACTCTTGTGGGGTGGAAAACGGGACGGTGGTGCGCGGCCTCAGCCGATTTCCTGCCCGATCTGCTTGATGTCGTGGAAGGCAAGCTCGGGCTGGCCTTCCGCCGTGCGCCGCATCATGAACGCGGAGGAGGCGAGGAAGACCGGATCGCCATCGATATCATCGGCCATGGCGCTGCGGTTGACGCTGCAGAACGTCTCCAGCCGGTCGCGCGGGCCGGTGACCCAGCGGGCAAGGTTGTAGGGCGTCGATTCGAAGCCGATCGACACGCCGTATTCCCCCTTCAGCCGGGACTGCAGCACATCCAGCTGCAGCGTGCCGACCACACCGACGATCGGGGGGGAACCGTCCTGCGGGCGGAACAGCTGCACCACCCCTTCCTCGGCCAGTTCGGTCAGGGCCTGGCGCAGCTTCTTGGCCTTCATCGCGTCATCAAGGCGCACGCGGCGCAGGATTTCAGGCGCGAAGTAGGGCACGCCGGTAAAGCGCAGGTCCTCGCCTTCCGTCAGGGTATCGCCAATGCGCAGGGTGCCGTGGTTGGGGATGCCCACCACGTCGCCGGCAAAGGCTTCCTCGGCCAGCTGCCGGTCGCGCGCGAAGAAGAACTGTGGCGTGTGCAGGGCGAACTGCTTGCCGATGCGCACATGCTTGAGGCGCATGCCGCGCTGCAGCTTGCCCGAACAGATGCGCGCGAACGCCATGCGGTCGCGGTGGTTGGGGTCCATGTTCGCCTGGATCTTGAACACCAGCGCGGTCATCGCTTCCTCGTCCGCGTGGACGTTGCGGGTTTCGGTCGCCTGGTCGCGTGGCGGCGGCCCGAACGACGCCAGCGCGTCGAGCAGGTCGGTCACGCCGATTTCCTTCATCGCGCTGCCGAAGAACACGGGGGTAAGGTGGCCCGCGTTGAAGCTTTCGCGGTCGAATTCCGGCAGCGCCGCCTGCGCCAGTTCCAGCTCTTCAGCCAGCTGGATCATGCGCGGGTCCGACTGCTCCAGCTTTTCGGTCGTGTGCAGCTCGCGGCGGTACAGGTCATAGGTGCCGACGAATTTCGCCGCCCGTCCCACCGGCCATGTCGCGGGCGAGGTATCGAGCGCCAGCGAGGACGAGATTTCGTCAAGCAGCGCGAACGGGTCCTGCGCCTCGCGGTCCATCTTGTTGATGAAGGTGACGATGGGAATGTCGCGCAGGCGGCAGATCTCGAACAGTTTGCGCGTGCGCGCCTCGATCCCCTTGGCCGCGTCGATCACCATCACCGCCGCGTCCACCGCCGTCAGCGTGCGGTAGGTGTCTTCGGAAAAGTCCTCATGGCCCGGCGTGTCGAGCAGGTTGAAGATGCAGTCGCCATATTCGAACGTCATGACCGAGGTCACGACCGAAATGCCGCGATCGCGCTCGATCCCCATCCAGTCCGAACGCGTGCGCCGCCGTTCGCCCTTGGCCCGCACGTTGCCCGCCATCTGGATCGCGCCGCCCGCGCGCAGGATGCGTTCGGTCAGCGTGGTCTTGCCCGCGTCGGGGTGGGAGATGATGGCGAATGTCCGCCGCCGTGCGATTTCGTGCGCGATGGTGCCGGGCGCGGCAGGCGTGGTGGCGTCGGACGTGGTGTCGGTGTCGGGGGCAGCGGCGTTCATGTGCATATACCTTCGTGCGTCGCGCCATGCGACGGCACGACAGGGGCGCGCGCCACACGGGCGCGCACGGCGGGCCACAGGATACCGGGGCAGGGCATGGCGGGCCAGCATGTCGTGGGCCGCGAAGAAACGGGACCCCACAAACACGTACGCCGGACGTGGAGGCAATGCCCCACGCCCGGCGCCATGACAGCCCGGTTCCGGGTGTGGATCAGCGAGAGTAGAATTCGATGACCAGGTTCGGTTCCATCTGGACCGGATACGGAACGTCCGACAGCTTTGCCGTGCGCAGGAAGGTGCCCTTCATCTGGCGATGGTCGACTTCCATGTATTCCGGCACGTCGCGTTCACCGCTCTGCGCCGCGTCGAGCACGATCGCCAGCTGCTTGGACTTTTCGCGCACTTCGATCACGTCGCCATCACGCACCAGATAGGACGGGATGTTGACCTTGCGGCCGTTGACCATGACGTGGCCGTGGCTGATGAACTGACGCGCGGCGAAGGGGGTGATCGCGAATTTCATGCGATAGACCACCGCGTCCAGGCGGCGTTCCAGCAGGTCGATCAGGTTTTCGGACGTATCGCCCTTGCGACGGACGGCTTCGTCATAATACTTGCGGAACTGCTTTTCGCCGATGTTGCCGTAATAGCCCTTGAGCTTCTGCTTCGCCATCAGCTGGATGGAGAAGTCCGACGGCTTCTGCTTGCGGCGCTGGCCATGCTGGCCGGGGCCGTATTCGCGCTTGTTGACCGGGGACTTCGCGCGGCCCCACAGGTTGACGCCAAGGCGGCGGTTGATCTTGTACTTGCTCTCAAGGCGCTTGCTCATTGCGCGCTCTCTTTCTTCGTCTGCATGGCGCGATGTCTGGCATGGGCCATGAACACCGCGTCATGGTGTGGCACCGGTAGGTCCTGTTCCCCATGAACAGGACGGGCGCGTCCCGCATTAACCGGCGCCGGGGGAGCAATCACCCCTTCATCACATGGCGCCAGCCGGTCCGTCCGCGTTCCCGGCAGTCGGGCGCGTATAGGGGTACGGGCTGTCAATGTCAATTCCCGTGCGGCCCCGTCCCGTCAAAACCCGGTATCGCCCTGTGGGGTTGCCTGTTATGTTTCAGCTTTCCTGCCCCCGTGAGGGACGGGGCATCCGCATGATGCGTACAGCAAGTTGAGGGATTTTCACGATGGACACGCCATTTACGCAGCGCTGGGGCCTGTTTGCCGGTCTGGGCGTGGTGCTGGTTCTGCTGGGGTTCGTGGCGTGGGTCGATGCCATCACGGTCACGATGGCCAGCACGATCCTGCTGGGCCTCCTGCTGTTCCTTGGCGGCACGGTGCAGCTTGTGCATGCCTTTGTCGTGCGGGGATGGGGCGGACGGCTGATGTCGATCCTTGGCGGCGCGCTCTATATCCTTGGCGGCACGCTGATGATGGAGGAACCAGCCACCGGCTCCATGGTCATCACCATCTTCCTGTCGGCCTGTCTTGTCGTCTCGGGTATCGGGCGCATCATCATGGCGATCCAGCAGCGCGGGCTGAGCGGATGGTGGATGATCCTGATGGGGGGTGTCATCAGCCTTCTGGTCGGCGTGGTCCTGTACATTACGCTGCCCTGGTCGGGACTGTGGCTGATCGGGACGTTCATCGCGGTGGAACTGATCGCGGCGGGAATCGGCTGGATCCAGTTCGGGCTGGCCCTGCGTCAGGCCGCCTATCTTCCGCCGGGCACGGACCTGTAAGCAGTGCCGGATTTCCGGGCCGGTGGCGCGTGATCACCGACCCGGCAGATGGTTCAGACCCCGCCGGCTACCTGCCGGACGGGGCTTTTTTTATGGATGCCCTGAAATGACCGGTCCCGTGCGACCGGCAGGCAATGCGGGGCCTATCCGTTTCCGCTTCCGCCGGAAGCCGATTGCGTATCGGGCGGCAGATTGAGCATCCTGCGCAGGTTGGCCGCCGTGGTCGCGGCCTCGAACGCCGCGCCGCCGGGCTGGAATTCCCCCGCGAGGGCAAGGGGGCCGACGATCACCGGATCAAGGCCCGCATCCCATACCAGCCCCTGCGCCACCTGAAGTGCCGCGCGTGAATCCCCCGCCAGCGGGATGCCCAGGCGGGGTGGCTTGCGCCATGCCTGCGCGGCGATGGTGGTCATGTCCTCGGAATTGAGGCCACGGACCACCGCGCTGTCGGGGAACAGGTCGCGCGTGGTGATGCCCGCCCCCTGTTTCATCGCCACCCGCGCGATCTTCCCGTCGCGCCATGAATAGGGATTGGTGGCGTCGAGTATGACCTTGTCCGCGGCATAGCCGCCCAGCGCATGCGCCAGTTGCGGCAGGGCGCCATAAGGCACGGCCAGCACGATGACATCGCCAAAGCGCGCGGCCTCGGGCGGTGTTCCCGCCCGGGCCAGCGGAAACATCTCCCGCGCCAGGCGTTTGGGGCCTTCCATGTCGCGGGCGGAAAACATGACCTGGTGCCCCGCATGCGTCCATAGCCGGCCCAGGGTTTCGCCCACATGGCCCGAGCCGATCATCCCGATGCGCAGCGGCGTGGTGGCGCGGGCACCGTGGGGACGGATCGCGCGGGACAGCAGGGCGGCCGTCCCGATGAACGTTCCAAGGGCCATGCGGCGGGTCAGCGGACGAAAAGACATCGGGGCCTGATACCTGATCCTGTTATGTGGGGACGCAGGCCATGGGCAATGGCCTGACGGGGCGATGCGCCCGGATGTGTGGCGGGGAGTATGCGATGCCCCCGGCTGCTTTGAAATGAAAAAATCATGCCCTTGCGGACGGGGGATGCGGTTGGTGCTTTGACGGTGGTGGGATATATTGCATCACGTCATTTGATGATTCATGCCCGCAGGAGAGACGCAGATGCCCGACGCCGACAGTCATGCGGATCATCCCCTGTCCGCTCATCCCCAGTCCGTTGCCGCCGATATCGCACAGGGACAGGCGGCCTCGACGGATGTTCCAGACCCCGGCCCCGTGCCGGGTGCCCAGCCACTGGCCCCGGAAACGCGCGATGCCGCGGGCGACGCCGCTGACGCCGCCGCGGCCATGACGACAGGCGCGACGGTGGGGGCCGGGGTCGCCACCGCGCCGGAACTCATGCCGATCAAGGAACTGCTGCAGCTGATGGGCGCGATCATCTTCGTGATGGTTCTTCTGGCGATCGGATGGACCGCCGCCCACGCATCCGGCATCTGGCCGGAATAGGCCGGGCCGTAACGGGGAAGGCAGGCCTTTCACCCTGGCGGGTTTTCCGCAACCGGGATGGTAGATCAAATAATATACTGAAATCATAGAAGTTTTTTGGTGAAGCTTTTTGCAAAAAGCTTCGAAAGGTGCTGCCTTTCTGAAAAAAGGCAGCACCCAAAAACTCCAGCTGTTTTCAAACGCTCTTTCAGGCCGGCGGCGTTTCCCCGAGCAGGGCTTCCAGCGCCCTGAAGTCCCCGGGCGGGAGTGGACGTGCCACCGCGACATTCCCGCTGACCTGGCCCGGGCTGGTCGCGCCGGCGATGACGGAGCCGACGATATCGTGCGACAGCAGCCAGCCGAAGGCGAGTTCGGTGAGGCCCAGCCCACGCTCTTTGGCGAAATGCTCCAGCTTCTGCAGCAATGCCCAGTTGGCGTCTGTCAGGTAGCGTTCGCGCAGGTAGGTCCATGCCGCCAGCCGGCTGCCGGCGGGGGGCGGGACGTCGCGGCGGTATTTTCCCGTCAGGATGCCGCTTGCCAGCGGGAAATAGGGAAGCAGCCCCAGCCCGAAATGCCGCATCGCCGGGATCAGGTCGCGGTGGATGCCCCGCGCCAGAAGGGAGAGTTCGTCCTGACAGCTGATGAAGCCGCTGACGCCTGCCGCGCGCGCCGTGTGCTGCGCATCGGCGACCTGCCATGCGGGCAGGTTGGAACAGCCCGCGTAAAGGATCTTTCCCGCGCGGACCAGATCGTCCAGCGCGCGCAGCGTTTCTTCGATCGGGGTATCGGGATCGGGGGCGTGGAGTTGGTACAGGTCGATGTAATCCGTGCGCAGGCGGCGCAGGCTGTCCTCCACCGCGCGGCGGATATACTGGCGTGACGCGCCCTGCAACCGGCCATCGGGGTCCATCCGCATGCCAAATTTCGTCGCCAGCACGATATCGCGCCGACGCGGGCCAAGGATCGCGCCCAGCGCCTCTTCCGAGGCACCGGCATAAGCATCGCGGCGGCCATAGACATCGGCGACATCAAACAGCGTGATCCCGCAATCCAGCGCCTGATGCACGACCGCGCGGGAGGTTTCAAGGTCGATGCGTCCGCCCAGATTGTTGCAGCCCAGCCCGATGGCCGAAACCCGCAGGCCGGATCGGCCCAGATGACGCATCTGCATGCAATGTCCTTTCCATGAAACGATGCCAGCCAGAACGATGCCAGCCGGAAATGCTGTCCGCCACCGGGTTATGGCATGTCCAGCCCGATGGAAACCGGGCAGTGGTCCGACAGGCGCGACCGCAGGGCAGGATCGCGTTCCTGATAAGGCATGACGCGCAGGCTGCCGGGACGCAGCCATTGCCGCGCCCGGTCGCCCAGGATGATGTGGTCGATGAAATATTCGCCGCCCCAGCAGGGACTTGCCATTCCCACGGTCGGCACCGTCAACGGCCCATTGCCATCCAGCATGCTCAGCATGGGATCGCCCGTGCCCAGCATGTGGTTGAAATCGCCCAGCACGGCGAAAGGTTCGCCTTCGTCCTGCCGTTCCATGATCCAGTCGGTCAGGATGGCGACCTGCCGGTACAGCGTGCGGCAGGCCGGACGCCGGTCCCCGGCCGTGCCGTCGCGACATCCCGCCTTCAGGTGTACGACCAGCAGGCGCAGGGTGGCATGCCCGTCGTCGATCGTGACATCCAGCCCGCCGCGCAGGTGGCGCGGGGCATCGGGGGGATAGACATCCAGCGCGTCGAGGTCCGGATTGCGGGTTACATTCAGCCCGGCCCGCACGGCAAGGGCGGTTTTCTGTACCACGCCGTCATGGGACATGAGGATGCGGTATCGTGGCGCGGGGAAAAGGCGCGCCGCGAGTTCGGGCGTGTCGATTTCCTCCAGCGCCACGATATCGGGATGCAGGCGCGCGGCATAACGTGCCAGCCGGTCAATGTCGGTAATGTCGCGGGGATGCACGTCGGGGGGAAGGGCGGGATCACCCGTCCTGCGTTGCGTCAGCCAGTCGAGGTTCCACGTGGATAGGCGCAGCGTCGTGGCGCCCGCCGTAATGGCGTGCCCTGTCATGCATCCCGCCAGCAGCGCCGTAATCAGCAGAGATGGGAACGGACGCGGCAGGACGGACATAATATGCCCGACCTTACCGCGTCCGCCGCCATCAGGCAGCATGGAAATGACGGAAGGCGGGATCAGGCCGGCTGTGCCGCCTGCGTGTCTGCCTGAGCCGTGACGGCGCGCAGTTTCTCTATCGCGTCATGGACGCTGATGAAATGCCGTGCCGCCTCGTCAAGGATCACGACCTCCCCGCTGGGAATGTCATAGAACCAGCCCTGAAGCGTAAGCGTATTGCGCGCCAGCCCCGCCGCGACGGCGGGATGCGTGCGCAGGTGCGAGATCTGGAGCAGGACATTCTGTTCCGCCAGGCTGCGGACCGAGGCCGGACCCGCGTCTGAGACTTCGAGCACGGCGCGCGCCGCTTCGGCATTGCGCAGCCATGAGGCCACGGTGGGCATCTTCGCCAGCTTTGACGGATCGGGATCCAGCAGCGCCTTCATCGCGCCGCAGTCCGAATGGCCGCAGACAATGATGTGCGAAACCTTAAGCGCGAGGACCGCGTATTCGATGGCCGACGAAACACCGCCCAGCATTTCGCCATAGGCGGGGACGATATTGCCGATGTTGCGCAGGACAAACAGCTCACCCGGCTTCGTCTGGGTGATCAGCCCCGGATTCACGCGGCTGTCGGCGCAGGCGATGAACAGGGTGCCGGGGGACTGCTGGTCCGCGAGGCTGGCGAACAGCTCACGGTTCTTGGGGAAGACCTCGGTATTGAAACGTTCCACGCCATGCAGAAGGTCAATCAGGGTTTCGCGGGCATTCGTATCGGTCATGTCGGCACTCCTGTCACGTTATGTCCGGAATGGTAACACTCAATCATGAACGGGGTCCTGATATGAAGTGTCTGTCTGTTTCCTAGACATTTTAATGTCCGAAGTAAATAAGCGTTCCATTGCGAAGTGATCTGGAAATACTATGTTAATGTAGTTAAAAAATGTTCATATATCCGAAGGATTTTTTCAATAAAGGAGAATTCGTTTGGATGTATAGTATTTAATAATTCATCCGCTGGACAAAACGTAAAAAAGGCGGGGCCATGTGGCCCCGCCTTTTGCATTCCTCCTCGACAGGCGCTGTGTCCCGTCAGTTTTCCAGCATTTTGGGCAGGGCCGCGCGGATCGCGTCCAGGGCCGCCTGCGCCTTGCCCACCTCCGGGCCGCCGGCCTGCGCCATGTCGCGACGTCCGCCGCCGCCCTTGCCACCCATGGCGGCACTCGCCAGCCGCACCAGCGCCACGGCGTCGACCTTTTCGGCCTGATCCGTGGTGACGGCGACGACAATGCTGCCCTTGCCATCGGCGGTGGAGACAAGCGCGACAACGCCGGAGCCGATTTCCTTGCGCAGGGAATCCGCCAGTGGCTTGAGCTCCTTGGGCGGAAGATCGCCCACATTGCGCCCGACGAAGCTTGTTCCCGCCACGTGCTCGACCTTTGGCGTGCCATCGCCGCCCGCCGCCAGCTTGCGCTGCAGGTCGGAAAGCTGGCGTTCCATCACCTTGCGTTCCTCCAGCAGCACGGCAAGGCGCTCTGGCGCTTCGGCGGGGGTGACGCGCATCATTGCGGCCATCTGCACCAGACGCTGTTCCGTGGTGACGGCGGCTGTTTCGGCGGCCTTGCCCGTGACGGCCTCGATCCGGCGCACGCCCGCGGACACCCCGTTTTCGGAGGTGATGCGGAACAGGCCGATATCGCCGGTGCGGCGCACATGCGTGCCGCCACACAGTTCGATCGACCATGCCGGGCGTCCCTCCTCCGGCGCGCCCATGGACACGACGCGCACCTCATCGCCGTATTTTTCCCCGAACAGGGCCATGGCGCCCTGCTCGATGGCTTCCTCGGGCGTCATGTGGCGGGTCGTGACTTCGCTGTTTTCACGGATGCGGGCATTCACCTCCGCCTCGATATCGGCCAGTTCCTCCGGCGTGATCGGGCGTGGCTGGCTGACGTCAAAGCGCAGGCGGTCAGGGGCGTTCAGGCTGCCCTTCTGCGTGACATGCGCGCCAAGGCGACGGCGCAGGGCCTCATGCAGCAGGTGAGTGGCGGAATGGTGCGCGCGGATCGCGCTGCGCCGTTCATGATCCACCCGCGCGGTGACGGCGTCGCCGGGATGGACCGTGCCCTTGATGACGGTGCCGGTATGCACCAGCAGGTCGCCAAGTTTCTTCTGGGTATCGGTGACGGCGATTTCGAGGCCGGCCGCGGTAATCGTTCCGGTATCGCCCACCTGTCCGCCGCTTTCGCCATAAAAGGGCGTCTGGTTCAGCAGGATCTGCACCTTTGTGCCGGGGCCGGCCGACTCCACGCTGATGCCATCGACGATGACGGCCTGGACCTCGGCGTCGGAGATCTCGGTCGTGTAGCCAAGGAATTCCGACGCGCCGAACCTGTCGCGTGCCTCGAACCAGATGGTTTCGGTGGCGCTGTCGCCCGATCCGCTCCATGCCGCGCGGGCGCGCTGGCGCTGGACGTTCATCGCTTCGTCAAAGCCCGCGACGTCCACTGTGTGATTGCTGTTGCGCAGCGCGTCCTGCGTCAGGTCCAGCGGGAAACCGAACGTGTCATACAGCTTGAACGCCACCGCGCCGGGCAGGGGCGCGCCTTCGGCCAGGTGCGCCGTCTCGTCCTCCAGCAGGGCGAGGCCGCGCTCCAGCATCGCCTTGAAACGTTCCTCCTCGCCACGCATCGTCTCCTCGATCAGGGCGCGGGCCTGCACCAGTTCGGGATAGGCCCCCCCCATCTGGCGGATCAGCGCGGGAACCAGCTTGTAGAAGGTGGGTTCCGTCGTGCCCATCATGTGCAGGTGGCGCATGGCGCGGCGCATGATGCGGCGCAGGACATATCCGCGCCCTTCCTTGGACGGCAGGACGCCATCGGCGATCAGGAAGGAGGTGGAGCGCAGATGGTCCGCCACGACGCGATGGCTGGCGTTGAACGGGCCGTCCGGGTCCTGTCCCGTGACCTCGGCAGAGGCAAGGATCAGCGCGCGGAACGTGTCGATGTCATAATTGTCGCGCTTGCCCTGCAGGATCGCGGCAAAGCGTTCCAGTCCCAGCCCGGTATCGATCGACGGACGGGGCAGGGGGGAGCGCACGCCCGGCGGGTTTTCGAAATACTGCATGAACACGAGGTTCCAGATCTCGGTAAACCGGTCGCCATCCTCATCGGCGGAGCCGGGGGGGCCGCCCGCGACCTCCGGGCCGTGGTCGTAGAAGATTTCGGAACACGGTCCGCAGGGACCGGTATCGCCCATGCGCCAGAAATTGTCCGTGGTGGGAATCCGGATGATCCGGCTGTCGGGCAGGCCCGCGATCTTGCGCCACAGGGCGGCGGCTTCCTCGTCCTCGGAATAGACGGTGGTCAGCAGCCGGTCCTTGGGCAGGCCGAACGTGCCGGTCACCAGTTTCCACGCCAGTTCGATGGCTTCGGCCTTGAAATAATCGCCGAAGGAGAAATTCCCCATCATTTCGAAGAATGTATGGTGCCGCGCAGTATAGCCGACATTATCGAGGTCGTTATGCTTTCCGCCCGCGCGCACGACTTTCTGCGCCGTGGTCGCGCGGGAATAGGGACGCGTTTCCTGGCCGGTAAAGACATTCTTGAACTGGACCATGCCCGCATTGGTGAACAGCAACGTCGGATCGTTGTTGGGAACCAGTGACGAGGATGGAACGATCTGGTGTCCGTTCGCGGCGAAATAGTCCAGAAATGTGGCGCGAATGTCATTTGTTGTTGGCATGGCGGAAAACAGACGATCCTGTGGTGAAAGAAATGGCGATCTCGGTTCCCTTCACCTAGCGCAGGCGGAACGTCACAGGAAGGGTACACATGATCCGGTCCGTCACATGATGTCGTGTGGCGGAATCGTCAACACTATGTAGCCCTGTATGAAGACAAGGAAAATGGACATGGCATGGCATGCACAACGCGACTGGCCCATTCTGGAATCGGGACTGGCGGGACGGTTGCGCCGTGACTGCATGGAGGACTGGACGCGCTTCATCCATCATCCCTTTGTAAAGGGACTGGCGAGCGGAACATTGCCGCCCGAAACATTCCAGCGTTTCCTGATCCAGGATTATCTGTACCTGATCCAGTACACCCGCGCCTGCGCCCTGTCGGTTCATAAATCGACGACGGTGGCGGACATGCGCGAGGCGGCGGCCCTTGTCTCGGGCATCCTTGATAAGGAACTTCCCCTGCATGTCGGGTACTGCAAGGGATGGGGCATTGACGAGGACATGCTGCGCAAGGCCCCGGAATCGCTGCAGCTGATGGCCTATAGCCGTTTCATCCTTGACCGGGCGCAGACGGGGGACCTGCTTGACCTGCTGGTGACGCTGGCGCCGTGCATGGTCGGGTATGGCGAAATCGGCGCACGCCTGCATGCCGATCCCGCGACCCGGCGGGAGGGCAATCCCTACTGGTCATGGATCGCGCTGTATGGCGGTGATGAATTCACCACCCTGGTGGAAGATGGAATCCGGCGGCTCGACAGGATCGGGCAGCAATATGGGGCGGATGCCCGCTATCCCATGCTGAAGGCGGAGTTCAGCACCGCAACCCGGCTGGAAGCGGCATTCTGGGATGCCGGAAGCGAATTCCCGCTTTCCTGAATGGCCAAGAAAAAAGGGAGTGCCGAGGCACTCCCTTTTCGTGACGTCACCGTGAGCTGATCGGGGATCAGTGCAGGATGATTTCGACGCGGCGGTTCTGGGGCTCACGCGTGTCGGGTCCGGTCGGGACCAGCGGGTGGGCTTCACCATAGCCGTGGATGTCGATGGCGTTGGCGGGGACGCCGTCACGGATCAGTTCGGCCTTCACGCTTTCGGCGCGGCGCATGGACAGGCCCATGTTGTATTTCTCGCCACGCGGACCGGGATGGGCGGCCGAGTTATCGGTGTAGCCGTTGACCTCGATACGGGTGGTCTGGACATGGGTGGATGCCTGCGCGGCTTCCGCCACGATTTCACGCGCGCGTCCGGTAAGGGCTGCGCCATCCCAGTCGAAGAACACCAGGTAGGTACGGGCCGCGGTCGGCGCGGGCGGCACGACGGCGGGGGCCGGCGGCGGCGGCGGCGGCGCGTTGTTGAACGCATAGCGGACGCCGACGATGAACTGGTGGTTGAAGCGGTGGTCGAAGCTTGCGTGACCGTCACCCGCCGTGAAGTTGCCCATCGTGAAGGACGACGGCTGACCGATCATGCGGTATTCGGTGGTCATCTGCAGGCCCGGGACGCCAGGGATGTCATAGGCCGCACCGACGATGCCCTGGTAGGCGAAGCCGCCCTTGGTGCCGCTCAGGCTGCGTGCGCCGCCCGGGTTGTTGCCGCCGACGGTCACGTCATGCGCGCCCTGCCACAGATAGCCCGCGCCGACACCGACGAACGGGGTGACGGGGACGTCGATGCTGAACAGACGCTTCAGGTCGATGTCATACAGGACGTTGACGAAGCCGCCATAGGACTGGTCATGCCCACGGTCGCCACGGCTGCCGCTGTAGATTTCGGACCAGTTGTAGTCGCCTTCGACCTCGGCGCGCAGACCGTTACCGAAACCCCAGCCAACCGCGCCGAAGCCGGTCCAGCCATGACGGTGGCCAAGCTTTTCACGTCCGGGTTCCGTGCCGCCATCGGTGTCGGCGAAATGGCCGTGCTGGGTCTGGGTGAGGTTGTAACCACCCCCGATGTCGACATACGGACCGGTGATCGTCGTGGCCATCGAGGCCGCCGGGGCAGCGGCCATCAGGGTCGTTGCCAGTAACGCCGTGCGAAGACGCATATTTTCGTCCTTCCTTAAGACTCGTTCTTTATAGTCGGGCCGCACTACATTGCGGTCGGTAATCAGCTTCATGCGTAACACCCTATACCGCTATCGGTTTCGTTTTAGAAACCCATCAGTTTGGCAGGGCTGATATTACACTTCTAACATATATGCACGTTATATTATAATCGCCTGATAATAAAGGTTATTTTAAGAAATTCGGGTGGGGGTGGGCCAGGGTGCACATGGAGCGGAAATGTCGGTTTTCCTATAACGTGGCCATAATAACACAATGGATGGCGGCATTGTCCCTCAGATGCCGGGATTTTTATTCGCAATCGTCATGACCCCGTCATCTGGCGTGCGCGAAGGCTGGCTTTCAGGCATGGATTCAGGGGAACCGGACGGTTCCGTATCCTTTGCATCGCACTGGAAGACATATCTGCGGCTGATATGGAAATTGGCCGTCATGCCACTGAGCGCGCCTGCGGCCAATGCCATGAAGGGATAGACTCGGCAGATCGGGAAAAAGTGGAACAGCAGGAAGACGCATCCCCTGTTCAGGCAGAATCCGACCGTATTGCCCGCGAGAAAGCGCAGCCATTGCATGAGGAAATGATGTCGGGCCTGGCTGTCGCGAAAGGTCCATGCCCGATTACAGAGCCAGTTTGCTGTCGCGGCGACAAAATAGGCTGCGATCGTGGCGCAGCCCAGGCCCAGCAGGGGACGCAGGGTATAGACGCTCGCCGTATCCCATCCCAGTCCCATGACGCCGACAATTCCGAAGCGGAAGAGCTGGGAAATACGGTTGGAAAACCTTTCGGACACAATACGAGTCTTCATTATCGCGGGGTTGGGGCGGCATTGCGGATCGGGACGATGTTAATGTGCCGCCATCTTCCCCTGCCAAGAAAAAAGGGAGTGCCGAGGCACTCCCTTTTCGTGACGTCACCGTGAGCTGATCGGGGATCAGTGCAGGATGATTTCGACGCGGCGGTTCTGGGGCTCACGCGTGTCGGGTCCGGTCGGGACCAGCGGGTGGGCTTCACCATAGCCGTGGATGTCGATGGCGTTGGCGGGGACGCCGTCACGGATCAGTTCGGCCTTCACGCTTTCGGCGCGGCGCATGGACAGGCCCATGTTGTATTTCTCGCCACGCGGACCGGGATGGGCGGCCGAGTTATCGGTGTAGCCGTTGACCTCGATACGGGTGGTCTGGACATGGGTGGATGCCTGCGCGGCTTCCGCCACGATTTCACGCGCGCGTCCGGTAAGGGCTGCGCCATCCCAGTCGAAGAACACCAGGTAGGTACGGGCCGCGGTCGGCGCGGGCGGCACGACGGCGGGGGCCGGCGGCGGCGGCGGCGGCGCGTTGTTGAACGCATAGCGGACGCCGACGATGAACTGGTGGTTGAAGCGGTGGTCGAAGCTTGCGTGACCGTCACCCGCCGTGAAGTTGCCCATCGTGAAGGACGACGGCTGACCGATCATGCGGTATTCGGTGGTCATCTGCAGGCCCGGGACGCCAGGGATGTCATAGGCCGCACCGACGATGCCCTGGTAGGCGAAGCCGCCCTTGGTGCCGCTCAGGCTGCGTGCGCCGCCCGGGTTGTTGCCGCCGACGGTCACGTCATGCGCGCCCTGCCACAGATAGCCCGCGCCGACACCGACGAACGGGGTGACGGGGACGTCGATGCTGAACAGACGCTTCAGGTCGATGTCATACAGGACGTTGACGAAGCCGCCATAGGACTGGTCATGCCCACGGTCGCCACGGCTGCCGCTGTAGATTTCGGACCAGTTGTAGTCGCCTTCGACCTCGGCGCGCAGACCGTTACCGAAACCCCAGCCAACCGCGCCGAAGCCGGTCCAGCCATGACGGTGGCCAAGCTTTTCACGTCCGGGTTCCGTGCCGCCATCGGTGTCGGCGAAATGGCCGTGCTGGGTCTGGGTGAGGTTGTAACCACCCCCGATGTCGACATACGGACCGGTGATCGTCGTGGCCATCGAGGCCGCCGGGGCAGCGGCCATCAGGGTCGTTGCCAGTAACGCCGTGCGAAGACGCATATTCTCGTCCTTAAAAAATGAAGTGTCAGAACTTCATGGAGTCTCAAAGGGATGAAGCGCATTCTTGTTCGGCAAGGATATGCGACGCACCATCCGTTAACTTTTGCTGACCGTCAGATAGCGTGTCTCGATAGGGTTGAGAAGGGATGTTTCGCTCAATCGGGAGGAGTGTTGCATAAAAAACACAAAACCCTAAAGATACCGAAAGGTATAATTCTGTTTTCCTGTTTCATATGAAGGGGATATTAAAATTTAAGGCGAAAATCCCATAAATTTCATCACATCCATGCATAAGAATATATAGTGAACGCTATGTGGTATTTTTGCCTTATTTCAGTCGCCAATCCTCACGGCTGACACAGGAATCGGCCCGGGCATGAAAACCGGCCAAGAAAAAAGGGAGTGCCGGGGCACTCCCTTTTCGTGACGTCACCGTGACCTGATCCGGGATCAGTGCAGGATGATTTCGACGCGGCGGTTCTGGGGCTCACGCGTGTCGGGTCCGGTCGGGACCAGCGGGTGGGCTTCGCCATAGCCGTGGATGTCGATGGCGTTGGCGGGGACGCCGTCACGGATCAGTTCGGCCTTCACGCTGTCGGCACGGCGCATGGACAGGCCCATGTTGTATTTCTCGCCACGCGGACCGGGATGGGCGGCCGAGTTGTCGGTGTAGCCGTTGACCTCGATACGGGTGGTCTGGACATGGGTGGATGCCTGTGCGGCCTCCGACACGATTTCACGCGCGCGTCCGGTAAGGGCTGCGCCATCCCAGTCGAAGAACACCAGGTAGGTACGGGCCGCGGTCGGCGCGGGCGGCACGACGGCAGGGGCCGGCGGCGGCGGCGGCGGCGCATGATTGAAGGCATAGCGGACGCCGACGATGAACTGATGGTTGAAGCGGTGGTCGAAATGCACATATCCGTGGCGTTCCGCGTTCCACGGGCTGCCGATGGTGGTACGGCTGCCCGCATCGCCCATCGTAAAGGACTGCGGCTGACCGATCATGCGGTATTCGGTGGTCATCTGCAGGCCCGGGACGCCCGGGATGTCATAGGCCGCGCCGACAATGCCCTGATAGGCGAAGCCCTGGTTGCCGCCATCATGGCGGACATTCGCGTTCACGCCACTGATGTTGTAGTTCGTCGACGTGCCGACATCCTGCCACAGATAACCCGCGCCGACACCGACGAAGGGGGTGACGGGGACGTCGATGCTGAACAGGCGCTTCAGGTCGATGTCATACAGGACATTCAGGAAACCGCCATAGGAACGGTCGGCGCCACGGGTCCGGCCGGAGAAGGTGTTCGTACCCCCGCCGATCGTTTCACGGTCGATCTGCGACCAGTTGTAATCGCCCTCGACCTCGACACGCAGGCCGTTACCGAAACCCCAGCCAACCGCGCCAAAGCCGGTCCAGCCATTGTGATGGTGCAGCCGGTCGCGTGTCCCAGACTCGGTTTCCTGATGGGAGGCGGGGCCGTCCCTGTCCACACCGTGGCCATGCTGGACCTGGGTGAGGTCGTAACCACCCCCGATTCCGACATAGGGGCCCGTGATTGTCGTGGCCATGGATGCCGCCGGGGCAGCGGCCATCAGGGTCGTTGCCAGTAACGCCGTACGCAGACGCATATTCCCGTCCTTAAACCTGATCGTACGCCTGTGTTCGTGGAAGATGGGGGCAACTCCACAAGGGCGGTACAATGTTGATCGAATAAAGCTTGTGCTTTGTTTTGCGACGCCGAGGGGAATATTGCGGGAATATTTCTTGCCCAATCTCCCGATACGACCCTTGGCCGCCTTGTTTTGGGGGAGACAGGTTGAAATAAGGTAAATGTTGTATGGATGATGGCACCTGCGGCCATCATCCTGCCTGCTGTTGCATAAACGTCACGCCCCGCCGGGCGCACGTGCTCAGGGACGGCAGCCATCCTCGCGCAGGGTGGCAAGCACCGCCTCGTCCGGGACGTCACGGCAGGTAAACGCCTTGCCAATGCCGCGCACCAGCACGAACGACAGGCGTCCGTCGCGCATCTTCTTGTCGCGCCGCATGTGGCGGACCAGCGTCGCGGCGGAAAATTCATGTCCCGTGTCACTGATGCGCGCGGGCATGCCCAGCCGTTCAAGGTGCGCCGTCACCCGGTCAAGATCCGCCTGCGCGCAGTATCCCAGCCGCACCGACAGCATGAACGCCAGCCGCAGGCCGATCGACACGCCTTCGCCATGCAGCAGGCGTCCGTCATAGCCAAGCTCCGCCTCCAGCGCGTGGCCGAACGTATGGCCAAGGTTCAGTAGCGCGCGTCCGTTGGTCTTGCGTTCCTCGCGCTCGTCATCGGCGACGACGGCGGCCTTGAAGGCGCAGGCGCGGCGGATGGCCTCGGCCTGAAGGTCGGGGTCGCCCGCCAGAACGGCCTGTCCGTGGCGGTCGCACCATTCAAAAAGCTCGGCATCGCCCAGCAGCCCGGATTTCACGATTTCCGCATATCCCGCGCGGATTTCGCGCGCGGGCAGCGTCGCCAGCGCCCCGGTATCGATCAGGACCGAAATCGGCTGGTGGAACGCGCCGAGCAGGTTCTTGCCAAAAGGCGTGTTGATGCCCGTCTTGCCCCCCACGGACGAGTCGACCTGCGACAGCAGCGTGGTGGGAATCTGGACAAAGGGCAGCCCGCGCAGCGTCGTGGCGGCGGCGAAACCGGCCAGGTCGCCCACCACGCCGCCGCCCAGCGCAACGACGGTGGTGCCCCGTTCCACGCCGGCCTCCAGCAGGGCATTCGTGACGCGTCCATACTGGGCGAGGATCTTCGACCCCTCGCCGGGGGGGACGGTGATGGTCTGGTGCTGGATGCCCGTTGCATCCAGCCCCGCGATCAGGGCGGGCAGGTGCAGGGCCGCGACATTTTCATCGGTGACGATCATCACGCGTTTCTGCGGCAGCAGGGGCGCCAGACGCGCGCCCGCGCGGCCGATCAGCCCCGCGCCGATCTGCACGTCATATCCCGCGCGCTGCAGTCGGACCGGCACCAGCAGGGGCGGCCGAGCGGCGCTGATGGTGCGGAAGACCTTTTCGGCGCTGTGCTCCACGTTGTCATCTCCACAATCGACGATGATGTCCGCCTCCGCATACACGGGATGGCGCACCTGCATAAGGCCCGACAGCACCGTCGCGGGCGATGTGACATTCAGCAGCGGACGGTGCGTGCGCTCCTGCACGCGCTGCAGCAGTACCGGCAGGGGACAGCGCAGCCAGACCGACGTCGCATTTTCGCGCACACAGGCGCGGGTGCGCGGGTCCATGAAGGCCCCGCCACCGGTCGCCAGCACCACCGGCGGCCCGGACAGCAGGCGGCGCATCACCATGTGTTCGCCACGCCGGAATTCGGCCTCCCCGTATTTCTGGAACAGGTCGGCGATGGAACATCCGGCAGCGCGTTCGATTTCCTCGTCCGAATCCACGAACGCCAGGTTCAGCCGCGCCGCGAGCATGCGCCCGATGGTCGTCTTGCCCGCCCCCATCAGCCCGACAAGCACGATGCTGCGCCCCTGCGGAAAGGGAACGTCGGGGCGACGGTCGTGCCCCAGCGCGTCCAGGTCGAGGGGAATGAACAGGGCCGGGGCGTCGCCATTTGGCGGCGTCGGGGACGCCATCGGGGGCGTATCGGATGAAATCGGGCGTGACATGATGCCCAACCTAACATAGAGCGGAAAAAAACGGATAGCGGGGAAGGATCCCCATTGGCGTGGCGGTGCCATGCGATGGGCGTTTTCCCGGCCATCCCGTCATGTCGTATCCATCGCGTTCCTGACGCGGGAAAGGGAAAAGTCATGGGCCGTATCATTGTCGCCATATCCGCGGTCCTGCTGCTTTGCATGGTCGGCGGGTTCCTGTCGCTGGGCGTCTTCCCGCCGGCACTGATGCAGCAGGATGTCCATAAGGAACTGTCGATGGCGACTCCGCCCGCCGCGCCGCCCACGGCACTTGCCACCCCCGCGGCGCTGCCTGTCGTGCCGATGGCAAAGCCCGCCGCCGCGCAATGAGCGCGGCCGGGATCGATGCCTTTCTTGAAATGCTTGCGGCCGAACGTGGGGCCGCGCTCAATACGCTGAAGGCCTATCGCCGCGACCTCGATGACCTGGCGGCGGCCCTTGCGCATCAGGGCACGACGCTGGCGCAGGCATCGCCCGGACAGCTGGGCGGTTATCTGGCGGATCTGGCGCGCACGGGGCTGTCGGCCCGCACCCAGGCGCGGCGCCTGTCATGCATGCGGCAGTATTACCTGTTCCTTGCGCGCGAGGGCAGGCGTCCCGACAATCCCGCCAGCATGCTGGAGGCCCCGCGCCAGACGGCGGCGCTGCCCCGCTTCCTGTCGGAAGGCGATGTCGAATCCCTTCTGGCCGCCTGCGTGGCGCGCGCCGATGCGGGACAGCAGGAGACGCGGCGCATGCTGGTCGCGCGGACCGCGCTGGAAATCCTCTATGCCTCGGGGTTGCGCATTTCGGAACTGCTGTCGCTGCCGCGCGCGGCGCTGCAACGGGCGGGGGGAATGCTGGTGGTGCGGGGCAAGGGCGGGCGCGAACGCATGGTCCCCCTGTCGTCGCGGGCGCGCGACGCGGCGGACGACCTGATGCGCATGGACCGTCCCCTGTCCAGCCCGTTCCTGTTTCCCGGCCGCAATCCGCAGCGCGCGATGACGCGGCAGGGATTCGACCGCATCCTGCATGACGTGGCGCTGAAGGCCGGGCTGGACCCGCAGAGCCTGTCGCCGCACGTGCTGCGTCATTCCTTCGCCACGCACCTGCTGTCGCACGGGGCCGACCTGCGCGCGCTGCAGATGCTGCTGGGACATGCCGACATCGCCACGACCCAGATTTACACCCATGTCCTGACGGAACGGCTGCAGCAGGCGTTGCGGCAGCATCATCCCCTGTCGGAGCACGCCGTTGGCTGAGGTATGCGGGGGGGGATGGGCAAAAAATGCCATGGCCGTGAAAAATCGCGACGGAATGTGTTTGGCTGTGTGACGGGCTGTGCTATCGGCAGGCCATGCGCCAGTTTCTAGATTTCGAAAAGCCCGTCGCCGAGCTTGAAAACAAGATCGACGAACTTCGCAAGATGTCCGGTCCCGACGGCATTAACATCGCCGAGGAGATCGCGCGCCTGAATGAAAAGGCCGACCGCCAGCTGCGCGCGGCCTATGCCAAGCTGACGCCATGGCAGAAAGTACAGGTCGCACGTCATGCGCAGCGTCCGCACACGATCGATTACATCGCCGGGCTGATCGGCGAATTCACGCCATTGGCGGGGGACCGTCTGTTTGGCGAGGACAAGGCCATCATCGGCGGGCTGGGGCGTTTCGGCGGTCAGCCCGTGGTCGTGATCGGGACGGAGCGCGGGGCGGAAATCGAAACCCGGCTGCACCATAATTTCGGCATGGCCCGGCCCGAAGGCTATCGTAAGGCGCAGCGCCTGATGAAGCTGGCGGGACAGTTCGGCCTGCCGATCCTGACTTTCATCGACACGTCGGGCGCATGGCCCGGCATCGATGCCGAGGCACGGGGACAGGCCGAAGCCATCGCGCGTTCCATCGATACCTGCCTGTCCGCGCCGGTGCCGGTCATCGCCACGGTTATCGGCGAAGGGGGATCCGGCGGCGCGGTGGCGCTGGGTGCCGGCGACCGCGTGATGATGCTGGAACATGCGATCTATTCCGTCATTTCGCCCGAAGCCTGCGCGTCGATCCTGTGGCGCGATCCCAAGCAGGCCAGCACGGCGGCGGATGCACTCAAGCTTACGGCGCAGGACCTGCTGCAGCTTGAACTGATCGACCGCATCATTCCCGAACCGCTGGGTGGCGCACAGCGCGATCCCAAGGCGACGATCCGCGCGGTGGGTGATGCCATCGCCGCCGAACTTCCGGGCCTGCTGGCCAAGGACGCCACGTTGCTCAAGGCGCAGCGGCGGGAAAAATTCCTTGCCATGGGGCGCGAGAAACTCGCCTGAAGGAAAAAGGGAACAGACAGTCCTTTCCTGCGGGTGGGGGTGTCTGTTCCGGGAAACCGGATTGTTTCAGCGCCTGCCAGTGAACTTTGAAATCCGGTTTTTTCTGGAGGTTGCCTGAAGGCAACCTGCGGATGGAAAATATCAGAAGTTTTTGGGTGCCGCCTTTTTTCAAAAAGGCGGTGTTCTTCGAAGCTTTTTGAAAAATGCTTCACCAAAAACTTCTGATGGTCTGAAGCTGTCTTTCAGGCCTTGTGCGCGGGTTCGCCCTCTATGGGGGTGAAGCCCAGCTTTTCGATCATCTGCCTGATATCCTGCGCGACCTGCGCCACTTCGTCCGCATCCAGCCCCTTGCTGACCAGCGCCACGCCGCCATGCCCGTCATGGTCGTGGAAAGGATAGGAACCGATATCGACATCGGGATGCCGGTCCTGGATCTTTTCCAGCTTTTCCGCCAGCCCCCCTTCATACAGGCCGAATGCGTGCCAGCTACGTGACGTCACCGGCTTGCCACAACGCAGGGTGGGGGCGATTTCCTCGAACATCGCGCGCATGATGCGCGGCACGCCCGCCATGACATGCACGTTGCCCATGGTAAAGCCGGGGGCGATGGAAACGGGGTTGCGGATGGGCGTCGCCCCCACCGGCAGGGTCGCCATGCGCTGGCGCGCGGCATTGAACTCCCCGGGGGCGAAATGCTTCTCCAGAAGCTCGAACGTTTCCGGATGTGGCGCCCATGGCACGCCAAAGGCATCGGCCACGCACGATGATGTTATGTCGTCATGCGTCGGGCCGATTCCCCCGGTGGTAAAGACATGGTCATAGGCGGCGCGGGCTTCGGTCACCGCGCTTACGATCACCGGGCGGATGTCGGGAATGATCCTGACTTCCCGCAGGGAAATGCCCATTTCCGCCAGACGGCGGGCAATATACTGCACGTTTACGTCCTGTGTCCGGCCGGACAGGATCTCGTTACCGATAACCAGGATACAGGCAGTCGGATTCATGGGGCGTCATCCATCAGGTCTGGAAATGAAAAAGACAGGCCGCAGCCTAGCAGCAGAGCAGGGCGGAAGTCTCGCCCATGGCGGCGCGGGACCCCCATCCGGCATGCGGGGGCGGCCCGTCGGGGTGCGGGATGTCCCGCTTTTGGGATAGAGTCCCCCCATCAGCCATATCCGCAAAGGAAAACCGCATGGATACGACGACACCAGCGCCACGGTGCGTATGGGACCTTAAGGCGCAACTGGGTGAAGGCCCCGTCTGGGCGGCGGCGGAACAGGCGCTCTATTTCGTGGATATCGTTGGCTCGGCCATTCATCGCTATGTTCCCGAAACGGGGGAAACGAAATCATGGGCGGCCCCGCGTCCGCCCGGCTTTCTGGTGCCGGTTGCAGACGGCACGTTCATGTGCGGGCTGAAGGACGGCCTGCATGGGTTCGATCCCGCCACCGGGCAGTTCACCGCGCAGGCGGTCGTCGAACCCGACCGTCCCGGCAACCGCATCAATGACGGTTATGTCGATCCACGGGGGCGGCTGTGGTTCGGTACCATGGATGATGGGGAGACCACGCCATCGGGTGCGCTGTATTCCGTAACGCGCGCGGCGGATGGCGCGTTGCGCATCGTCCGTCATGACGAGGGATACGTGGTTACCAACGGTCCCGCGCTCTCCCCCGATGGGCGGACGCTGTATCACAATGATTCGCATCGGCAGAGCATTTATGCGTTCGATGTGCATGATGACGGCACCCTGAAGAACCGACGCGTCTTTGCCCGCCTTGCGGAGGGATATCCCGATGGCGTCGTGGTCGACAGCGCGGGGTGCCTGTGGGTTGGCGTATGGGGGGGCAGCAGGATCGAGCGGTTCGCCCCCGATGCGCAACGCCTGGCCCCGGTACCGGTGCCCGCGCGCAACGTGACCAAAATCGCCTTTGGCGGCCCGGATTACCGCACCGTGTTCGTGACCACCGCGCGCAAGGGACTGACGCCCGAAATCCTGGCGGAGCAGCCCCTGACGGGCGGCCTGTTCACGTTCCATGTCGATGTGCCCGGCCAGGCGCAGGCATGCTTTCCCGCGCGGGAAGTGCGTGAACTTGGCAGGGAGATGAATACCCGGTCTTGAGGTCGGGTCCATGGGGAAACCGGCCCTGTCGCGGGGTCGGTTCAGATCAGGTCGCGCAGCAGCGGCACCAGCGGCCTGTCGGCGTCCGGCATGGCATATTCATGCAGCCGGTTCGCCGCGACCCATTCCAGGGTCTGCCCCTCACGCGGGGTCGGGGTGTTTTTCCACCGATGACAGACATATAGCGGCATCAGAAGGTGGAAATGCCCATAATCGTGGGAGACGAAGGTAAACGGCGCCAGACAGGAACGCGCGACGTCAATGCCAAGCTCCTCGTCCAGTTCGCGGATCAGGGCTGCTTCCGGCGTTTCGCCGGGTTCGACCTTGCCGCCCGGAAATTCCCATAGCCCCGCCATGGGTTTGCCTTCGGGGCGGCGGGCCAGCAGGATGCGGCCATCCGTGTCGATCAGCGCGACGGCGGCGACCAGCACGCTTTTCTTCTGGCGGGGAAGGTCGCTTTCCTCCCCCGGCGCGGGGGCGCCCGTGCCGGACAGGTCGGCATGCCGTGCCTCGAAGCACAGGACGGGATATTCCCCCCCGCGGGAGACGAATTCCTGATGGCCGGTCCCCACCTCCCGAAAGCCGATGCGGCGCAGCACGGCGATGGAGGCATGGTTGTCATGGGCGGCCGACGCCGTCAGCCGTTCAATCGGCAGGTTGGCCATGGCCCACCGCGCCAGCCGCCCCGCCGCGGTGGTGGCGACCTTGCGGTTCCAGTGTGTCCGCGCCACCCAGTATCCCAGCGTTCCCGTCCGGCCCGCGCGGTCGATGCGCAGCCCGATGCAGCCGATCAGCTCATCCGGGCTTGCCGCCTGCGGACAGGTGATGGCGAAGTGATAGGCATCGCCATTGCGCGACTGTTCGATGGTGGAGGCGATCCATTCATCCGTCAGTCCGCGCGGATAGGGAAACGGCACGCGGCTGAGCATGCGCACCACGCTCCAGTCATTGATCAGGCGATGCATGACGGGCGCATCGCTGGCCCGGACCTCACGCAGGCGGTACTCGCCCGCCTCCAGCGCCGTGCCTGAAAACCGTGACTGTCCGCCGGTTGTCATATGCCTGCCTGTTCGGGGACATCGGCGGGGATGTCATCGGCCACGGTGGCGTCCACGGGGGTGTCGTAGCTGGCCGGCAGCCCGCATTCCGCCAGCAGTTCGCGCAGGTTGCAGATCACGGGAAAAATTTCCTGGTTGCGATCGCCGTTCTGCTCGTTCCAGGCTTCCTGTTCCATTTCCACGATTTCGCGGTCCTCGCGGAAAATCCGCTCGGTAAAGGCGGTCAGGAAGGGCCAGGCCAGATCCAGCAGGCCCGGTATGCCCGGACGCTTGATCGACAGCAGGCCAAAGACCCGGTTCGTCAGCTGTTTCGCGTCCTGCGGGACATAGGAAATCCACAGGTCCATGACCGGGTCGTTGTCGCCGGTGCGAATCGACAGCGTCTGGTGGGGATAGACGGTGCGGATCGTCATGACGTCGCGATGGGCATATTTTTCGCTGTTGTCGCGCTTCTGCCCGAAAATCAGCGCCTCGCCGATCGGCTGCTTGCCACCGGTGCGGGCAAAGCTGTAGCGCGCCTCCACCATGTTGGGCGTGCGTTCCTGACCCAGGAAGCGTGGCTTCATCTCGCCCATCTGCTTCATGTGCATGAACTGGTGGTTCATATCCATCAGGTTCTCATGCATGAAACTGTAATGGCACTTGATGGTGCGGCCAAAGCGGCGCGTCTTGTAGGCGGGGTTCGCCACCTGCGCCAGCGCGGGCAGGGGCTGTGCCCCGGCCTTTTCGGGGTCTCCGGGGAAGATGAAGATCAGGCCGTCCTGTTCACGGCATGGATAGGTGCGCACGCCGTTGGGCAGCTTGCCCTTGCCCAGATAGGGCACGTCGATGCAGCGGCCCGACCGGCCATAGGCCCAGCCGTGATAGCAGCATTGCACCGAGTCGCCCTTGACTGTTCCCTTGCTCAGGGGCACCTGCCGGTGGGCGCAGCGGTCTTCCAGCGCAAAGACGCTTCCTCCCTCGCGCGGGCGCACCAGCGCGATCGGCAGCCCGGCGTAACGCGTTCCGATTGTTTTCCCGGGGCGCAGTTCACGTGACCATGCAACGGGATACCAGTTGTCAGGGTGCGCATGGATGCGACGCAGGTCACGTCGGCCTGTGGTCACGGGCGGCACGCTGTCTGACGAAAGCAATTTGTCCATTGTCTCTCTTGGTTTTGAAGATGGCCGTGGCGATCGGACGTGCCAGGGATCACATGGTGTGGCGTTGCGTCTGTCGAATGCGCGGGCGGGATGATGGCCCAACGGTATATAAGGATCTTTTTCGCGGGAAGCATGAATGGTTCCGCGCAATCATACTTTGTCACATCTCCCCTGTCCCTGTCGTGTGGCAACGACATCCGCCCGGCAGGGGCGTCCTGACCCCTGCCAGCGCGTCATTATGCATCATCGCCGCGATGTGAACCATGTGATGGATCATTCCCGCGCGGAAAGTTCTGCCGTAAGATCCTCGATGAACTGGAATGCCACGCGGCCCGAACGTCCGCCCCGCGCCAGAGACCATGCGTTGGCCCGGCGCACCAGTTCCGCGTCATCGATTTGCAGGTGACGTTCGCGGGCGTATCCGCGCACCATGTCCATGAAGGTATCCTGCGCGCAGTTGTGGAAACCGATCCACAGCCCGAAGCGGTCGGAGAGGGAGACCTTCTCCTCCGTCGCCTCGGCGGTGTTGATGGCGGTCGAACTCTCGTTCTCGATCATCTCGCGCGGCATCAGGTGACGGCGGTTCGACGTGGCATAGAACAGCACGTTTTCCGGACGTCCGGCAATGCCGCCATCAAGAACGGACTTCAGCGCCTTGTAATCCGCGTCCTCCCGCTCGAACGACAGGTCGTCGCAAAAGACGATGAAGCGGCGCGTGTTGTCACGCAGCAGGACAAGGAGCTCCGGCAGCGTGGCAAGGTCCTCGCGCTGGATTTCCACCAGCGCCAGCCGGCCGCTGCCCGGTGCCGCGGGCTTTCCGTCCACAAGGTTCGCCTGCGCGTGCGCCGCCTTGACCAGCGACGACTTGCCCATCCCGCGCGCGCCCCACAGCATGGCGTTGTTGGCGGGCAACCCTTTGGCGAAGTGCAGCGTATTGTCCAAAAGCAGGTTACGCTGGCGTTCCACACCGCGCAGCAGGCCGATATCGACATGCGCCACCTGCGTCACGGGTGACAGCCGCCCCAGCGACGGGTGCCAGATGAAGGCATCGGCGGCCTCAAGCCCCTTCAGGCTGGGGGCGGGCGGGGACAGGCGCTCCAGCGCGGAGGCAATGCGTTCGAGAACTGGGAGCAGATTGGAATCCATCGTCGATCCTGATTCATGGACATGAAGGCGACAGCGTAAGCTGACTGATATCCGGAGCGCGTCGGACCATGTTGAATGGCGAACTGACGCCTTGACGGGAAACAGGCGAAAACTATGGTCCGCATCGCAACCCTGCAACCCGTTCAAACCCGTATCATGCCGGAAACCTGCCGATGAGTTCTCTTTTTGATAATTTCCTGACCACACCGGCCTATGCCCAGTCCGCTGGTGGCGGTGGATTCAGCGCCGAGGGCCTGGTGTCCATCCTGCCTTATGTGGCCATGTTCGGGATTTTCTACTTCCTGCTGATCCGCCCGCAGCAGCTCAAGCAGAAGCAGCTGCGCAGCCAGCTTTCCTCCCTGCGCCGGGGGGATCGTGTGCTGACCGGGGGCGGTATCGTCGCGGTCGTCCAGAAAGTGGCCGAGGGATCGAACGAGGTCGAGGTCGAAATCGCCCCCAATGTGCGCGTGACCGTCCTGCGCGATACCATCACCAGCGTCATCACCAGCGTCGCCAAGCCCGCCAATGACGTGACGCCGCCCGCCAAGGGCTGACGCCACGCGGCTGGAAGCCGGAAGGATCGGGGGGATCAGGCGCGCGCGCGCAGCAGGATCGCGCCGAAACCGATGAAAATCCCCCCGGTCAGGCGGTTGAAGGTCCGTTTCAGCGCCGGTCGCGCCAGATAGGTCGCCATCTTGCGGCCGCCCACCGCATAGACCATGTACCATGCCGTCTCGATGGTCGCGAACGTTATGACAAGTATGGAAAACTGCGGCAGGCGCGGGGCCGCGGGGTTGATGAACTGCGGAAAGAACGCCGCCGCGAACAGCAGCAGCTTCGGGTTGCTGATCGCCACCAGGAAGCCGCCGCGAAACAGCGCGAACGCGGTGCCCGACCCGACGTCCGGCACCGCGTCGAGTGCCCCCTGCGCCGGGTTGTCGGACCCGTCATGCGCCCGCCATGCCCTGATCCCGAGATAGACGAGATAGCACGCCCCCACCACGCGCAGGGCGCCAAACAGCCGGGGTGAGGCCGCCAGCGCGGCGCTCAGCCCCGCCACGGACGCGCCCAGCGCCACCAGCAGCGCCAGCAGGCAGCCCGCCATCGTCGCGGTCGTGCGCCGCACGCCGAAATAGACGCTGCGTGTCAGGACATGGAGCATGTTGGGACCGGGAATGGCGCAGAGAAGAAAGACGGCGACGGAAAACAGCCACCATGAATGAAGGGTCATCGCGGAATCCTGCATGCCTTTGTCATGCCCCGTCTGGATGCGGGGGAAGGGGGAAACAAAAAACCCGGCCGCGCTTGCGACCGGGCTTCATCATGGCGACCGCGGGGCCGCCCGGCAATGCCGTGGCGATGCCTTACGCGGCCTTGAGCTGCGCTTCGGCAAATTCGTAGTTCGCCAGCTTGTCGAGGTAGTTGACGATATAGTCGGGACGACGGTTGCGGAAATCGAGGTAGTAGGAATGTTCCCACACGTCGAGGCCCAGTAGCACCTTGCCCTGGCCTTCGGCCAGCGGGTTGGAGCCATTGGCCGTCTTCGTCACCGCCAGCTTGCCATCGGGGCCAAGGACCAGCCATGCCCAGCCCGAACCGAACTGCGAGGCGGCAGCCGCCTTGAAGTCGGCCTTGAACTTTTCGATGCTGCCGAAATCCTCGACCAGCTTCTTGGACACGGAATCCGGCATCACGCCGCCCTTGGGCGACAGGTTCTGCCAGAACAGGATGTGGTTCCAGTGCTGTCCCGCATTGTTGAACACCGGGGCCTGCGCCGGGTCGCCCTTGACCATCAGGATGATCTCTTCCAGCGACTTGCCCTGCAGGGCAGGCTTGGATTCGACAAATCCGTTCAGCGCCGTCACATAAGCCTGATGATGCTTGTCATGATGCAGTTCCAGGGTTTCCTGGCACATGCCACGCGCGGCAAGCGCATTGTAGGCGAAGGGAAGGGAGGGCAATTCGAAGGCCATGAACGTTCTCCTGGCAATTGCAAAAGGCGGTATCTCACCGCTACCCCTAAACAGCTATGGGCGCACGGCGGGTGCGTCAAGTCACGCACGCGGGCGTGGCTTCATCGTAACGCATGGATCCCTAACGTCATGACCACTGCACAGGATGCAGCACAATCCACCGATGGCCTGTCCGAATGTGGCGCGATCGCGCGGCGTTTCGATCCGGACCGTTTCCTGTGCGCCCTGTTTGTCCCCGCCCCCGCGCGTGAGGCGGCGATGACCCTGATCGCCTTCAATCACGAGTGCGTTCGCGCGCTGTCGACTCCTGCATCATGGGCGGTGGCGGGGCCGATCGCGGGGATGATCCGGCTGCAGTGGTGGCGCGACGTGATCGATGGCGGCGACCCGCAGCGCCATCCGGTGGCGATCGCCCTTGTGGACCTGCTGTCACGCGGCAGGGTGGACGCGGACACCGTGCGCGGGATTGTCGATGCGCGCGAATGTGAACTTGACGGCCTGCCGGACTGGGATGCGTGGCGCGCGAACATGCGCCTGGGGGCGGGCGGGGTGCAGCGCGCCATGGCCGAAGCGATCGGCTGCGATGACGCGGCATGCCGGGCCGCGGTCGCGGACATGGGGGCGCTTTACGGCGCGGGTGCGCTGGCGCGGCATCTGGCTGTTGTGCTGCGTTCGGGGCGCTGTCCCCTGCCGGATACGGCGCTGGAGGCCGTATCCCTGACCCGCGATGGCGCGCGTGAGGGCCATGCCACGCCCCGGCAGCTGGCGGCACTGCACGATGCGCTGCGGACCGAGGGGGAGGCGTTTTACACGCAGGCCATGCAGGCGGCGCCCCGCCTGCCGCGTGCCGTGCTGCCGGCCGCGCTGCCTACGGTGCTGGGGCGGCGCGACCTGCGGGCCGGTGTTGCGCGGGACCCCGACGCCGTGGCCGCGCGCGGCATCGGCGACCGGCTGGCGGTCATGGCGGCGATGGCGCGCGGACGGATCTGACGTGATCCGCATGGCGTGACGGGAGGGGGATTTACGGCGTGTCGTTGGCGACCATCTTTTCCATGATGGCGAACAGGGCGGAATAATCCTCGTTCGGGTAACGGCGTCGCGTCAGGCTCAGCGACTGTGTCGCGGCGGCCGTGGCGGGCATCGGGGCCATCTGCCGCGCGGCGTCGGTCATCAGCAGGCGCATGTCCTTCTGCATCAGGCGCGTGGGGAACTGCGGGCTGAAATCACCGGCCTTCGCCGCCTTGAGCTTGCGCTTGTGATGGGGGGAGATGACCGGCACCGCATCCAGCGCGTCAAACAGCATGCCGCGTTCCAGCCCGGACGCCAGCCCATAGGCCACGCCTTCGGCCACGACGGACAGGGTGGCACCCATGATGCCGTTGATGACCAGCTTCAGCTTCGATCCGCTTCCCGACGGGCCGGCATGGATGGTCAGCCGCCCGATGGCGTCGAAAATGGGCTGCGCGCGCGCGACATCGGCCGCGCTCCCCCCCACCAGGACCACCAGATTGGCGGATTCGGCCTCTGGCGTGCTGCCCGCGACAGGGGCGTCGAGCACCGTGATGCCCGACGCGGCCCCCTGTTTCGCCAGCGCGACCGAGGTTTCGGGTGCCACGGAACTGGTGTTGATCAGCAGGCCGCCGGATTTCATGCCCGCCAGCGCCCCGTCGGGGCCGGACATGGATTTGTCCAGCGCCTCGTCATCGGGGACGGAGACGAGGACGATATCGGCCTCCTGCGCCAGCGCGCGGGGCGTGGGAAGGAAGCGCACGCTGCCGTCGCCCCCCTTGCCCGAGGGGGTATAGGCCACGATGTCGTAACCCGCCTTGCGCAGGTTGGCACCCATGCGGCAGGCCATCGCGCCAAAACCGATAAAACCGACCAGAGAAGACATGTCAGGGCTCCTGAATGGTTCAAGCATCCTATGAAAACCCGCAATGCGGGCAGAAGGTTGTCACAAGCTTGCCCAATGGGGGCGTGGATGTCACGGCGGGGTGGTCAGGGTGGCGGAGTGGTCGCGTAAAGATGATGCGCGAGGCCCCCCCCACTGTGTGGCAAGGAAGGGGACGCTTCCTGTTCTGTCTGTCTGCTGGAAAGTCCCATGACGACGTCTGCCACGACGCCCGCGCTGCATTTTTTCGATGATCTCGCCGCCACGCTGCATGGCACCCCGCCGCTGCCGGTCGGCATCATCTATCCCTGCAGCGCGGTGTCGCTGCGTGCCGCGTGCGAACTGCTGCGCCGTGGGCTGGCCCAGCCCGTCCTGATCGGACCTGCGGCCCGGATCCGCGAGATCGCGCAAGAAGAGGCCCTCGACATCACGCCCTGCCGCATCGTGGAGGCCATCGATGACGCGCAGGCGGCGCAGCGCGGGGTACGGATGGCCCGCGACGGGGAGGTCGCCGTCCTGATGAAGGGGGCGCTGCATTCGCGCGTCTACCTTCATGAAATCGGCCATCATGAAGGCGGGCTGCGCACCGATCGGTGGATGAGCCATGTCTATGTCCTCGACCTGCCGGGGGTGGGGCGGCCGCTGCTGGTCAGCGACGGGGCGGTCAACATCGCCCCCGACCTCGATGTGCGGCGCGACATCGTGCGCAACGCGATCGACCTTGCGCACATGCTGGGAATCGCCTGCCCGCGCGTGGCGCTGCTGTCGGCGGTGGAAACGGTCAATCCCGGCCTGCAGTCAACGCTGGACGCCGCGATCATCTGCAAGATGGCGGACAGGGGACAGATCACCGGCGGCATCGTCGATGGCCCGCTGGCATTCGACAACGCGCTGAGCCCGGAGGCCGCGCGATGCAAGGGCGTGCATTCCCCCATCGGGGGGCAGGCCGACATCCTGATCGTTCCCGACCTGGAGGCAGGCAATATCCTCGCCAAGCAGATGACCTTCCTCGGGGGGGCGCAGGCGGCGGGCATCGTCCTTGGCGCGCGGGTGCCCGTGATCCTGACCAGCCGTGCGGATTCCCTGTCCACGCGCGTCCTGTCGTGCATGGTGGCCATCTCCATGATCCGCAACGGCTATCGCATCGCGGGGCCGGGCGTGGATGCCGCATGAATGCCATGCACGGGATGCAGGGATGCGTCCCGATCCTTCGCCCTCGCACAAAGATGATGCGCCACAATGACGTCGCCAATGGCATGAGGAATGACTATCGCTGTCATGCCCGCCAGCGTCCGGCGTGCCTGTCCCCCCGTAATCCGGGGGAAACGCACGCGGGACGCAGGCATGGGCCGGACGGTATCCGCGCGCCGGGCATGTCGGAACGCGGAAGCAGGAAATCCGGCGTGGCATGGCCAATCGGGGACGCCCCGGACCGGCCTGTCCCGCGCCACCGGCAGGCTGCCCGGAACGCACGATCGCAGCCATGACATCACTGTCCGACGCCGAAGCGGAGAATATCATGACCTCTCAGCCTACCACTGCCGATTCCACCTATGATGTCGTCCTTGTCGGCGGCGGTATCATGAGCGCCACGCTCGGCGTGATGCTCAAGCAACTGGAGCCCGGACTGTCGATCGCGCTGTTCGGGCGTCTTGATGACGTCGCGCTCGAAAGCTCCAACGGCTGGAACAATGCCGGCACGGGCCATTCCGCGCTGTGCGAACTGAATTACACCCCCATGGGCGCGGGTGGCGAAATCGATATTTCCAAGGCGGTCAACGTCAACGAGGCCTTTCAGGTTTCACGGCAGTTCTGGTCCTATCTTGTGGATGCCGGCCTGATTGCCTCCCCGCGCGATTTCCTCAACCCCATCGCGCACATGAGCTTCGTCTGGGGGCCGGAGAATGTCGATTTCCTCCAGCGTCGCTATGACGCGCTGAAGGATCATCCGCTGTTCGCGGGCATGGCGTATTCCACCGACACCGCGCAGCTGGCGCAATGGATGCCGCTGGTGATGGACGGGCGCAGGCCGGGCACGCCGCTGGCCGCGACGCATCACCCTGCCGGAACCGACGTCAATTTCGGGGCCCTGACGCACAAGCTGGTGGACGTGCTGTGCGCCGGGCCGGGATTTGACCTCAACCTCGCCCACGAAGTGACCAACCTGCGCCAGGCGGGGTCGGGATGGACCGTGTCGGTGCGTGGCATGCATGACGGGGCGGCGCGCGACGTGTCGGCGCGTTTCGTGTTCGTCGGCGCGGGTGGCGGCGCGCTGCCGCTGCTGCAGAAAAGCGGCATTCCGGAGGCGCGCGGCATCGGTGGCTTCCCCGTCAGCGGGCAGTTCCTGCGCTGCACCAACCCCGACATCGTGGCCCGCCACCATGCCAAGGTCTATGGCAAGGCATCGGTGGGCGCGCCGCCAATGTCGGTCCCGCACCTCGATACCCGCGTGATCGACGGGCGCGAAGGGCTGCTGTTCGGGCCGTATGCCGGGTTCTCGACCAAGTTCCTCAAGAACGGGTCGTGGCTGGACCTGCCGCGTTCGATCCGCATGGACAATATCGGCGCGATGCTGGCGGTGGCCCGCGACAACTGGCCGCTGACGAAATACCTTATCCAGCAGGTCATGCAGTCGAACGAGGACCGGATGAAGGCGCTGCGTGATTTCGTGCCGGACGCGCGCAGCAGCGACTGGGAACTGATCACTGCGGGCCAGCGCGTCCAGGTCATCAAGAAGGACGCCGCGAAGGGGGGCGTGCTGCAGTTCGGGACGGAGGTCGTGACCGGGGCGAACGGTTCGATCGCGGGCCTGCTGGGGGCATCGCCGGGGGCGTCCACCGCAGCGCCGATCATGCTGTCGGTCATCCAGCGCTGCTTTGCCGATCGCCTGCCACAGTGGGAGGATCGCCTGCGCAAGATGATCCCGTCCTATGGCAAGCGCCTGTCGGACAATCCCGACCTGTGCGCCAAGACCCGCGACTGGACGCGTGAGACCCTTCAGCTCGAAGGCTGAGGAGCGGAATGAATTCCATGGCCCTTCCCGGTCGGGGAAGGGCCATGGAAAGGAATTCCCGCCTTCGTTTCCTTATTCTTCCTATTCTTCCGGCAGGTCGCTCAGGTGGTCGGCCGGATGCCGCACTGGCGCCGGGGCGGACGGACGCGACGTGCGGCTTTCGATCTGGCGCCGGGTAAAGTGCGATGCGATGTCCGCCAGTTCGACAAACTGGTCGGCCTGACGTCGCAGTTCGTCGCCAATCAGGGGCGGCGACGTCTTGATGGACGCGATCACCGTCGTGCGCACGCCCTGACGCTGCACGGCCTCAAGCAGACGCCGAAAATCCGCATCGCCGCTGAAGAGGACGGCATGGTCGATCTTCGGCGCCATTTCCAGCATGTCCACCGCAAGTTCGATGTCCATGTTGCCCTTTACACGGCGGCGCCCGGCATGGTCGGTATATTCGCGCGCCGTCTTCGTCACCAGGAAATAGCCGTTATAGACAAGCCAGTCCGTCAGCGGCTTGAGCGGCGAATACTCCTCGGTTTCCAGCACCGCGGAATAATAATAGGCACGCAGGACATTCGATTTCGATCTGAAAAAGGACAGGAGTTTACGATAGTCAACCTCGAACCCGAGGTTGCGCGAGGCTGAATACAGGCTGGTTCCGTCAATAAAAAGACAAAGCCGTTCCTGAGGCTGAAAGAACATTAGTAAGCGTCCCTGAAAGAGGTAACCCGGCATGCGCGGCGGACAATTGAAATTCCATGTTCTGTGATCCCTGCGATCCGGTTCGCCGGATGTTCGCAGGGATGTGTCATGGCGGTGATCCCCGGCGCGACGGTATCCGTACCGATTTAGTCATAAACTTTGAGATAACAAATCATCCAAGAGATAACAAATCATCCAATCATGTTATTAATCACGACATGGATACGCACGATAAGGTGCCCGGTTGCAATGGGGGGTCAACTGGCATCCTCGTGGCGATAGGGGCGAACCTGCCCCGCCGCACGGGGGAGGGGCCACTCCAGACATGCCACTGGGCTGTGGCGGAAATAGGGCGGATTGCGGACATCCATGTCGATGCCGTTTCCCACTGGTATGAAAGCGCGCCCGTCCCGCCGTCGGGACAGCCCCCGTACGTCAATGGCGTCGTGCGCGCACATGGCGACATCCGCCCCGAAGCACTGCTGTCGGCCCTGCAGGAGATCGAGGCACGGGCCGGGCGCGTACGTACATATATCAATGCCGCGCGGCCGCTGGATCTTGATATCATCGCGATGGGCAACATTGTCCGCGCCAGGCCCGACCCCATCCTTCCGCATCCGCGCGCATGCCAGCGCGCCTTCGTGCTGCTGCCGCTGCGCGATGTCGCGCCGGACTGGCGCGATCCCGTCAGCGGGGACGCGCTTGGCACCCTGCTTGCCCGCGTCGCGGACCAGCCCATCGCCCGCCTGCCGGACTGACATGATGCAACAGCGTGCTTGCGTTGCAGGGCGGGTGGGGGTATCTGATGTGGTTCAACCGATATATTGTTTCATAGAAAACCGGAGTCTGGCCTGATGGCACGCGTCACTGTCGAGGACTGCGTTGAGCGGGTTCCCAACCGTTTTGAACTGGTGCTGCTGGCGGCCCAGCGCGCCCGCGCCCTGTCGCGCGGCGAGGAACTGACGATCGATCGCGACAACGACAAGAATCCTGTTGTCGCCCTGCGTGAAATCGCGGACCAGACAATCAGTCTGGATCAGGTCAAGAGCGATCTGCTGCGTTCGCTGGCCCGCGCCCCCGAGCCCGAGCCCGCCGATGAGGAGGTGGTCGACCTCATCCCGACGGAACAGAACATCTTCGGCCTCCAGGATGTCTCGGCCGAGGAAGAGGCCCGCCACACCGCTGGCATGACGGCGGAGGAACTTGAGGCCACCATCGAGGCGGAACTCGGCGGTCGGGGTTCGCGATAGGCTTCTTCTGGCGATAGGGGACGGATGTGACGGATCGGGTTGGCACACAAACGACGGCTTCCCCCACCACGTCCCCCGCGCTGACGCCTCCACCAGAGGGGAAGGGCGTCGTCCCCGTCATGGGGCAGGACGCGCCTGATGGCCATGCCGGGCGCGTCATTTCATGCGACGGGCTGATCCGGCGCATACAGGCCTATGACCCCAACGCCGACATCGATCTGATCCGCCGCGCGTTCGACGTCGCGAACCGCGCGCATGAGGGGCAGGCCCGCGACAACGGCGATCCCTACATCACCCATCCGCTGGCGGTGGCGAATATCCTGGCGGGGTTCCGGCTGGATACGGCATCCATCGCCACCGCGCTTTTGCATGACACGATCGAGGATACGGGCGTAACGCAGGCCCAGCTGCGCGCGCAGTTTGGTCCGACCATCGCGGAACTGGTCGATGGCGTGACCAAGCTGACGCGGCTGGAACTGCAGTCCGACCGCACTAAGCAGGCCGAGAATTTCCGCAAGCTGGTCCTGGCGATGTCGAAGGACATCCGCGTCCTGATCGTCAAGCTGGCGGACCGCCTGCACAACATGCGCACCCTGCATTACGTGCAGCGTCTTGACCGCAGGCAGCGCATCGCGCGCGAGACCATGGAAATCTATGCGCCGCTGGCTGATCGCATCGGCATGGAGAAGGTCAAGGTCGAACTGCAGAACCTTTCCTTCGCGGAGCTTGAGCCCGAGGCGATGGCCACCATCCGCGCCCGCCTCAATTACCTGCGCGGGCAGGGTGCGGACGTGATCGAGGAAATCCGGCACGAGCTGCAGAACCTGTGCACCGAAGCCGGGCTGCATGGTGTCGAGGTCACCGGCCGGGAAAAGACGCCCTATTCCATCTGGGAAAAGATGCAGCGCCGCAACGTGGCGTTTGAACAGCTTTCGGACATCATGGCGTTCCGCATCATCGTGCCCACGCGGGAGGGATGTTATGTCACGCTCGGCGCGGTGCATGCGGCCTATCCGGTCATCGCGGGGCGGTTCAAGGACTATATCTCCACCCCCAAGGTGAACGGATACCAGAGCCTTCATACCGGCGTGACCCTGCGCCATCCGCGCAACCAGAAGATCGAGGTGCAGATCCGCACGTCGGAAATGCACGATGTCGCGGAAAACGGCGTCGCCTCCCACTGGCTGTACAAGCAGGGTGGCGATGGAAAGATCGGTGACGCGTCGCAGGTGGTCTCCGGCCTGCCATGGGTTCAGGACCTGCTCGACATCCTGGAGGATTCGGCGGCCCCGGACGAATTCCTCGAAAATACCAAGCTGGAACTCTATCAGGATCAGGTGTTCTGCTTCACGCCGAAGGGACAGCTGATTTCCCTGCCGCGTGGCGCGACACCGATCGATTTCGCCTATGCCGTGCACAGCCAGGTGGGCGACAGCTGCGTCGGCGCACGGATCAACGGCCGCCTGATGCCGCTTCGTCACGAACTGCAGAACGGCGATCAGGTGGAGATCATGACCGCGCGCGGGGGCACGCCCTCGCCCTCGTGGGAGCGGTTTGTCGTCACGGGCAAGGCGCGGGCGCGCATCCGCCGGCACGTGGCGCTCCAGCAGCGTGAATCGCATCTCGACAGCGGTCGCGTCGCGCTGGCCAAGTCCTTCCGTCAGGAAGGGGTGGACGGTTCGGAAAAGGTGCTGGAAAGCCTGCTCAAGGAACTGCGCCTGTCCTCGGTGGCGGACCTGTACGTGGCGGTGGGCAATGGCAACCTGTCCGCGCGTGAGGTGGTGCAGACCGCCTATCCCGAACTGCGTCGCGCGCCGCGCGCGCCGCGCATGGTGCCGGGTCTTTCGATGCGCTCGGCCGAAAGCACCACGTCATTTTCCGCCGCGCGGCACAAGAACGCGGCGGGCATGGCGCTGGCGGGCGTCGGCGCGGGCATGGCGGTGCATTTCGCGGGCTGCTGCCATCCGCTGCCGGGTGACCGCATCGTGGGGATCGTATCCACCGGCAAGGGCATCACGGTCCATGCGCAGGGATGCCAGACGCTGGAAACCTTCGCCGCCACGCCCGAACGCTTCATGGACCTGAACTGGGATTATGACCTGATCGCACGCAACGCGGCAGGCACGCATGTCGGGCGGCTGAGTGTCGTGACGGCCAACGAACCGTCCGTCCTTGCGACGCTGACCAATATCGCGACCAAGCATGAAGGCGTGATGGTCAACCTGCGCATCGTCAACCGGCAGCTGGAATTCATGGAGATCCTTGCCGATATCGAGGTCCGTGACCTGCGGCACCTGTCATCGATCATGGCGGCGCTGCGGGCGGAAACCGGCGTGGTCCAGGTCGAGCGCGCCAAGGGATGAGGCGCTGATTGCATGATTATCGGGATCGGGTCCGACCTGTGCGATATCCGCCGGATCGAGCGCGTCCTGCAACGCCATGGCCCCCGGTTCGAGGCCCGCGTCTTTACCACGCGGGAACGTCAGGCGGCCGACAGGCGTTCAGGACAGGCACGGCTGGGGACCTATGCCAAGCGCTGGGCCGCGAAGGAAGCCTGCGCCAAGGCGCTGGGCACGGGATTCGCGCGCGGCGTGCATCATCGCGACCTTGGGGTGGAAAACCTGCCGGGGGGGCAGCCGGTCATGGTCCTGTCGGGTGGCGCGCGCCTGCGCCTGCATGAAATCGTGCCGGCGGGATACCGCCCGCGCATCATGGTGACGATGACGGATGAATACCCCTATGCCTTTGCCCAGGTCACCATCGTGGCGGATGAAGCGCCGCCGGCCTGATCCATTCAGACCCGCGCGCATGGCCGACCATGCTTGACAGGGGGTGGCCCCGTGGGCTTGATCGCCAGAATATGCGTCCGGTCCATTACTGCGCCCGGTCGAGCACGAAGCCGGATTTATGGATAACATGTCGAGCGATGATCCCCATACGCCATCTACCCTGACGACCGCCCCGGCCACGGGAACGCGCGGCATGCTGGAACTTCTGCGCACGGTCGTGGTGGCCGGCGCGATCGCGATTTTCGTCCGCACGGCCCTGTTCGAACCCTTCAACATCCCGTCCGGCTCCATGATCCCGACCCTGCAGGTGGGGGATTACGTATGGGTCGCCAAATACAGCTACGGCTATTCGCATTTCTCCCTGCCGCTGTCGCCCAACCTGTTCAGCGGCCGTATTTTCGGCAGCGAGCCGCATCGTGGCGACGTTGCCGTCTTCCGCTTTACCAAGGATACGTCGATTGACTACATCAAGCGGGTCGTCGGCCTGCCGGGCGATCGCATCCAGATGCGCGAGGGGCAGCTTTACCTGAACGGGGAACTCGTGCCCCGCACGCCCGAGGGCGAGTATGTCGCCATCGACGAACATCATACCCGCATGGAGGGCGAACGTTATCGCGAGGACCTGCCGGGAAGCGCGGGTCGCCCGTCCGTGGCGCATGACATCCTGAAGCTGACGGACGAGGGGGACAAGAACGACACCCCCGAATACGTCGTGCCGCCGGGATATTTCTTCGTCATGGGCGACAACCGCGATGACAGCGCGGACAGCCGGTTCATGGGCGACGCGCCGCAGGACCTTGGCTTCGTGCCGATGGAAAACCTGATCGGGCAGGCCAAGTGGATATTCCTGTCCGTGGACTCGCAGTATCCGACATGGGAATTCTGGCGCTGGCCCACGGAAATCCGCTGGGGGCGCCTGTTCATGGGAGTGCACTGATCATGCAGGTCCCCGGTAATGCCGCATCCGGCAGCGCGGCCCCTGAATCCGAACGGATCGAGGCCTATGTCGGCTATTCCTTCCGTAATCCCGCGCTGCTGCGCGAGGCGCTGACGCATCGTTCCGCGGCACACCAGCGCAGCAGCGCGGGCGGGCGGCGCACGCGCCAGTCGGTGGCGCGCCGTGGCGCGGGATCCAACGAACGGCTGGAGTTCATTGGCGACCGCGTGCTGGGTCTGCTGATGGCGGAATGGCTGCTCGAACGCTTCCCCGACGAGCAGGAAGGCGCGCTGGGTCCGCGTCACGCGCATCTGGTGTCGCGCACGGTGCTGGCGCAGATCGCCGAGGAAATGGCCCTGCCATCCGCCCTTGACGTGGCGGAGCATGAAGCCCGCGCCGGCGTGCGGCAGATGGCCAACGTGCTGGCGGACGCGGTGGAGGCCATCCTGGGGGCGATCTACCTCGACGGTGGCCTTGAACCCGCCCGCGCCTTTGTGCGGCGGGCATGGAATGACGCCATCGTGGCGCAGGCCCGGCCGCCCAAGGATCCCAAGACGGCGTTGCAGGAATGGGTGCTGGCACGCGGGCTGCCGCTGCCGGTATACAAGGTGGTGTCCACCGACGGGCCGTCGCATGCGCCCCGTTTCGTGATTTCGGTGGAGGCATCGGGACGGCGCGGCGAAGGCGTCGCCGGAAGCAAGCGCGCGGCCGAAAGCGAGGCGGCGGCCCGGCTGCTCAGCCAGTTTGGCTGACGGCTGGCTGACGGCTGATTGCCAGGTGACAGGTTGCCGGACGGCGATTGGCGCGACGGGCACGGAATCGGAACAATCGGGGCGGCTGTCGCGGCCGTGGGAATGAAAAATGCCGGAACATGAAGACATGACGACCCGCTGTGGTTTCGTCGCCATCGTGGGTGCGCCCAACGCGGGCAAGTCCACGCTGCTGAACCGCATGGCGGGCACCAAGCTGTCGATCGTCAGCCCCAAGGCGCAGACGACGCGTTTCAGGGTGCTGGGGATCCTGATGCGTCATCATGCGCAGATCCTGCTGGTGGACACGCCGGGCATCTTCCGCCCGCGCCGGATGCTGGACCGCGCGATGGTCGCGGCCGCGTGGACCGGGGCGGAGGACGCGGACATCACGCTGCTGATCGTCGATGCGCGCGCGGGCCTGACGGATTCGGTGCGTGAAATCATCGCGGAACTGGCGCAGCGCAAGCGCCGGGTGTGGCTGGTGCTGAACAAGACCGACCTCGTGCGGCGCGAGGTGCTGCTGCCGCTGACGGCGGAACTGTCGGGCCTGCTGCCGGTCGAACATGTCTTCATGATCAGCGCGCGCTCGGGGCAGGGGGTCGAGGACCTGCTGGACCGTATCGCGGCGGAACTGCCCGCGGGGCCGTACCTGTACCCCGAGGACGATCTGACGGACCTGCCCGACCGGTTGCTGGCCGCCGAACTGGTGCGTGAGCAGATTTTCCTGCAGACGCATGAGGAAGTGCCCTATTCCGCCACGGCGGAGACGGAAAGCTTTCAGGAACGTCCCGACGGGTCCGTGCGGATCGAGGTGACGATCTATGTGGCGCGGGCATCGCACAAGGCGATCCTGATCGGGGAACGCGGTTCGCGGATTCGCAGCATCGGGGAACGCGCGCGTCTGGAGCTGTCGCGCCTGCTGGAACGTCCGTGCCACCTGTTCCTGAATGTGAAGGAACGTTCCGGCTGGGACGAGGAGCGTGCCCGCCTGCGGGCCATCGGGCTGGACGACGCTTCCTGAGGATTCGTCCCCCGCGCCGGCGACGGCCCACGTGGCGCGGGCGCGGCGCGGGCCGCGATCCCATCGCCGTATTATCAACATCGTGTGCTTGTGAGGGGGGCGAACCCCCTATATGACATGTGCTGCGTGGGCGCGCGGTCACTGGCGGGCGGCGGTCTGCGGCTGTGTCTTTATTCCTGCTGTGTTCGAGGGCCAATGACAAATCCGCTAACAGATCATGCCCCAGACAAACCCTCCACCTATCGCCGGGTCCTGCTGAAGGTTTCGGGCGAGGCCCTGATGGGCGCCGGGTCCTATGGGATCGATCCCGCGACCGTCGATGGCATCGCGGCCGACGTGGCCGCCGTCGCGCGCACGGGTGTTGAGGTGTGTCTGGTTGTCGGGGGGGGCAACATCTTTCGCGGCGTCGCGGCCGCGGCGCGCGGCATGGACCGTGCCCAGGGCGATTACGCCGGGATGCTGGCTACGGTCATCAATGCCCTGCTGATGCAGAATTCGCTGGAACGCCAGGGAATCCCGACCCGCGTGATGACGGCGATCCAGATGTCCTCGATCGCGGAACCCTATATCCGTCGCCGCGCCGTGCGGCATATGGAAAAGGGACGCGTGGTGATTTTCGCCGCCGGTACCGGCAACCCGTTCTTTACCACCGATACGGGGGCCGCGCTGCGGGCGGCGGAAATGGAATGCAGCGCCCTGTTCAAGGGAACGCAGGTCGATGGCGTCTATTCCGCCGACCCGCGCAAGGTGCCTGACGCGCGTCGCTACGATACGCTGACCTATCGTGATGTGCTGGCCAATGACCTCAATGTCATGGACGCGGCCGCCATCAGCCTGGCGCGCGAGAACAGGTTGCCGATCGTGGTGTTCAATATCCATGAAAAAGACGCGTTTTCGCGCGTTATGCGGGGTGAGGGACGCTTTACCACCATCGTGGCCTCGGACTGAGGTCCAAGCCCCGCGCTAAGGAGTCGCATGGCGGTCGGATACGGCCGTCTCAGGAATGTTGGGAGGGCCAAGGTGTCTGTCGATCAGAAAAGTTTGCTGGCGGATGTAACCCGCCGCATGGAGGGGGCGCTGGAAAGCCTGCGTCGTGATTTTGCCGGCCTGCGTTCGGGCCGCGCCAGCCCGGCCCTGCTGGAGCCGGTACGCGTTGAGGCATATGGCGGCGAGGTGCCGTTGACGCAGGTAGGTTCCATCGCGGTGCCGGAGGCACGGATGCTGACGGTGCAGGTATGGGACCGTTCGCTGGTCGGTGCGGTCGAACGTGCCATCCGCGACAGCGGGCTGGGCCTGAATCCGGCGGCGGATGGCCAGACCGTGCGCGTGCCCATCCCCCAGCTGACCGAGGAACGCCGCAACGAACTGGCGCGCGCGGCGGGCAAGTACGCCGAAAATGGCAAGATCGCGGTGCGCGGCGTGCGGCGCGATGGCATGGAACAGACACGCGGCCAGGAAAAGAAGGGCGAAATCAGCCAGGATGACGTCAAGGTCTGGTCGGATGCGATCCAGAAGCTGACGGACCAGTATGTGAAGCGTGTTGACGAACTGCTCGCGGAAAAAGAACGCGAGATCAAGCAGGTCTGAACCCCGCATGTACCCAGTTGTCGGGGAACGACGAGCCGGGGGCGTGCCGGTCCATGTGGCGATCATCATGGATGGCAACGGGCGGTGGGCCACGGCGCGCGGGCTGCCGCTGCTTGCCGGCCACCGCGCCGGGGCGGAGGCGGTGCAGCGCTGCATCCGCGCGGCTGTCGCGGCGGGCGTGAAATGGCTGACGCTTTACGCCTTTTCCTCGGAAAACTGGCGGCGCACCCCGCAGGAGGTGGCCGACCTGACCAGCCTCCTGCGTTATTACCTGCGCTACAAGGTCGCGGAACTGGCGGCGAAGGGCGTGCGCATCCGCATCATTGGCGACCTGTCGCGCTTTGCCCCCGACGTCCGGGCCGAAGCCCGCCGCGCGGAGCTTGAAACCGCGTCCAATACGGTCCTGACGGTGGTCCTTGCGCTGTCCTATGGCGGGCGGGCCGATATCGTGCAGGCGGCCCTGCGGATGGCGGCGGATATCGGCAACGGGACGCTGGCGGTCGATCAGGTCGATGAGGACGTCTTTGGCGGCTTCCTGATGACGGCGGACATGCCTGACCCTGATATCGTGGTGCGGACCAGCGGTGAAAGCCGCCTGTCCAATTTCCTGTTGTGGCAGTCGGCCTATGCCGAACTGATATTCATAGAGACGCCGTGGCCTGATTTCGACGCGGGGCATTTCAATGCCGTGCTTGAAATCTTTTCCCGGCGCGAAAGGCGCTTCGGTGCAAGACCGGTCTGATCCCACGCCAACCGTGGTCCCGTTTCCTTCTTCCGCCACGCGGACCCCGCCGGGAAAGAATTCCGGCCGGGGGTGGAAGGACCTGCGCGCGCGCGTGCTGTCGGCCGCGGTAATCATACCGCTGGCGGCCCTGTGCGTGTGGGCGGGTGGTGTGGCCTATGCCGCGATGATCGTGCTGGCGATGGTGGGAATGGCGTCCGAATGGGGACGCCTGTTTTCCCTGTCCGCGCGCAGCTGGCGGGGGATCCTTTACCTGCTCTGGCCGCTGGCGTGTGCGGCCTGCGCCCTGACGGGGCAGTGGGGCGGCGCCTTTCTGGTGATGGGCGTGGCGTTCGTGTTCGGTCCCGCGCTGTGGGCGGGGCAGGTCGCGGTCGGGTGTGCGGGTGTTTCCCTGCTGTGGCTGCGTTTCATGACCCATCCCGGCGCGGGTGTCGTGCTGTTTGTCGTGGCCTGCGTCGCGCTGAGCGATACGGGCGCCTACCTGACCGGCCGCGCCGTGGGCGGCCCGAAGCTGGCGCCGCGCATTTCACCGGCCAAGACATGGTCGGGATCATGTGGCGGCCTGCTGTGCGCGGTGGCGGGCGGGGCCGTGATCGCTGCCCTGCTGCCTGACGCGCTGCCCGGCTGTGCATGGCGTGGCGCCATGATGGGCGGGGTGATGGCGATTGCGGCGCAGGCGGGCGACCTGGCCGAAAGTGCGCTCAAGCGGGCGCGCGGCGTCAAGGATTCGGGGGCGCTGATCCCGGGTCACGGGGGGCTTCTGGACCGTTTTGACGGCCTGCTGGTGGCGGCGCCCCTGGCGGCACTGATTTCACTGGGGGCAGCGGCGGGCGCTGCTTTCTGGTATGTCGGCCTGCACTGACCGCAAGGACGGTCGAGATGAAAAGCAAATTGGGGAAATCGGTAGGATGAAGACAGTTTCCGTTCTGGGCAGTACCGGCAGTATCGGCTGTTCCACTGTGGATCTGCTGTTGCAGGCGCCGGAGCGGTTCCGTGTCGTGGCCCTGGTGGGGGGGCGCAATGTTGCCCGCCTGGCGGAGCAGGCGCGCGCCCTGGACGCGGAATATGCGGTCATTGCCGACGAATCCCTGGTGGGGGAACTGGAAACCCTGCTGGCGGGAACGGACACACGCGTTTCCGGCGGGCGCGAGGCGGTGATCCGGGCGGCGGGCGTGCCTGTCGACTGGACCATGGCGGCGATTACCGGGGCCATCGGGCTGGAACCCACCCTGGCTGCGGTCCGCAACGGGCGTGCCGTGGCGCTGGCGAACAAGGAAGCGCTGGTCTGTGCCGGCGATGTCATGCTGCGCGCGGTGCGCGATGCGGGCGCGACGCTGCTGCCGGTCGATTCGGAACATAACGCCATTTTCCAGTCGATGGCCGACGGGCAGGTCGATCAGGTTGAAAAGATCGTGCTGACCGCGTCAGGCGGCCCGTTCCGCCGCGCCACCATCGAGGAGATGGAAAATGCCCCGCTGGAAGCCGCGCTGAAACACCCGACATGGAGCATGGGCGCCAAGATCACCATTGATTCCGCCACGATGTTCAACAAGGGGCTGGAACTGATCGAGGCGGCGCGCCTGTTCGACATGACGGAAGACCGGATCGATGTCATCATCCATCCCCAGTCCGTGGTGCACAGCATGGTGCAGTACACCGATGGCAGCATCATAGCGCAGCTTGGTTCCGCCGACATGCGCATTCCCATCGCCCACACCCTGGCCTGGCCCAGGCGGATGGCGACCAATTCGCCGCGCCTTGACCTTGCCGCGCTGTCGCGGCTGGATTTCGAGGCCCCGGATGAGGAACGTTTCCCCGCGTTGCGCCTGGCGCGGGAATCGCTGCGCGCGGGCGGGGCGGCCTCCACGATCCTGTCCGGCGCCAATGAAATCGCGGTGGAGGCCTTCCTGAATCGCGAAATCGGCTTCCGGGATATTGCGCGGGTTGTCGAGGATGTGATGCAATCACTGGGGAACCAGAGCGCGGATACGCTGGAGCAGGTCCTGCACTGGGACCGGGAGGCGCGACGCCTTGCTCTGGCCCGGATAACCGCCCGGGCCGCGTAAGGCCCGGCCGGGCAGGAGGACGACCGCGCGTGATCATCAGGGGAATACATAATCATCATGCATGATCTGCTGCGGACCGTGCTGGCGTTCGCCCTGGTTCTGGGTGTGCTGGTTTTCATCCACGAACTTGGCCATTACCTGGCCGCGCGCTGGCGGGGCGTGCATGTGGAGGTGTTCTCCATCGGTTTTGGCAAGCCGCTCCTGCGCTGGCACGACAGCGTCGGCACGGAATGGCGGCTGTGTCCCGTTCCCCTGGGCGGTTATGTCAAGCCGCACGGGTTCGAGGGGCCGGAAGACGCGACCCCGGAACAGATGGCGGCATGGCAGCCGGGCCGGACGTTCCATGACAAGCCCGTGCTGTCACGGGCGATCGTGATCGTCGCGGGGCCGGTTTTCAATTTCCTGCTGGCGATCATCCTGTTCACCGGTCTGTTCGCCTTTGCGGGGCAGCCGCACATCCGCAATGTCGTGGCCGATGTCATGCCCAACAGCGCCGCGGCAGTCGCGGGCATCGTCCCGCATGACGCCATCGTGCGGCTGGGCGATCATCCCATTTCCGACGTGGCGGACCTGCAGGCGCGGGTGGCTGCCGAACCCGGTGCGCATATCGATGTCACGGTGCGTCGCGATGGCAGGGACCTGACCATGCCCCTGACGGTCGGTAGCGTGGCCGGCGCCAAGGGGCAGGCGCCGCATGGGCAGCTCGGGGTTTCCTTCCTTGCGGAAATGGGCGCGCCGCAGTCCCTGCCGCATGCCTTCGTCTCCGCCGTGAAGGAGACATGGAACGTTTCGGTCCAGACCCTTGCGGGGCTGTGGCAGATGCTGACGGGACAGCATAGCACGAAGGATCTGGGTGGTCCGCTGCGCATCGCGCAGATGTCCGGACAGGTGGCGCAATATGGCGTGTCCAGTATCGTTTCGTTCATGGCGCTATTGTCGATTAATCTGGGCCTGATAAACCTGTTTCCCATACCGATTCTCGATGGGGGGCGGCTGATGTTCTATATCCTCGAAGGAATAATGGGCCGTCCGGTGTCGCGCCGGGTCCAGCAGGTCAGCTTCCAGGCGGGATTCGCGCTGATCGCCAGTCTGTTTTTATTTTCGACATTTAACGATCTTTCGCATTTCGGCCTGTTTCAATGGCTGGCGTCACATGTCGGATGACGTAAGAATGGCAGCATGAGACAAGTGCTTGCACGACAGGGGCGATATCGGATACGTCCGCCCATGCGGATAATGCATGACAGCACGGAGATCACTTCTCCGCATGGCTGGCAGTGGGGCCAGTCCGCCTACCGAATGGTGAGGAATGCCGATTTTGTCGAGTAAACGTTCAGCGCTGCTTGCATCCGTTTGTGTTGTGCCGCTGTTCTGGACGGCAGGAGCCCGCGCTCAGGACGCAGGGCAGGAAGCTGCCCCGGATGCTCCCCCGGCCACCGGTATGGCGCCCTCGCCGGAAATGATGCCGGAGCAGCAGCCCGAAGTCGAAGCGATCAAGCCACCGCCGCTGGCCGACCCGATCGAGGCGGTGGACATCAAGGGTAACGACCGTATCGAGACCAGCACGGTCCTGTCCTACATGGTGGTGCAGCCCGGCGACCGCTTTGACCAGGACCTCCTCGACCGTTCGCTCAAGACGCTTTATGCCACCGGCCTGTTCAAGGACGTGAGCATGCAGCGTTCGGGCAACGTGCTTGTCGTGCATGTCGTTGAAAACCCCATCGTCAACCGGATCGTGTTCGAGGGGAACCATACCGCCAAGGACGAAGACCTCACGAAGGTCATATCGCTGCGTCCGCGCGCGGTGTTTTCCGCCAAGACGATTGCTGCCGACCGGCAGAAGATACTGGGCGTCTATGCGGAAAAGGCGCGATACGCCGCGACCGTCACGCCACAGGTCATCCGGCTGGCCCATAACCGCGTCGATGTCATCTTCCGCATCAACGAGGGCCAGAAGACGCTGATCCGCAAGGTGACCTTCGTGGGGAACCGTACCTTCACCAGCACGCGGCTTGCCGGGATCGTGTCCTCGAAGGAAACGGCATGGTACCGCTTTTTCTCTTCCAGCGATCAGTACAACCCCGAACGCATAAAGTATGACGCGGAACTGCTGCACCGGTTTTATCTGAAGAACGGTTTTGTCGATTTTCAGGTCAAGAACGCGACCGGCGAACTCTCGCCCGACCGCAAGACGTTCTACATCACCTATACGATGGAAGAGGGACCGCGGTACCGCCTGAACAAGATGGACATCCGTTCCTCGCTGCGGCACGTCAGCGCGGCGTCCCTGCACAAGTACATCTCGCTGTTCCACAACCAGTGGTATGACGGCAGCGCGATCCAGCATAACGCGACGGCGATGCAGGAAATCCTGCAGGCGAAGGGGTATCCGTTCGCGATGGTCCACCCCGAAATCGCGCGTAACCCGGAAAAGCGGACGGTCAACCTTCTGTTCGATGTCAGCGAAGGCCCGCGCATGTATGTCGAGCGCGTCGACATCAACGGCAACACCATCACGGAGGACAAGGTCATCCGCCGGCAGTTGCCCATGTCCGAAGGCGATCCGTACACCCCGATGGACCGCAAGTATTCCAAGGCGATTCTGGAGGATCTGGGCTTCTTCAAGACCGTCTCGATCGACCAGACGCCGGGATCCTCGCCCGACAAGGTCAACATTTCCGCCGACGTGGTGGAAAAGCCGACGGGCGAATTCTCGCTGGGCGGCGGGTATTCGACCGATGCGGGCGTGCTGGGCAATATCGGCCTGAAACAGCATAACCTGCTGGGAACGGGCATTGACGCCGGTTTCTCGGGTACGGCAGCGTATTACGAGGACCAGGCGGATATTTCGGTAACGGATCCGTATTTCCTCAACCGCAACCTGGTGGCCGGCATAGACATCTACGGCATCCAGAACCGTTACATGACGTACCAGAACTACTCCGAAGGCCGGTACGGCATGACGCTGCGCATGGGGTATTCGTATAACAACCACCTGTCGCAGTCGTGGAGCTATACGCTGACGGACCGAGACGTTGGCGATACCTGGTCCGATTCTTCGTGGTATGTTCTGGATCAGGCGGGCTGGTCGCTGCTGTCGCAGCTCAGCACCACGCTGACCTATGACACGCGCGATCGCCGCTCGCAGCCACATAGCGGGTACGTCGTGCGCATCGGCGGCGATTTCGCGGGTATCGGCGGCAACGAACGCTATGTCCGTGGCAAGATCGACGCGGCCTATTACCTGCCGCTCGACAACCTGATGGGCAACCACGACTGGACCGTCGAATTCAAGGCCGGTGCCGGCGACATCGCCAACTGGGGCGGTGGGCGCAGCGACATCATCGATAACTTCTACCTTGGCGGCACGTCGCTGCGCGGCTTCCTCGACGGTGGCGCGGGACCGCGTTCGATGGGTATCCATTCGCGCACGATCGATGGCGTGACCTATCCCATGCATTCGCAGGAAGATTTCCTGGGTGGCCGGTTCCTGTACACGGCGTCGGCGCAGGTCGACTTCCCGATGCCGTTCGCGGCGGACATGGGGATCAAGGGGCGGTACTTCGTCGATGTGGGCGGACTGGACGGCCTGCGCGTGCGCAATCGCTATACCTCGCCCAATGACGGTTACAAATACACGCCGGTATATGGCGATACACTGATCCCGCGTGTCAGTACCGGTGTCGGCTTCTCTTGGAAAAGCCCGTTTGGTCTGATTAACATTGATCTGGGTGTGCCGATCATCAAACAGAAGCATGACCGTACCCAGTTGCTCCGCTTCGGCTTCGGCCAACAATTCTGAGGTGATAATGTTGCGTTATTCCGGCGTTCGTCTATTTGCTGCCGCTGTTGCGCTCGGGTGCGGCAGTCTGGTCGGATCTGCTGCGCATGCGCAGAACAATTCCGGCTGGTTCGTGCCCAAGGCGTCCCAGCAGCAACCGGAGCACGCGGCCGGCCATGCGGCCCAGCCCGCTCCGCAGCCGGTGCCCCTGCCCGCGCCGCCCGCCGACAGCGACGAGGCCCAGTCCCAGACGCCGCCGGTCCTGCCGCTGCCGCAGATTCCCGCATCCCCCGACCTGCCCAAGGGTTCTCCGCCGCCCGCGCCGGTTATCGGCGTCATCAGCGTTCCTGACGTGATGCGCCTGTCCACCGCGGCGCAGCAGGCGGAACGCGTGCTGGGCGCGCGTCGTGACGAACTGGCCCGCGATGCGCAGAAGGAACAGGCGTCGTGGCGTGACGAGCAGCAGAAGCTGCAGGGTCAGGCGCGCAGCATGACGTCGGACCAGATCCAGGCGAACGAGCGCAAGCTGCAGGAACGCGTGATCGCGGCGCAGAAGAACTTCCGCAACCGCAACCGCATCATTCAGGAAGCGGCCCAGGTTTCGCTGGGGCAGATCGAGCGTGAGCTGGTGCAGATCATCCGCCAGGTGGCGGCAAGCCGCAGCATGAACCTTGTCCTGCATCGCGAGCAGGTGGCGCTGAGTCAGGATAGCCTGGACATCACCCAGCAGGTCGCGACGCAGCTGAACTCGGTCCTGCCGAGTGTCTTCATCCCCGCCGCGAACGTTGATCCGGAAGTGCTGGCGAAGTCGGGCACCATGCCCACCACCGCCGACGCCGAACAGGGTGGCGCTGCTGCTCCGGCCGCTCCGGCTGCCGCCGCCGCGAAGGCGAAGCGGTAAAGTCGGGGACTTGGACAGATCCATGCATGTGCAGGAGCAGAGCGGGCCGGGCGATACGCGTTTCTTTGTCTCGGCCGGTCCGTTTGACGCCGCCGAACTTGCGCGTTGCGCCGGGGCCGAGCTTCGGGGATCCGATGCAGCGCTGGATGGCGCGGCGCGTTTTTCCGGCATAGCACCGCTTCAGTCCGCAGGGGCCGGGCAGGTCAGCTTCCTTGATAACCGGCGCTATCTTCCATTGCTGGAAAAGACGGGGGCGGGTGCGGTGATCGTCGCGCCCGCCTTCGTGGACAAGGTTCCGGCCCATGCCGTCGCGCTGGTGTCGAAGACGCCCTATCTCGCATGGGCGCGGGTGGCGTCGCGTTTCTATCCCGCGCCGCCGGTCGATCCCGGCATCCATCCCACCGCGATTGTCGGGGACGGGGCGGTGGTCGACCCGTCCGCCGCCATCGGCGCCTTCAGCGTGATCGGCGCGCGGGTGCGCATCGGGGCGGGCGTATGTATCGGGACGCATGTCACGGTTGGCGATGGCGTGGAAATCGGCGCGCGCAGCCGTATCGGCAGCCATGTCTGCCTGTCGCATGCCCTGCTGGGCGAACGCGTGACGCTGCTGCCGGGTGTGCGGATCGGGCAGGAGGGCTTCGGCTTTGCCGTCGGGCCGGACGGGTTCGAGACCGTGCCGCAGCTTGGCCGTGTGATCCTGGAGGACGGGGTCGAGGTCGGGGCCAATTCGACCATCGACCGTGGTTCGATTCGCGATACCCTGATCGGCGCGGGTTCGCGCCTCGACAATCTGGTGCAGATCGGCCATAATGCGCGTCTGGGGCGGTGCTGCATCGTGGTGTCCCAGGCCGGTATTTCGGGCTCGACGGAACTGGGTGATTTTGTCACGGTCGCGGCGCAGGCCGGGCTGATCGGGCATATCAAGATCGGTGACAAGGCACGGATCGGCGCACAATGTGGCGTCATGTCCGATGTGGAGGCCGGGGCCGATGTCATCGGAAGCCCGGCGATGCCGTTCAGGGAGTTTTTCCGAAACGTGGCGTTCCTGCGTCGTCTGGCGAAGAAGCCGGCGCAGGACCGGGGTCGTGAGAAAGACGACTAGGCGCCCGGGCGCGGCAAGGAACATTCAACCGGCAGGGGGCATGGCTGCCCAGTCAGTTCGCAGCTGCCGCCCATGCCGAATAGATGGTTGGACGACGTGGATAAAGAAGTAGAGGCATTACCGACAGCACAGGCGCCGCAGAGTGTCGAGGCAATCGATATCATGCGCATCATGGAGGCGATTCCCCATCGTTATCCCTTCCTGCTGATTGACAGGATGGTCGATATCGTTCGGGGGCAGTCGGCGGTCGGCATCAAGAATGTGTCCGTCAACGAACCGCACTTCCAGGGGCATTTCCCCGCGCGGCCCGTGATGCCCGGCGTGCTTATCATCGAGGCGATGGCCCAGACGGCGGCGACCCTTGTGGTCCTGACGCTGGGTGAGGCGTTCGAGGGGAAGCTGGTCTATTTCATGACGATTGACGGCGCGAAATTCCGCCGTCCCGTGGGACCTGGCGACCAGCTGCGGATTTCCGTTGAAAAGGAACGCAGCCGCGCGAATGTGTGGAAGTTCAAGGGAATCGCGCGGGTGGACGGCGTTTCGGTTGCCGAAGCCACGTTCAGCGCGATGATCATGGGCTGAGGCCCGTCCCGCGCAACGGAAATGATCGACCGGCGCCGGCAGCACCCGCAGGGGGCATGCGGCGTTGTGTTCAAGGCTTTATCTCCGGCGGCTGTCTGCCGGGAGGCCGTCGAAATGGAGGCTGTTCTGGCACAGAGCGCATCTACCGGCGCGACGAGGGATGCGGAACCTTTGGGCGCCGCTGAAATCCATCCCTCGTCCATTGTTGCCCCTGGCGCGCGGATTGGCCGGGGCGTATCCATCGGTCCGTGGTGCACCATCGGTCCGGATGTGGTGATCGATGATGGTGTGCGGCTGATTTCCCATGTCGTGATCGACGGGCATACGCATATCGGCGCGGGGGTTGTCTGCTATCCCTTCACCACGGTGGGGATGGAGCCGCAGGACCTCAAATACAAGGGCGAGCCCACCCGCTGTGTCGTGGGTGCGGGAACCATCATCCGCGAAAACGTCACCATCCATCGCGGGACCGCCACGGGGGTAGGGATCACCCGTATCGGGGAAAACTGCCTGATCATGGCGAATTCCCATGTGGCGCATGACTGTACGCTGGGCAAGGGCGTCATCATCGTCAACAATGTCGTCATGGGCGGCCACGTCATGATTGGCGACAATGCCCGGATCATGGGGTCGGCCGCGCTGCACCAGTTCGTGCGGATTGGCCATGCCGCCCTGGTCGGGGGCGTCTGCGGGGTGGAAGCCGACGTCATCCCCTATGGCAGCGTGCTGGGAAACCGCGCGCGCCTTGTCGGGCTGCACTGGATCTGGCTGCGTCGCAATGGCGTGGCCCCTGACGACATCCGCCGCATGCGGCTGGCGTTCCGCGCACTGTATCCCAAGGCCGCGCATGCCAGCGACGCCGTGTTCCAGGAACGCCTGGCCTATGTGCGCGTGCATTATGGCGATGACGCGCGGGTGGCGGAAATCCTCGATTTCATCGCCGCGCCGACGCATCGCGGACTGGTGCGCGTGCAGAGAAGCTCCTCTGAAATGATCGAGTCCGATGGCGCCTGATCCCGTCACGGATCAGCCGCCGTCCCATTCCCGTGCCTCCCCGCCCTGCATAGGTATCCTTGCCGGGGGCGGTCCGCTTCCCGCGCAGGTGGCGCGTTCCATCACTGCCGCGGGCGGCAGTGTTTTCATCATTGGATTCGAGGGATTCGCCGACCCCGACGTCATCGGGCCATGGCCCCATCGTTTCATCCGTCTGGCCGCGGCAGGGGATATCCTTGCGACCCTTCGCCAGCACGGGTGCCGTGAACTGGTCCTGATCGGGCCGGTCCGCCGTCCTTCCTTTGCCACGCTGCGTCCCGATGCCGTCGGGGCGCGGATTCTCGCACGGGTTGGCCGCGCCCTGTTTTCAGGCGATGACGGGCTGCTGGGCGCGATTGTCCGCGTGCTGGGTGAAGAGGGATTCGTCGTGCGTGGCGCGCATGAATACCTTCATGCCTCGGTCGGGCGGCGCGGGGTTATGGGACGTATCCATCCCGACCGGGTCGCGCTGTCGGATATCGCGCGGGGGCGTCGCGTGGTCCATGCGCTGGGCGCGCTTGATATCGGTCAGGGCTGCGTGGTGCAGGACGGGCTTGTCCTTGGGGTCGAGGCGATCGAGGGCACGGACGAGATGCTTGAACGCGTCGGGCGATACCGTCAGGATGGTCGTCCCGGCGGGGTTCTGGTCAAGATGATGAAGCCCGGGCAGGAACGGCGCGCCGACCTGCCGACCATCGGGCCGGAAACCATCCGTCGTGTCGTTCGCGCGGGCCTGCGTGGCATCGCGTTCGAAGCCGGGGCCACCCTGATGACCGACCCGGAAGGCTGCATCGCGCAGGCGGACGAGGCAGGCGTCTTTCTGGTGGGAATCACGGCGGACGGGACGGAGGAATCCCATCCATAAAAAAGGAGAGAAACGTCATGGGCACCTATCTGCACACAATGGTCCGCGTCCGTAATCTGGACGCCAGCATTGCGTTCTACAAACTGCTGGGCATGCACGAACTTCGCCGCCGGGAAGTCCCCGAGGGCAAATATACCCTTGTCTTCATCGGGTATGCGGACAATGCGGCGGGTCAGGCCGAAATCGAGCTGACCTATAACTGGGGCAAGGATGACGGATACGAGGTCGGCACCGGATTCGGTCACTTCGCTGTCGGAGTGGAAGACGTCGCGGCTGTCGTGGAAACCGTCCGGGCCGGCGGGGGCAAGGTCACGCGGGAGGCGGGGCCGGTCAAGTTCGGCACCACCGTCATCGCGTTCGTCGAGGATCCCGATGGCTACAAGATCGAACTGATCGAACGGCGCTAGACGCCACCGTCCACTCATTTTCCCCGGGGCGCGGGCAGGCAGGTGCGGCGCATGTCATCCAGCCTGTCGACCGTGGCCTCTATGGCTTTTATGATGAGTTCCGCGCCAGCGCGCACCTTCTCGTCCGGATGGGTGGCAAGCTGGTCCGCCTTCATCATGGCGGGCGACAGGATGCCACGGATATCGTGCAGCTGCCTGCGCAGCGCGGCAATATCGGGGGAGGCGGGCGTGGTGTCTGGCGTATCGGGCATCATGGTTCCATGCTGTGGTGTGGCGGTCACGGGGCAATGCCCGATGCGTGCGTCGTGCGTTGCGCATTGACGCTGGGAATAACGGGCAGTATAAGGCCCGCCTTGGGGATGTGCATGTGAATTGCCTGTGCCCCTGATATTCATCCGTAACCTGTCATAGTCAATCTGGGAGTGCCGTCGTGAAGCGCACGTATCAACCCTCGAAGCTGGTCCGCAAGCGCCGTCACGGCTTTCGTTCCCGCATGGAAACCGTCGGTGGCCGCAAGGTGATTGCGAACCGTCGCACCAAGGGCCGCAAGCGTCTTTCCGCTTAATTGCGTCCTGGTTCACGTTCCGGGACCATGCGTTCCGGAATGACACTCTGCATCAACAGGGGCTGCTGAACGTGGCCGACCAGTCAATACGTCTCAAGAAACGTGCGGAATTCCTGAAGGTCGCGTCAAAGGGGCGCAAGGCCCCGGTGTCCGGAATGGTTTTGCAGGCGTTGCGGCGCGGTGACGATGACGCGGCGCGTCATGGGTTCACCGTGACGAAAAAGGTTGGCAATTCGGTGGTTCGCAACCGCGTGCGCAGGCGCCTGCGCGAAGTGGTCCGCCAGGTCGGGCGGGAAATGCCGCTGACGGGCGTTGATCTTGTGGTTATTGGCCGCAGCGCCACAATCGATCGTAAGTTCGCGTCGCTGCTGGCTGATTATCGCAAGGCATTGAACAGGGCCGGGGTCGTGGGGGACGCGTGAACACTCCTTCCCATGGTCCGGTCGTTGCCGTGCTGCGAGGCATGATCCGTGCCTATCAACTGGTCATACGGCCGGTGATCGGCGCGAACTGCCGTTTTACTCCCTCATGCAGTCATTATGCCCGCGATGCGCTGGCGCGTCATGGCGCGTGGCATGGCGGGGTCATGTCGGCATGGCGCATCCTGCGCTGCAATCCCTGGAATGCGGGGGGATATGATCCGGTGCCCGCAACGCGCCGTGGCGATCGCTCCTGCCGCTGCATCCATAACCCTGAATAACGAGAGTCTGGCTGGTCGCTGATGGATATCAAGCGTTTTATGGTGGCAACGGTGATGTCTACCGTGGTTCTGGTCGGTTTTGAATATTTCATGCCGCATCCGGATCACAAGACGGCCACGCAGACTGCGGCCAGCGCCGGGCCGGATACGCCTGCCGCGGCTTCGCCCATCCCTGCGGCGGGGGGGGAGGCGCAGCCCGCGACCGAAACCAGGGATGACCCACGGCTGCAGATCGATGCGGGACGTGTCAGCGGATCGCTTGACCTGCGTGGCGCGCGGCTCGACGATCTCGTGCTCAAGAACTATCACGAGACGGTCCAGCCCGGAAGTCCGCTGGTCCGTATCCTTGATCCCCAGCATGATCCGCAGTCCAATCTGGTGGAGGTCGGCTGGCTCAACGTGGCGGGTGGCAAGGTGGCCGTGCCTGACGCCAGTACGGTATGGACGGCGGACCAGCCCACCCTGACGCAGGACCACCCGGTCACCCTGTCATGGGATAACGGGCAGGGACAGACGTTCCAGATCGTGGTCGCGATCGACCAGAACTACATGTTCTCCGTTACGCAGAAGGTGCGCAACCAGTCCGGGGAAGCCGTGTCGCTTTATCCGTATTCGCGTGTCGATCGCGGTTACACGCCCACGGAAACCGGCGGCTATCTGGTGCATGAGGGGCCGATTTCCGTCATTGACGGACGCCTTGACGAAAGTTCGTACAAATCCCTGCGCAATGGCGCGGTGCCGCCTGCCAACCTGTCATGGAACAAGCCGGGTACGGGCGGATGGGCAGGCATTACCGACAAGTACTGGCTGACGGCCGTGATCCCGCAGCAGGATTCGCAGGTAACGGGCAGCTATGGCTACGTGCCGGTTCCCGGTCATGATGGCGTGTATCAGGTCGGCTTTACCGCGCGCGTGCCCGAAGTGATCGCCGCGGGCGGGGAGGGCGTGACCGAAAGCCATGTCTTCGCCGGCGCGAAGGAAGTGCCGCTGCTGGAGAAGTATGAATCCAGCCTGCATATCCCCTCCTTCTGGAAGGCGGTGGATTTCGGGTGGTTCGCGTTCCTGACGCACCCGATCTTTACGGTGCTGGACTGGCTGAACACGCTGCTGGGCAATTTCGGCCTGGCGCTCATGGCCTTTACCCTTGTGGTCAAGGGGCTGTTCTTCCCGCTTGCGACCAAGCAGTTCCGCTCCATGGGCAAGATGCGCCAGCTTCAGCCCAAGATCAAAGCGCTGCGTGAACGCTACAAGGACGATCAGATGGCGCTGAACCAGCAGATGATCGCGCTGTACAAGCAGGAGGGCGTCAATCCCGCCAGCGGCTGCCTGCCGATGCTGCTGCAGATTCCGGTCTTCTGGTGCCTGTACAAGGTGCTGTATGTGACGATCGAAATGCGTCACGCGCCGTTCTTTGGCTGGATCCATGACCTGTCGGCGGCGGATCCGACGAACATATTCACCCTGTTCGGGCTGATCCCGTGGGATCCCACCCATATCTCGACCTTCTTCCAGCTTGGGCTGTGGCCGATCGCCTTTGGCCTGACCATGTTCGCGCAGCAGAAGATCAATCCCGCCCCGGCAGCGGATCCGGCCCAGCAGAAGATGTTCCAGCTGATGCCGATCCTGTTCACCTTCTTCATGGCGCGGCAGCCTTCGGGGCTGGTGATCTATTATTGCTGGAACAACCTGCTGACGATGGCGCAGCAGAGCCTGATCCAGCGTCGCGTCAATGCGGAGACCAAGGCCCCCGTCGTGATCCCGCCGACGAAAAAGAACCCGAAGAAGAACAAGTAAGACAGGCGGCGATGGTCGATTTCACACCCCATACTCCCACGACGGAGGAAATCGAACGCGACCGGGAGGCAGGGCGCCTCCTGTTCGCGGGCGAATGCAACTTCGTCTTTGGCGCGCAGAAGCTGGGCCAGCTGCCTGATCCGCATCTGCCGGAGGTCGCGTTCGCGGGACGTTCGAATGTGGGGAAATCCAGCCTTGTCAACGCCCTGACGGGCCGCCGCACCCTAGCCCGGGCCTCTTCGGAGCCGGGACGGACCAAGCAGCTCAATTTCTTCGAGCTTGCGAATCGCCTGACGCTGGTGGACATGCCGGGCTATGGCTTCGCCAGGGCGGCAAAGGCGGTCAAGGAGGACTGGCAGGGGATGATGTTTTCGTTCCTGCGCGGTCGCCCCACCCTCAAGCGGGTCGTGCTGCTTCTGGATTCGCGGGTGGAGGTCAAGGAGAATGACCGTCAGATCATGCAGATGCTCGACCGCGCGGCGGTGACGTTCCAGATTGTGCTGACAAAATGTGATGTCCCCAAGCCGCCGGCGCTTGCGGCAAAACTGCGTGAGGCGCGCGAGATCGCAGGCAGGCATGCCGCCGCCTATCCCATCGTCCTTGCGACCAGCAGCGCGAATGGCGAGGGGATCGTGGAGCTTCGCGCGGAACTTGCCCGGCTTGCAAATCCGCCCCCCGCGCGGGCATGAAGGGGCGGGCCGTGGCGATGGGCACGGCCATATTGTGTTTGATGGATTGAGGCACGATCGGATGACGTTAACAGGACCAGGCAGTCAGGATGCCGGTGAACAGGCGGATGTTCTGGCGCGGGCGTTGCCGTACCTGCGACGTTATGCGGGCGATACGCTTGTCGTGAAATATGGCGGCAGCGCGATGGTGGATGCCTCGCTGTCGGATGCCTTCGGCCATGACATCGCCCTGCTCAAGCAGGTGGGGATCAACCCGGTCGTCGTGCATGGCGGCGGCCCGCAGATCAGCGCGATGCTGCGGCGCCTGCAGATCGAATCGACCTTCATCGACGGGCTGCGCGTGACCGATGCCGCCATGATCGACGTGATCGAGATGGTGCTGGCGGGCAAGGTGAACAAGCAGGTCGCGGGCCTGATCAACCGTGCCGGCGCGCTGGCGGTCGGGATTTCGGGCATGGATGGCGGCCTGATTTCCGCCCGGCGGCTGGAGCGTCGCGCCCGTGAAAACGGGGTGGAGACCGATCGCCTTCTGGACCTGGGGTTTGTCGGGGAACCCACGCGCATCGACGCGCGCGTGATCTACGCCCTGTCGGGATCGGGCCTGATCCCGGTCATCGCCCCGGTGGGCAGTGGCGAACATGGGGAAACCTATAACATCAACGCCGATACGGCGGCCGGCGCGATCGCGGGCGCGGTCAATGCCAGCCGCCTGCTGATGCTGACGGACGTGCCGGGGGTGCTGGATGAAAACGGCAACCTCATCCCCGAACTGACGGCGGAAGACGCGCGTCGCGGCATCGCAAGCGGCATGATTTCGGGCGGCATGATCCCGAAGGTGGAAACCTGCCTTGCGGCGGTGAAGGCGGGCGCCAGGGCCGCCGTCATCCTGGATGGCCGCGTGCCGCATGCCTGTCTGCTGGAACTGTTTACCGAGGCCGGGCTGGGCACGCTGATCCGCGGGGAATGAGGCGTCCCGCCCGAACGGGCGGGGATCGGGAATGCATTGAGGGATGCGTTGACATGGGCGAGCATCCCCCGCATGGTCCGCGATCGTCCCCCTTTCGTGCTGTCGTCGTCCCCGATGCCGGGGCGATGGCGTGATCCGCAACAGGATTTGGAATTCATGACTGATACAACCCTCCAGAGCCAGATCGAGGCCCTGTGGGAACGGCGCGATACGCTGTCCCCCGCGTCCGGCGCGGCCGAGCGCGCGCCGGTTGATGCCGCACTGTCCGAACTTGATGCCGGTCGCCTGCGCGTGGCGATGCCGGGCGCGGATGGATGGGTGGTCAATGAATGGCTGAAAAAGGCGGTCCTGCTGTCCTTCCGCCTCAATGACAATCGCATCGTCGCGGGCGGCGGCGCGGGCGCGCCGGCCTTTGACAAGGTGCCCCTGAAATTCGCCGGCTGGGACGAGGCCGCGTTCACGCAGGCGGGCTTCCGCGCGGTGCCGGGCGCCATCGTGCGCCGTTCCGCCCATATCGCGCCGGGCGTGGTCCTGATGCCGAGCTTCGTCAACGCGGGCGCGTATGTCGACAGCGGCACGATGGTCGATACGTGGGTCACGATCGGCAGCTGTGCGCAGATCGGCAAGAACTGCCATATCAGTGGCGGCGTCGGCATCGGCGGCGTGCTTGAGCCGTTGCAGGCCGCGCCCGTCATTATCGAGGATGGCTGTTTCATCGGCGCGCGTTCCGAGGTGGCCGAAGGCGTCGTGGTCGAACGCGGCAGCGTGCTGTCGATGGGCGTCTTCCTTGGCGCCTCGACCAAGATCGTGGACCGCGCGACCGGCGAGGTGTTCATGGGCCGCGTGCCCGCCTATTCCGTCGTGGTGCCCGGCACGCTGCCGCCGCGTCAGGCGACCTCGGCCGAGGGACGGCCGCTGCCGTCGCTGGATTGCGCCGTGATTGTCAAGCGCGTGGACGAGCGCACGCGTTCCAAGACCTCCATCAACGACCTGCTGCGCGGCTGAGGCGCGGGGACATGACTGACGCACCCCACGGCGACGCAACCCTCGGGGGGCAGGATGATGCCGGGGGGGCCGTAGCACTGGCGCGGGACCTGATCCGCTGTCCTTCGGTCACGCCCGATGATGGCTGTGCGATCGACGTGCTGGCGGACGTGCTGCGGGGAATGGGGTTTACGGTTACGTCCCTGCCGTTCGGGGAAGGAAGCGCCCGGACCCCGAACCTGTTCGCGCGTCTGGGTACGACGCATCCGCATGTCTGTTTCGCCGGCCATACCGATGTCGTGCCGGTGGGCGAGGGCGCGTGGAGCAGCGATCCCTTCGCCGCGCAGGTGCATGAGGGGATTCTGTACGGACGCGGGGCGTGTGACATGAAGGGGGGGATCGCCGCCTTTGTCGCGGCGGTCCGTTCCTATCTCGCGCGTCATCAGGGCACGCCCCGGGGATCGATCAGCCTGCTGATCACAGGTGATGAGGAAGGCCCGGCGACGAACGGCACGGTGCGCGTGCTGCAATGGATGGACGAACACGCGCAGATCCCCGATTTCTGCGTGGTGGGGGAGCCGACGAATCCCCAGGCGATGGGCGAGGTCATAAAGATCGGGCGGCGCGGCAGCCTGAATGCCACGATTTCGGTCAACGGGGTGCAGGGACATGTGGCCTATCCCCATCGGGCCGACAATCCGGTGCATCGCCTGCTGGCGATCCTGCATGAACTGACCGCCAGTCCGCTGGATGCGGGCAGCGACTGGTTCGAACCCTCCAGCCTTCAGGTCACCAGCATCGACGTGGGGAACATGGCGACGAACGTCATCCCCGCCACGGCCCGTGCGCGGCTGAACATCCGTTTCAACGACCTGCATTCGGGCGCAGACCTGGCGGGGTGGATACGCACCGTATGCGCCCGGCATGCCCCGGGGGCGGAAGTCACCGTCAATATCAGTGGCGAATCCTTCCTGACGCAGCCCACGGCGGGGGTGGAGGCGCTGCGTCAGGCGGTTGCCGACGTGACGGGCCACGAACCACGGCTGGATACGGGGGGCGGCACATCCGACGCCCGTTTCATCAGCCGTTATTGCCCGGTTGCGGAATTCGGTCTGGTGGGGGCCAGCATGCACAAGGTTGACGAACATGTGGCGGTTGCGGATCTGGCGCAGCTGACGCGGATTTATGACTCATTTCTGGAAAGGCTGATGGGCTGATGGCGGATAACGGCATGACGCCCCGATCCTCGCCCGCCGGGTTCGGCAATATCATTCGCGGGATGCTGCTGCTGGGACGGGGACGGGCCGAAGGGATCGCCTTTTTCGGCAACACGCGCGATGCGGTCCTGACGGCGCTGGCGCCGCGTATCGCGCTGTGGCTGGTGGGGGGACTCCTGACCTGCCTGCATGCGCCCGATACCACCAGCGTGACACGCCTGCTGTTTTCGCTGTGCATGATCCTGCTGCCCGCGGCGGTGACCTATGCGCTGGCGAAACGGTGGGAGCGCGCGGCATTGTGGTACCGCTATATCACGGCGGCCTGGTGGACGGACTGGCTTTCGCCGTTCGTCATGCTGGGCGTGGCGCTGCTGATGGCGCTGGGATCGCCTGCCCTGCTCGAGACGTTTTATGGCGGCCTGATCGTCAACTTGGTCGGCTTTGCCTACAGCCTGTGGATGACGTGGTTCATCGCGCGCATCGGGCTGGGGCTGCGGCCGGGACGTGCGCTGATACTGGTTGGCGCGGTGCTGGCCAGTCTTGCGCTCATGGCGGAAATCACCGCCCTCCTGCCACCGCATTACGTGCCATGGCACGACTTCATGTCCCTGCCGGGATCGGGACCTGCGGCGAAACATTGATCCCCCGCGTCCTGTCATGCCGGGCAGGGGGGAGCATCTGAAAACTGCCCCCCGGTAAAAATGACAGACGTTTCCGGGGCCGCCTTTTTTCAAAAAGGCGGCCTTTCCTGAAATTTCCTGATTTTTCTGGCCTTCCCGAAGGCGGGCCGGATCAAGCTGCCCCTATTTGACGAACGGGTCCTCGTTATACCCGACGCCCGTCAGGTAAAGCCCTTCCGACGGGGCGGTGGGGCCACCGGCGCGGCGGTCACATGCCGCCAGTGCCTGTGCCACCCGTTCGACGGACCAGCTGCCTTCCCCGACCATCTTCAGCGTCCCGGTCATGTTGCGCACCTGATGGTGCAGGAAGGCGCGGGCTTCGGTGACAAGCACGATTTCATCGCCTTCCCGATGGATATCCAGCCGGTCGAGCGTGCGGACGGGACTTCTGGCCTGACAGGCGGAGGCACGGAAGGTGGTGAAGTCGTGGCGTCCCAGCAGGCATTGTGCGGCCTTCTGCATCAGTTCGACATCCAGCGGCTGGCGGACATGCCACACGCGTCCTTCGTCGAGCGTCGGGCGCGCGGGGCGGTTCAGGATGCGGTAGCGATAGGACCGGCGGATGGCGGAAAATCGCGCGCTCCATGTCGGCAGGACGGGCCGCGCGATCAGGATCGCCACCAGATGTGGCTTCATATGGTAATTCAGCGCATCGCGGACGGCCGAACTGCTGAGCGGGATGTCATCGGGGAAATCAAGATGGGCGACCTGTCCGGTCGCATGCACGCCCGAATCGGTGCGTCCGGCGGTGATGCTGCTGACGGGGCGGCCACCCGTCAGGCGTGTCGCCGCGGCCTCCAGCACGCTCTGGACCGAGACCAGACCCGTCGCCTGACGTTGCCAGCCGACAAAGCCGCGCCCGTCATATTCGATCCTGACGGCCCAGCGACGTATGTTTTTCGGGGCTTCGGCGTGTGGGGGCACCACGCCGGGGGGCAGACCGCCGATCATGCCCCGGCCACGTCGAATCGGGTTCCGGCCGGCACGGGCTGTCCCCGCAGGAAGGCTTCGGCCTCCATCATCCCGCGACCGGGACGCTGCAGGCGGGTGATGCGCAGCGCCGTGCCATCCCCGCATGCCACCAGCAGCCGGTCATCCAGCGTGGCGCCAGCCACGGTGCCGCTGCTGCCTGTGGCTTTTTCCACCGCGACCGCCCCGACCTTGATCGTCTGTCCGCCAAGCATGGTGAACGTGCCGGGCCATGGAGTCATGGCGCGCACCTGCCGGTCGAGTGCGTCGGCCGGTCGGTTCCAGTCCAGGCGCCCGTCCTCGCGCGTCAGGCGCGCGGCATAGGTCACGCCCTCTTCTGGCTGTGGGCGGGGGGGCGGGATGTCGCGCAGGGTTTCGACAATCAGGCGCGCGCCCATGGCGGCAAGGTCGTCATGCAGGCTTGATGCCGTGGTGCGGGGCGTGATGGCGACGCGATCGCGCGTCAGCATCGCGCCCGTATCCAGTCCCGCGTCCATCTGCATGATGGTCACGCCGCTTTCGCTGTCGCCCGCCAGTATCGCGGCCTGGATCGGTGCCGCGCCGCGCCAGCGCGGCAGCAGGCTGGCATGGATGTTCAGGCAGCCATGCGCCGGGGCATCGAGCATGGCCGAAGGCAGGATCAGCCCATAGGCGGCGACCACGGCGGCATCGAGTTTCAGGCCCGTGAAATATTCATGTTCCGCCGTGTTGCGACGCAGGGAAAGCGGGGTGCGGACCTCGATCCCCAGTTCCTGCGCCGCGACCTGCACGGGGGAGGGACGCAGGGCCTTGCCCCGTCCGGCGGGACGTGGGGGCTGGGTATAGGCGACGGCGATTTCATGCCCCGCTTCATGCAGGGCATGAAGGGCCGGTACGGAAAAGTCGGGCGTTCCCATGAAGGCAAGGCGCATGATGTCGGTCCGTCGGGAATGGGGCGCGCCGGGCGCGAAAAACAGCCTGCGGGCGCGCGATGGCATGGGGAGGGGGGCGGCGTGCCCACCTGTCCCTGCGGGCTTTCATGGACTGCAGGGACAGGCGTGGCTGCGGATCAGTGTTTCTGGCGCTGTTCCTTGGCCAGCCGGCGCATGATCATGTTGCGCTTGAGCGCGGAGAGGTGATCGACGAAGAGAATCCCCTCCAGATGGTCGATTTCATGCTGGATGCAGGTCGCCAGCAGGCCATCGACCTCGATCTCGTGACGCTTGCCCTCAAGGTCCTGGTAACGCACCCGGACGCTTTCGGGGCGCACGACCTCGGCATACTGGTTGGGAAGCGACAGGCAGCCTTCCTCCCGCACCGACATGGTTTCCGTTTCCGCAATGACGTCGGGATTGATCAGCACCATCGGGTTGCGGGCCTCGTCCTTGTCGGCGACATCGACGATGGCGAAACGCAGGCCAAGACCCACCTGCGGCGCGGCCAGCCCGATTCCGGGGGCCTTGTACATCGCCGCGAACATGCGCGGGATGGTTTCACGCAGTCCGGCGACATCCTCGGGACGGACAAGGCGCGTTTTCTGGCGCAGGATCGCCTGCGGGGCGACAAGGATCGGCATCGGGGTGGCCGTGGAAATGACGTCTTGATCAATCATGTTCGCGATTTAGCGATCCTGCGCCCCGGATGCCAGAGGTTCCGTGCGCCGGGATACGTGTTTTTTACCTTCCGCATGCCATTTTCCCGGCCCTGGCGAACGCTGCGTCATGCGGGCGGGCGGGGGTTCCCTTGCGTATCGCGGCCAATGTCCCATATCGTCAAAGGGGGCGGATGCCATGATGGGTCCGTCTTTCATTGTCGTCTCGCTCGAGAATTGAGGAGGCCTGAGTGTCGGGAAGAGTGTTCGGATCCCCCATGTTTCTTGGTTTTGATCATCTGGAACAGATGCTGGAACGCGCGTCAAAGAATGCGTCCGACGGATATCCGCCATACAACATAGAACAGGTCAGCCCCACGACACTGCGCATCACGCTGGCGGTGGCAGGGTTCATGATGGAAGACCTGCATATCACGCAGGAGGACAACCAGCTTGTGATCCGGGGGCGCCAGAACGACGACGGACAGGGACGGGTGTTCCTGCATCGCGGTATCGCCGCGCGGCAGTTCCAGAAAGCCTTTGTCATGGCCGAAGGGATCGAGATTGGCGGCGCATGGATGGATAACGGCCTGCTGCACATAGAACTGCACCGGCCCCAGCCCGAAGTGCGCGTGCGCAAGATCGAGATTACGAAAGGACCGTCGATCCGCGATCGCGCGGCCCCGGTCGTCGATGTTCCCGGCATGCGCAAGCAGCATGTCGTCAGGGTCATTGATGACGAATAGGGGGAATGCCGCCCACCCATGTTATCATATGAATGCGGGAGACGTCCCTGTGGACGGATCTCCCGGCTGCTGGAGGGCATGCAATTGAGGACAACACTCCGTAACGGGCGGATTGTGCCATGCGAGCCGGGCAACAGCCTGCCGATGGATGTGCGCACGCTGAGCGACAGCCAGATGCGTGCGCTGGGAATGGAATATGTCGCCTATATCAAGGAAGTCGTGGTCGATGGGGAGGAGGCGTTCGCCATCCACGCCGCCGATGGCACGCCCATGGCCCTGACACCGGACCGTGACATGGCGATCACCGCCGTGCTGGAACATGAAATGGTGCCAGCCCTGGTCCACTGAACCGGGGTCTGACCGGACAGGACCGCGCGCGAAGCCGTCCTGCCCTGCCTGAGGACCGCCCCGTTCATCGACGGGGCGGTTTTTTATTGGGCATATGTTGTTTTCAGGGGCGTGGCGACGGGTCAAGCCATCCGATATTGCCGTCGTCGCGGCGATAGATGACGTTGATTTCGTCATTGCAGCTGTTGCGGAACATCATCAGCGCCGTATTCGCAAGGTCAAGCCGCATGACGGCCTCGCTCACGCTCAGCGTCGCGATATCCGCCGGACGTTCGGCGATGACGGTGGCATAGGGACCGGCCTCCGGTATGGCTGGGTCCGTATCCTCGTCCATCCCGTCGGCGGTGGCCGCCTGTGACGGGGACGACGCGGTGTCGCGTTCCGGCATGTCGCTTCCGGGCCGCAGGACATAGCTGCGGCCGGTTTCTGTCGGGACGGCGCGGGCGCCGCGCAGATGGCCGTGGTTGGTGGCCTTGCGGTGATAGCGGCGCAGCCGCTTGGCGATATGTTCGGCGGCATCGTCGAACGCGCCATGGGCATCCGCGGCCTCGCCCTCGCCACGCAGGGTCAGCCCGCGTGAGGCATGGAGGTTGATGTCACAGGTAAAAAAGGAACGTGCGCGTCCAAAGGTGACGCGCGCCTCCATCGCCTGTCCGAAATATTTTTCCGAAATGCGGTCCAGATGATCGGTCACGCGGTATTTCAGGGCATCGGACAGGTCAAGCTGCTTGCCAGAAACGCTGATGTGCATAAGGGACCACTCCTTCTTATCGCCAAAGGAGCCGTGCGCAATGACGGAAGCGATGGGCCATTATCGTCTGAGGTCAGGAACTGCCCCGTTCCGCATGCACGGCCTGCTGTGGCTTCAGGTTCACTCTGTTGCACCAGTTCCGGCCCCCTCCACGGGAAAGCCGGAAAGACCATTGGACATGCTTGGGTCGCTTCTGTCCATTCCTTCTTTGCATGAAGGGCATCAGGATTTTCCATGCAACCTTTCCGCAGGCGGCGCAAAGGGCGTCAGAGGGTGAATTTCTCACCCAGATAGACGCGGCGCACGTCCTCGTTTGCGACGATTTCCTCGGGCCGTCCCTCCGTCAGGACCTGCCCGCTGTGCATGATGTAGGCGCGGTCGATCACCTCCAGCGTCTCACGCACGTTATGGTCGGTAATCAGCACCCCGATGCCGCGATCCTTCAGATGGGCGACAAGGTCGCGGATTTCGCCCACCGCGATGGGATCGATCCCCGCCAGCGGTTCGTCCAGCAGGATGTAATGCGGCTGGCTGGCCAGTGCGCGCGCGATTTCAAGGCGTCGCCGCTCACCGCCCGACAGGGCGAGGGAGGGGGAGTGGCGCAGCCGCGTGATCCCGAATTCCCCCAGCAGACCGTCAAGCATCGTCTGGCGGCGGTCGGGGTCCGGTTCCACGATTTCCAGCGCGGCCATGATGTTCTGTTCGACATTGAGGCCGCGAAAGATGCTGGATTCCTGCGGCAGGTAGCCGATGCCCATGCGCGCGCGGCGATACATCGGCAACTGCGTGATGTCCGCGCCATCCAGTGTGATGGTGCCGATGTCGGGCCGCACCAGCCCCACGATCATGTAAAAGCTGGTGGTCTTGCCCGCGCCATTGGGTCCCAGCAGGCCCACGGCCTCGCCCCGCTGCACCTGGAGCGAGACATCACGCACGACCGAGCGCTTGCGATAGCTCTTGCCGATGCCGCTGGCGATCAGGCCGCCCGTTGCCGGTCCGGCGGCGGGGGGCTGTTGCACGGATGCGTCCTTCGGGACGGCAGACGTATTCATTTCGTGGTTCCCTTGTTGCCGTTTCCGGCCTGGTTGGGCACGACAAGCCCGCTGACGCGCGATCCCGGCGTATCGGTCAGGGTGGCGATTCCCGTGCGCATGTTCACGATCGCGGCGGCGCCGCTGATCTGGTTCAGGCCACGCGAAATGTGGACATTGCCCACAATCCGCGCGATCGCGCTGTCGGGAACATATACGCCACGATCACCTGTCACGGCCTCGCTTTGTGTGCGGATCAGGATATGGCCAAAGGCATCGACGCGATCGATCGCCCCCGCGCCGGGACTGGCGTCATGGCCGGTCGTCGAACGGGGCGTGCGGGAATTCTTCGGCCTGTCATATCCCACCAGGATATCCGCGCGCATCTGGCGTCCGTCATTGGTGGTCAGGGTGGCATTGCCCCGGCTGACGGACATGTGTTCGCGCGAATGGTATTCCATGGTGTCACGCGCCGTCAGGATGTCCTGCGGGGTGGTCATCTTCATGTTCGTGCCGGTCATCACAAGGACGGCCTGGTCCATGTCGTAAACGGCACGATCCCCCCATGCCTGATCGGTGTTGGTGAAGATGTGGACATGACCCACCGCTTCAAGCCGATAGACCTCGCTGCCACCATTGCCCCCGGATCCCTCGCCGCCCGGTCCGGCCGCATGTCCCGATGACTGCGGCATGGGCCGGTCGGGCGGGGGCAGATCCTCGGGCAGGGTGTCGGAATGGGTCGCAAGGCTCGTATCCACGTCCGGATCGCCCCCGGCTGCCGCCGTCGTCGTCGGGGGGATCGGTCCTCTGGCAGCCGGGGATGGCGGTACGGCCGGGACGGGAGCCGGCGGAGGGTTCGCCGCGGCGGGGGATGGCGCGGGCTTGTTCGTGGCGGCCTGCGCCGTGGATCGGGTGGCTGGCTGTGACGATGGCGTGGAAGCCGCCCCCGGTTTTGCGGGGGACGTGCGTGGCGCCTGTATCGAGGCGTCCGGGACCGCGTCGGCGGCCTGTGACTGCGCGGCTGACTGTGTGGCCTGGGACTGTGTGGCGGGGGTGGGCGCAGGCGTCGCGGTGGCAGCCGGAACCGGCGCCTCCTGCCGTGTTGCAGCCTGCGGCGCGGCGGGGGCATTCCCGGTCGCGGAGGCGGATGGCGGGGCGGACTGCGCGGGATGCGCCGTGGGATTTTTCTTGCGATAATAGGCGATCAGCCTGTCCGCGCGGACCGTGACATTGCCGCGCACGGCCTGCGCCCGGTCATAGGCCGTGACGGTCTGGCTGTTCTGGTCCCAGTCGAAACCGCCCGCCGCCGTCACGCTCACCTGACCGCCCTGCGACATGTCCAGCCCCTGCGCGCGGGCATCGTGGTGACAGGCAACGCCGGTCGTCCCCCCCGCCAGCAGCAGGAGGGCGGATACATGCCTGCGCATCAGCGTTTCCCCCCGGACGGGGCTGTGGGGGAAGGTGGTTGCGCGCCCGTCCGTCCGTCATGGCCGGTATTGAGGAGCATCCGCCCCGGCCCCCGGAACTGCATGATGCCGTCACGGATCAGCAGCATCGCCCCCTGCGCGTCGAGGACGCCGAACGGACCTTCGGAATGGATCCAGCTGTCCGACACGATGATGCCGTGTTTCATGTCGATATCCGCGGTTGGGCTGTACATGGTGGTTCCGTCGCTACGATAAAGCATCACGTCCTGTGTCAGGTCCAGAAGCTGGCTGTGCTGGATATAGACCCCATTGCGGGCGGTGACATAGACCCAGTTTCCCGGTCCCAGCAGGCTGTCGGCCTGCGGCGTGGTCAGGTCGATGCGTTCGGGGGAAATCTGGCGGGCCTCATCGGCGGTGACCATGAAGGGATGGCCGTGATCGTCCAGCCCGCGATAGGTCGCGTTGAGCATGCTGCCGCTCTTGACGTGCACGCGCGACATCTGCGCCATCGTGCCGCGATGCATGATGACCGCGCGTTCCACCGCGGGCCACGCGGCGATGGATCCCAGCAGGACCAGCGCCGTCAGCGGAAGCGCCCATTTGGCCGACCGCATGATCGCGCGCCGTCGCGCCAGGTCGTTTTCATTGGGCAGCAGCCGCTGCCTGATGGTGCGGTTGTTAAAGATGCTGCGCTGACGTGCGACATCCTCGGCCGAACGGGCATAATCCTCGCGCTGTACGGGCCGGTCGCGCTGATCATCGTCATCCGAAGGGGGGAAGTCCGGATCGTCTGGCGCTGTTCCGGTCATGCAACCCCGGCACGCAACAGGTCATGGATATGCAGGATGCCGATGGGCTGGTGTTCCGCATTAAGGACAAACAGGCTGGTGATCGGGCGCGGACGGTCATTCATGATCCGCAGCGCATCGACGGCCAGGGCGTCAGGGTTGATGGTCTGCGGATTCGTATTCATGATGTCGGCGGCGCGGGTCCCGTCGATATCCTGTTCCAGCGCGCGGCGCAGGTCGCCATCGGTAATCAGGCCCACCAGCGCGCCATCGGCCCCCACCACCCCCATGCAGCCAAAGGCCTTGCGCGTCATTTCCATGATGACCTGGCGCAGCGGCAGGTCGGGCGCGCCCAGGGGCATTCCTGGTCCGGTATGCATCAGTTCACGCACGCTGCGCAGTTGCGCGCCCAGACGGCCGCCGGGATGAAAGACGCCGAAATCGTCCGCCCCGAAACCACGGCGCGTCAGCAGCACGATGGCCAGGGCATCGCCCAGCGCAAGCTGCATGGTCGAACTGGTGGTCGGCGCCAGCCCCATGGGGCAGGCCTCTGACGCGTGGGGAAGGACCAGCGAAATGTCGGCAGCCCGCGCCAGTGTCGATTCGGCACGCGCTGTCATGGCGATCAGCAGCAGCCCGAAGCGCCGCGCGTGCGAGACGATGTCCGCCAGTTCCGATGTCTCGCCCGAATTCGATAGCGCAAGGATCGCGTCCCCGGGCTGGAGCATGCCCAGATCCCCATGCGAGGCCTCGGCAGGGTGCACGAAAATCGACGGCGTGCCGGTCGAGGCCAGCGTGGACTGGATCTTGCGCCCGATATGGCCGGATTTCCCGATGCCGGTCACCACGACACGCCGTGCCGGGGTGGAAAGTACTTCTATCGTGCGGATGAAGGCATCCCCCAGCCCCGAGGCCGCGATGGTGGCGTCCCCCCTGTCCCCCAGCGCCTGGCGCAGTGCCTCCATCAGCAGCGTCAGGCCGTTACGTTCGGTCTGCAGCACCTTGCAGGCGCCTTCGATCATGGCAGCCTGGTCCGCGGTGACGGGACACGCGTTCGAGAGGGACGGAAGGCTGTGGGTCATGCCGGTTTTTTCTGTATCGTTATGTAAAGCGTTCCCGCGCATGCCGGGAAACTGGTGGGAAAGGTGTGTCACGCCGCCCGGTGGGCGAACAGGTCCGGTTCATCATAGCCAAGGATGTCCAGACGCGCGCGCGTGGGCATGAAGTCATAGCACGCCTGCGCCAGTTCGCGGCGTCCCTCGCGCACAAGCAGGGCCTCCAGCTTCGCCCACAGCGCATGCAGGTAAAGCACGTCGGAGGCGGCATAGATCTGCTGCTGCGGGGTCAGGCATGGCGCGCCCCAGTCGGAACTCTGCTGCTGCTTGCTCAGTTCGATGCCCAGAAGTTCCCGGCACAGGTTCGCAAGCCCGTGACGGTCGGTATAGGTCCGCACGAGCTTCGAGGCGATCTTGGTGCAGATGACGGGTGCCACCGTGATGTCGAAGGTATATTGCAGGATGCCAACGTCAAAGCGGGCGAAATGCATCAGTTTCGGCACCGTTGCATCGCACAGCACGCGGATCAGGTTGGGAAAGTCCGCCGCCTTCGCGCCTGCGGGGATCTGCACCAGATGGGCATGCCCGTCACCGCCCGACAGCTGCACCAGGCACAGGCGGTCACGATGCGGGTTAAGGCCCATTGTCTCCGTATCGACGGCCACCATGCCCGAAAAGCCCACGGCGGCGGGCAGGTCGCCACGATGGAAATGGATTGTGTCGGGGACGGCGGTCTCAGGCATCGTGCGTCATGCTCCGTAACGGTGTCGGTCCGTGGCATGTGGTATGGAGCGACAGGATGCAAAAGACGATTCCACGCGGTCGGGATCGCGAAATCCAGGCCGGGGCGCGCACCATGCCACTTTGCCAGCATCCAGACGGCGATATGCCGACGGTGTGAACATTGTCGCGGTTTACACCAAATTCGTATCGGGAACAGGGGGGATTGATGCGAATGCGCCACTATTTGGCGGCATTGGCCTTCCGGCGTGCCGGGAAAACCGGCCGGACAACAGTCCGGTAGGATTTTCAGCCTGACTTTTTTTTGGAAAAATCTGGTGCCCAGAAGAAGACTCGAACTTCCACGACCTTGCGGCCACAGGTACCTGAAACCTGCGCGTCTACCAATTCCGCCATCTGGGCTCAGAGGCTCCCCGTTGCCGGGGTGGTGTGAAGCGGTTTCTAGTCTGAGCCCATCGCGCGGTCAACAGGTGTTGGTGTATTTTTTTGAATTCGATGACGTTTTTTTTGCGCCCCCGCGGCAGACGGCCCTTTTGCGGCATGATTGGCGATCCCGCCGGAATGAGGTGCATGCGTGGCGTGGGTGCGTCATGATCGCGGACCGGCACGGAAATCCGGCCTGAAACGCCGGTGTGAAAGCCGGGGCGAAAAACTGGAACGAAAAAACAGGGGGAGAGGCGCCAGATGGGGATTCGCAGGGTCGCAACGGTCTTTGGCGGGACCGGATTTGTGGGACGGCATCTGGTCGGTCGCCTTGCGCGCGACGGTTACGTGGTGCGCGTCGCGTCGCGCCGCCCGGACCGCGCGGCGCAGATGCGCCCGATGGGCGACGTGGGGCAGATCGTTCCCATCTATGCCTCCGTGCTGGAGGAGCGTTCGAGCGTGGCGGCCATCGAGGGAAGCGATCTGGTGGTCAATCTGGTCGGCATCCTCGCCCCCGGGCGCCATGCCTCGTTCACCGCCGTGCATGTCGAGGGTGCCGGGCGCGTCGCGCGCCTGTGCGCGTCCGCCGGGGTGGGGGCGCTGGTCCACATGTCGGCCATCGGCGCGGCGGCGGGGTCCGTTTCCGCCTATGGCCGCAGCAAGGGACTGGGGGAGGCGGAGGTCATCCGTCACATGGCGGAGGCCGTGATCGTGCGTCCTTCCATCATCTTCGGGGCGGAGGACCATTTCACCAACATGTTCGGGCGCATGGCGCGCTATCTTCCGGTCCTGCCTGTCTATGGCGCCGCGACGCGTTTCCAGCCCGTATACGTGGGCGACGTGGCCGAGGCGATTCGCCGCATCGCGCGCGACAGCCATACGGCGGGCGACATTTTCGAGCTTGGCGGCCCGCGCGTGTGGCGCATGGAGGACATGGTGCGCTGGATCGCGGATGCCGCGGGACATCCGCGTCCCGTCCTGCCGGTGCCGATGTGGCTGGCGCGGATCCAGGCGCTGTTCCTCGAACACCTGCCCGGACGGGTGCTGACGCGCGACCAGCTTTCGATGCTCTGTTCCGACAATGTGGTGGGGGAGGGGATGCGTGGCTTCGACCTGCTGGGGATCACGCCCGTGTCACTGGAAATGATGGCCGCGCAATATCTGGCGCGTTTTCGCTCCGGCTGAGGATGTTTCAGAAGACATGCGGCGTCATTTTGCGTATTTTTTGTAAAAATGACAGCAATGCTGTCTTTTATTCCTCCCCCGCCTTGCGTAGGTGTGACCCACCAAAGGCGCACAGGGGTGCGTTCGCATGATTTCCAGACCCGAGGGGCAGCCCGATGACCGAGCGCATGCTGAAATTCGTCTCTGTTGCGCAGGAGCAGCCCGAAAAACGGCCTGCCGAGGCACGGCGTAGGGATTTCAACGAAATCTATGACGAACTGCCCCTCACGCAGGCGCAGACCCAGTCCTCGCGCTGTTCACAGTGCGGGGTGCCGTTCTGTTCGGTGCACTGTCCGCTGGGCAACAACATTCCCGACTGGCTGATGATGACGGCGGCCGGACGGCTGGAGGAGGCGTATGAAGTCTCCTCCGCCACCAACAACTTTCCCGAAATCTGTGGCCGCATCTGCCCGCAGGACCGCCTGTGCGAAGGCAACTGCGTGATCGAGCCGGGATTCGAAAGCGTTACCATCGGTGCGGTGGAGCGTTTCATCACCGACACCGCGTTCGAGCAGGGCTGGGTCAGGCCGGTCCGTCCCGTGGCCGAGCGCACGCAGACGGTGGGCATCATCGGGGCCGGTCCCGGTGGCCTTGCCGCGGCGGTGCAGCTGCGCGAACTCGGCTTTCAGGTCCATGTCTATGACCGTTACGACCGGATCGGCGGTCTGATGATGTATGGCATTCCCGGCTTCAAGCTGGAAAAGGACATCGTCCTGCGCCGCCATCGCCTTCTGGAGGATTCCGGCGTCACCTTCCATCTGGGCAAAGGGGTCGCGGATGTGGATGGTGACGATACCATCGCATTTTCCACCCTGCATAACCGCCATGACGCGGTGCTGATCGCGACGGGTGTGTACAAATCGCGCGATATCGGCGGTCCCGGCGCGGGGCTTGGCGGGATCGTGCGGGCGCTGGATTACCTGACCGCGTCGAACCGTGTCTCCCTTGGCGACAGCGTGGCGGAGTACGAATCCGGCGCGCTGAACGCGGCGGGCAAGTCCGTGGTCGTGATCGGCGGCGGCGACACGGCGATGGACTGCGTGCGCACCGCCATCCGGCAGGGCGCGCGGTCGGTGAAATGCCTGTATCGCCGCGACCGCGCCAACATGCCCGGCTCGGTGCGGGAGGTGAAGAACGCGGAAGAAGAGGGCGTGGAGTTCGTCTGGCTCGCCGGGCCGGAGGCCTTCCTGGGCGACGGGCATGTCACCGGCGTGCGCGCCGTGCGCATGAAGCTCGGCCTGCCAGACGCCAGCGGGCGGCAGTCGGTGGAGCCGGTGGAAGGCAGCGCCTTCACGCTGGAGGCCGACCTCGTGGTCAAGGCCCTCGGCTTCGATCCCGAACCGCTGCCGACCCTGTGGGGGCAGCCGGATCTCGAGGTTTCGCGCTGGGGCACCCTGATGGTGGACCGGCAGACATTCATGACCAGCCTGCCCGGCGTGTTCGCCGCGGGCGATATCGTGCGGGGGGCCAGCCTTGTGGTGTGGGCCATCCGCGATGGACGGGACGCGGCGGCGCAGATGCACCGCTGGCTTGAGACCGTGGCGGCCGTGCGCGCCGAAGCGGCGGAGTAACGACAATGGACCAGCACACAGCACAGCACACGGCCCCTTCGGACGATTTCGTGCGCGAATGGCATGACAATGCCCAGGCGATTTCGGGCCTGTACGATCCCGCGCAGGAACATGACGCGTGCGGCGTCGGCATGGTCGCCGCCCTTGACGGCAAACCACGTCGCGACGTGGTGGAGGCGGGGATCGCCGCGCTGAAGGCCGTATGGCACCGTGGCGCGGTCGACGCGGATGGCAAGACCGGCGACGGTGCGGGCATCCATGTCGAAATCCCGCAGGATTTCTTTGCCGATGCCATCCATATCGGCGGCGACGCCAGCGTGGACAGCCAGATCGCGGTGGGCATGATCTTCCTGCCCAAGACCGACATCGCGGCCCAGGAACGCTGCCGCCAGATCATCGAGAGCGAGATCCTTGCCTTCGGCTATGCGATCTATGGCTGGCGTCAGGTGCCGATCAACACCGACTGCATTGGGGACAAGGCGAACGCCACGCGGCCGGAAATCGAACAGATCCTGATCCGCAACACGCCCGGCACGCAGGAGGACGCGTTCGAGCGCGACCTGTATGTCATCCGCCGCCGGATCGAGAAAAGCGCGATCGCCAACCAGGTTGACCTGTATGTCTGTTCGCTGTCGTGCCGTTCGCTGATCTACAAGGGCATGTTCCTGGCGGAGCACCTGACGGAGTTCTATCCCGATCTGCTGGACCCGCGTTTCGTCAGCCGCTTTGCGATCTATCACCAGCGTTATTCCACCAATACCTTCCCGACATGGAAGCTGGCGCAGCCGTTCCGCCGCCTTGCCCATAATGGCGAAATCAACACCATTTCGGGCAACGTCAACTGGATGAAAAGCCACGAGACGCGGCTGGCCGATCCGGCGCTGGATGCGTACATGGATGACCTCAAGCCCGTGGTGCAGGCGCAGGGGTCGGACACGGCGTGCTTTGACAATGTCTTTGAACTGCTGACCTTCGCGGGGCGTGACGCGCCGATGGCGCGCTGCCTGATGGTGCCCGCCAGCATCGGCGGCAATTCCGCCATGCCGCAGCGGCACAAGGACATGTATTCGTACTGCAACGCGGTGATGGAACCGTGGGATGGGCCGGCCGCGATCTGCGCGACGGACGGGCGGTGGATGCTGGCCGGGCTGGACCGCAGCGGCCTGCGTCCCCTGCGCTATACCATCACGTCGGGCGGGCTGCTGATCGTGGGTTCGGAAACCGGCATGGTGAAGGTGCCGGAGGCCGACATCGTCAGTCGTGGCCGCCTCGGGCCGGGGCAGTCGCTGGCGCTCGACCTCAAAGAGGCGCGGCTTTACAACAATGACCAGCTTCTGGACATGCTTTCCGCGCGGCAGGACTTTTCGGGCTGGGTGAAGCGCACGCGCGACATCTCCTGCCTCGTGCGCGCGGGCAGCCGGGAGCTGAGCCTGTACGAGGGCGAGAACCTGCGCCGCCGGCAGCTTGCGGTCGGCACCACGCTGGAGGAACTGGAGGTCATTCTCCAGCCCATGGTTGAAAATGCGGCCGAGGCCATAGGCTCCATGGGCGATGATACGCCGCTTGCGGTGCTGTCCACGCGCTATCGCGGGCTTGCGCATTATTTCCGCCAGGCCTTCAGCCAGGTTACCAACCCCCCCATCGACAGCCTGCGCGAAACCCGGGTGATGAGCCTCGTGACCCGTCTGGGCAACCTTGGCAACATCCTTGAGGAAAGCGAGACGCAGTGCGACCTGCTCCAGCTTCCGACGCCGGTGCTGACGACGGGCGAGTTCCAGGCGCTGAGGGAGTTCTGTGGCGACAATGCCTGCGTCATCGACTGCACCTTCCCCGCGGCGGATGGGGAGGCCGGCCTGCGCGAGGCGATTGCGCGCATCCGCACGGAGGCGGAGGATCATGTGCGGCGCGGATGCACGCATGTCTTCCTGACCGACGAACACCAGTCGGCGGAACGCGCCTATATCCCCATGATCCTTGCGACGGCGGCGGTGCATACGCATCTCGTGCGGCAGTCGCTGCGTACCTTCACCTCGCTGAACGTGCGGTCGGCCGGGGCGCTGGATGTCCATGCCATCGCGGTGACGATCGGGGTGGGGGCCACGACGGTCAACCCGTACCTGGCGCAGGAAAGCATCGCCGATCGGCACCGTCGCGGCCTGTTTGGCGACATGTCCTTTGGCGAGGCGGTGGAGCGTTACCGCAAGGCCGTCAACAAGGGCCTGCTGAAGATCATGTCCAAGATGGGCATTTCCGTCGTCGCGGCCTATCGCGGAGGCTACAATTTCGAGGCGATCGGCCTGTCGCGCGCCCTGACGGCGGAATTCTTCCCCGGCATGCCCTCGCGCATTTCGGGCATCGGCCTGCTGGGCATCGCGCGCAATGTGCTGAGCTTCCATGAAAAGGCATGGGACCGCCAGATCGAATCCCTGCCGGTGGGGGGACGTTACAAGCTGCGCCGCACGGGGGAGGTGCATGCCTTTGACGGCACGCTGATCCACATGCTGCAGACGGCGGTGGCGACCGACAGCTTCTCCATCTATCAGCGTTATGCCGACGCGGTGCGGCGCCAGCCGCCGGTGGCGTTGCGCGACCTGCTCGATTTCCGGGGCGGCCGCACGCCCATCGCGGTGGAATCGGTCGAAAGCATCACCGAACTGCGCAAACGCCTGATCGCGCCGGGGATTTCGCTTGGCGCGCTGTCGCCCGAAGCGCACGAGACGCTGTCGATCGCGATGAACCGCATCGGGGCAAAGTCCGATTCAGGCGAAGGGGGGGAGGATCCCGCCCGTGCGAAGCCGCGTTCCAACGGCGATAACGCGTCGTCCGCGATCAAGCAGATTGCATCGGGCCGGTTCGGCGTGACCGCGCAGTACCTCAATGACTGCCGCGAGATCGAGATCAAGATGGCGCAGGGTGCGAAACCGGGCGAGGGCGGGCAGCTTCCCGGCTTCAAGGTGACGGGCCTGATCGCGAAGTTGCGCCACGCGACGCCGGGTGTGACGCTGATCTCGCCGCCGCCGCACCACGACATCTATTCCATCGAGGACCTGGCCCAGCTGATCTACGATCTCAAGCAGATCAATCCGGAGGCCACCGTGACCGTCAAGCTGGTGGCGCGTTCGGGCATCGGCACGATCGCGGCGGGCGTGGCGAAGGCCAAGGCGGACGCGATCCTGATTTCCGGGCATAGCGGGGGCACGGGCGCAAGCCCGCAGAGTTCGGTCAAGTATGCCGGCATGCCGTGGGAACTTGGCCTGGCGGAGGCGCATCAGGTGCTGATGCTCAACCGCCTGCGCCACCGGGTGAAGCTGCGCACAGATGGCGGGCTGAAGACCGGGCGCGACGTGGTGATCGCCGCCATGCTGGGGGCGGAGGAATTCGGAATCGGCACCGCGAGCCTTGTCGCGATGGGCTGCATCATGGTGCGGCAGTGCCATTCCAACACCTGTCCGGTGGGCGTGTGCACGCAGGACGAGGACCTGCGCAAAAAATTCGAGGGCACGCCGGAGAAGGTCATCAACCTGTTCTCCTTCATCGCGGAGGACGTGCGCAACATCCTCGCATCCCTCGGCTTTGCGACGCTTAACGAGGTGATCGGCCGCACCGACCTCCTGCATCAGGTGCTGCGCGGGGCGGACTACCTCGATGACCTCGACCTCAATTCCCTGCTGGCGCAGGCCGATCCGGGGCCGCATGCGCGTTACTGCACGCGCGAAGGCCGCAACGAGGTGCCGGAGACGCTGGATGCGCAGATGATCGCCGATGCGCGTCCCCTGTTCGATCATGGGGAGAAGATGCAGCTGCAGTACAACGTGCAGAACACGCATCGCGCGATCGGCACGCGCATTTCCTCGCTGATCGTGCGGCAGTTCGGCATGGACCGGCTGGTGCCGGGGCACCTGACGGTGCGCCTGCGCGGCTCGGCGGGGCAGTCGCTGGGCGCGTTCGCGGTGCAGGGCCTCAAGCTCGAGGTGCTGGGCGATGCTAACGATTATGTCGGCAAGGGCCTGTCGGGCGCGACGATCATCGTGCGGCAGTCGCCTTCGTCCAACCTGGTGTCCAACGAAAATGCCATCATCGGCAACACCGTGCTGTATGGCGCAACCGCAGGCGCGCTGTATGCGGCGGGGCAGGCGGGCGAACGCTTTGCCGTGCGCAATTCCGGCGCGATCGGCGTGGTGGAGGGATGTGGCTCCAACGGGTGCGAATACATGACGGGCGGCCTTGTCGTGATCCTGGGGGAAATCGGGGACAATTTCGGCGCGGGCTTCACCGGCGGCATGGCCTTTGTCTATGACGCAAGCGGCACGTTCGAGGAGCGGGTCAATCCCGACACCCTGACATGGAGCCGTGTCGAGGACCCGAAATGGGAGGCCGCGCTGCGTGAGCAGGTGGAAACCCATGTGCGTGAGACCAGCAGCCGCTATGCCGAACTGCTGCTGCATAACTGGGACAAGGTGCTGCCGCGTTTCTGGCATGTCGTGCCGCGCGAATATGCCAGGGTCATCGGCTTTGCCCCGGTTGAACTGCCCCGCAGCGCCTGACGCGCAGCCGGGCACGCTGCCGGGGTTCCGCCGGGGTGTCGTCTGCTTCGTCATCGGGAAACATTGTGACAGGGCCGGGGGTTTTGTCCCCGGCCCTGTCCGTTTTCACGGAATGTGGCATCAGGGGGTCGCACTGGCGGGGCAGAGGGACTAGATTCCCATTACTGGAACCCGGGATTTCCGTGACCCGTTCGCGGAAGGCCGCTTGTGATGACTGGTGTTGGTCCGATGTCCGATCTGTATTTTTCCCGTTTCCTCACGCGCGGCGCGCACGCGCAATCCCCCGCGCACGAAGGGGCGGATGGGGCCGCCGCGTCGGCGTGGGACGAGGCCCTGCCGCGATGGGACCTGCGTGACCTGTATGAAAGCCCCGAATCGCCACGCTTGCAGACGGATCTTGAGCAGGCGGACGAGGATTCGCGTGCCTTCGCGCAGGCATGGCGCGGGAAACTGGCGCAGGCGGACGGCGCGGCGGTGGCCTCGGCCATCGCGGAATACCAGCGCATTGACGAGGTGCTGGGCCGGGCCGCGTCCTATGCCCAGCTTCTGTTCGCCGCCAATTCGGCCGATGTCCGGATCGCGCGCTTCAGCCAGTCGGTGAACGAGCGCCTGACGGCCATTTCCACCCACCTGCTGTTTTTCACGCTGGAGATGAACCGCATCCCCGATGATGTCCTCGCCCGGCAGCTTTCCGACCCGGCGCTGGCCCATTGGGAACCGTTTATCCGCGACCTGCGGGTTTTCCGTCCCTATCAGCTGTCCGATGAGGTCGAATCGGTCCTGCATGAAAAATCCGTCACGGGGGCGGCCGCGTGGAACCGCCTGTTTGACGAGACGATGGCCAGCCTGCGCGTATCGCTGGACGGGGAGGACCTGACGCTGGGCACGGCGCTGGACCGCATGTCCTCGCCCGACGGCAACGCGCGCGCGCGCGCGGCGAAGGCGGTGGGCGAAACCCTGACGGAACGGCTGCGGCTGTTTTCGCTGGTGACGAACACCCTGGCCAAGGACAAGGCCATCACCGATACGCTGCGCCATTACCCGCGCCCGACATCGGCCCGCAACTGCGCCAATATGGTGGAGGACGCGGTGGTCGACGCCCTGGTGCAGGCCGTCACGACCTCCTACCCACGTCTGTCGCACCGCTATTACGCGCTCAAGGCGAAATGGCTGGGCGTGGAAAAGCTGCAGTACTGGGACCGCAACGCGCCGCTGACCACGCAGGCGGAACCCCTTATCCCGTGGAAGGACGCAACCGCGCAGGTGCTGGGCGCGTATGAGGGATTCGACCCGCGCATGGGGGAAATCGGGCGCCGGTTTTTCGACAATCCGTGGATCGACGCGCCGCCGGTTCCGGGCAAGGCGTCCGGCGCGTTCGCCCATCCGACCGTGCCATCGGCGCATCCTTACCTCCTGCTCAACTATCGCGGGCGCACGCGCGACGTGATGACGCTGGCGCATGAGCTGGGCCATGGCGTGCATCAGGTGCTGGCGGGGCAGCAGGGTTACCTGATGTCAGGCACGCCGCTGACGCTGGCCGAAACCGCCAGCGTGTTTGGCGAGATGCTGACCTTCCGCGCGCTGCTGGACGCCCAGACCGATCCCACGCGCCGGCGGCTGATGCTTGCGGCGAAGGTGGAGGACATGCTCAATACCGTCGTGCGCCAGATCGCGTTCTACCGGTTCGAGACGCTGGTCCATGACGAACGCCGCGAAGGGGAACTCCTGCCGGAGCGCATCGGCGAAATCTGGCGACAGACGCAGGCAGAAAGCCTTGGTCCGGCGTTCGAATTCGCGCCGGAGTATGATGTTTACTGGACATACGTGCCGCATTTCATCCATTCGCCGTTCTACGTCTATGCCTATGCGTTTGGAGACTGTCTTGTGAACGCCCTGTATGATGTGTTTCAGTCCGGGCATCCGGGGTTCCAGGACAAGTACCTGGACATGCTGCGCGCGGGCGGGACGAAACGGCATCGCGAACTGCTGGCGCCCTTCGGGCTGGATGCGGCCGACCCCGGTTTCTGGAATCGCGGGCTGGATGTGATCGCCGGATTTATTGATGAACTGGAGCGTACCTGACGTGGCGGAAGAACGGGATCTCGATAACAGCGGACTGTTTGGCGAATTTCGCCGCATGGTCCGCACCTCCGGCACGATGGGGGGAATCGCGGCCCGGATCGCCGGGCACAAGATGGGCTTCCGCTCCGACAGGACGATGCACGCGGGCGACCTGAAGACCGCGCTGGGCGGGCTGAAAGGGCCGCTGATGAAGGGCGCGCAGCTTCTGTCCACCATTCCCGGCGCCCTGCCCGAGGAATATGCCGTAGAACTGGCGCAGCTGCAGGCGAATGCCCCGGCGATGGGATGGAATTTCGTCCGCCGCCGCATGGCGAGCGAACTTGGCCCGAACTGGGAACGCAATTTCCGCAGTTTCGGGCGCGAGGCGGCGGCGGCGGCCAGCCTGGGGCAGGTGCATCGCGCCGTCCTGCCCGATGGCCGGGTGGTCGCGTGCAAGCTGCAGTATCCGGACATGAAGGCGACGGTCGAATCCGACCTGCGCCAGTTCCGCATGGCCGTGGGCCTGTTCTATCGCATCGACAGCACCATCCAGCAGGACGACGTGCTGGAGGAGCTTGAGGCCCGGCTGTACGAGGAACTCGATTACACGCGTGAGGCCGCGAACATGCGGCTCTACCGTATCATGCTGGCGGGATCGCCGGACGTGACGGTTCCCGCCCCGATCGAGCCGTTATGCACGAAGCGGCTGCTGACGATGGAATGGGTGACGGGTCGCGGCATACAGAAGGTGCTGGACACCGATCCCGATCAGGAACAGCGCAACATGATGGCGCGTTCGCTATTCCATGCATGGTACATCCCGCTGTACCGTTACGGCGTCATCCATGGCGACCCGCACATGGGCAATTTCACCGTGCGCGACGATTACGGCATCAACCTGCTGGATTTCGGGGCGATCCGCGTTTTCCCGCCTTCCTTCGTCCAGGGCATCATCGACCTGTACCGCGCGCTGGAAACCAATGACGAGGACCTGGCCTATCACGCCTATCAGGGGTGGGGGTTCACCGGCATGTCGCGCGAGACGATGCGGGTGCTCAACGAATGGGCGCGTTTCATCTATGAACCGCTGATGCAGGATCGCGTGCGGGCCATTCAGGAAGACAACGACCCGCAATATGGCCGCGCGGTGGCGGAACGGGTCTATGCCGGGCTGAAGCGCACCGGCGGGGTGCGGCCGCCGCGTCCGTTCGTGCTGGTGGACCGTTCGGCCATCGGGCTGGGCAGCGTTTTCCTGCGGCTCAAGGCGCGGCTGAACTGGTATCGCCTGTTCCAGGAAATGATCGAGGATTTCGATCGCGCCAGGCTGGCGGAACGCCAGGCGCAGGCCCTGCGGGAGGCACGCGTGCCCCCGCCGCTGGGGAACGGGTGACGGCTTTCCCGCCGGTCGCCGGGGCGGGCGGATGCGACGGGATGCGTAATATCTTTGGCGCGCGCCCTTGCGCCGCCTGCCCGTGCTCCCCACTGTCATCACATCATGGCAGCAGCACCGCGTAAGAAAAAACGGATTACCGATCGTGTCGAGGGGCCGGTCGTCTTTCAGCCCGAACGCCAGCCGGCCAAGCCCAAGACCCGGCAGTTCAAGATACACTCCCCCTATGAACCGGCAGGCGACCAGCCGACGGCAATCCGGGAACTGGTCTCCGGGATAGAGGCGGGGGAACGCGATCAGGTCCTTCTGGGCGTTACCGGGTCGGGCAAGACCTTCACGATGGCCAAGGTCATCGAGGCGACGCAGAAACCCACCCTTGTCCTCGCGCCGAACAAGACGCTGGCCGCGCAGCTTTATGCGGAGATGAAGGAATTCTTCCCCGACAACGCGGTGGAATATTTCGTCAGCTATTACGATTACTACCAGCCCGAGGCCTACGTCCCGCGCTCCGACACCTATATCGAAAAAGACAGCCAGATCAACGAACAGATCGACCGCATGCGCCACGCCGCGACGCAGGCGCTGCTGGAACGCAACGATGTCATCATCGTCGCGTCGGTCTCGTGCATCTATGGTATCGGCTCGGTCGAGACATATTCGCGCATGGTGGTCCGGCTGGAAAGCGGTGGGGAAATCGACCGCGACCAACTGGTCAAGGCGCTGGTGGAACTGCAGTACCGCCGCAACGACGCGGCCTTTCAGCGCGGCACCTTCCGTGTCCGTGGCGAAAGCGTGGACATCTTTCCCGTCCAGAACGAGGACCGCGCGTGGCGTGTCACCCTGTTCGGCGACGAGATTGACGAGATCGTGGAATTCGATCCGCTGACCGGGGAAAAGACCGCCGATCTGGCGGAAATCAGCATTTACGCCAACAGTCACTATGTCACCCCGCGCCCCACCCTCAACCAGGCGGTCAGCGGCATCAAGGCGGAGCTGCGCACGCAGCTTGAGCATCTGACGAAGGAAGGCAAGCTGCTGGAGGCGGAACGGCTGCAGCAGCGCACGACCTTTGATCTGGAAATGATCGAGACGACAGGGGTGTGCAAGGGGATCGAGAACTATTCACGCTACCTGTCGGGACGCCAGCCGGGGGAGCCGCCGCCAACCCTGTTCGAATACCTGCCCGAGGATGCGCTGCTGATCGTGGATGAAAGCCACGTGACCGTGCCGCAGATCGGCGGCATGGAACGGGGGGATTACGCGCGTAAGTCGGTGCTGGCGGAATTCGGTTTCCGCCTGCCGTCGTGCCTGGACAACCGTCCGCTGAAATTCGGTGAATGGGACGCCTATCGCCCGCAGAGCATCTTCGTCAGCGCGACGCCGGGACCGTGGGAGCTGCAGCGGACGGGCGGCGTGTTCGCGGAACAGGTGATCCGTCCCACCGGGCTGATCGATCCGGTGACCGACATGCGTCCCGTCGCCCATCAGGTGGACGACCTTCTGGCGGAATGCCGGCAGGCCATCGCCAGTGGCGGGCGCGTGCTGGTGACGACCCTGACCAAGCGCATGGCCGAAGACCTGACCGAATACATGAACGAAGCCGGGATCAAGGTGCGTTACCTGCATTCGGACGTCGATACGCTGGAACGCATCGAAATCATCCGCGACCTGCGCCTTGGCGCGTTTGACGTGCTGATCGGCATCAACCTGCTGCGTGAGGGGCTGGATATCCCCGAATGTTCGCTGGTGGCGATCCTTGATGCCGACAAGGAAGGGTTCCTGCGTTCGCGCACCTCCCTGATCCAGACCATCGGGCGCGCGGCGCGCAACGTGGACGGGCGCGTCCTGCTGTATGCCGACAAGATGACCGACAGCCTTGCCTACGCCATCGAGGAAACGGCCCGGCGTCGTGAAAAGCAGACCCTGTGGAACGAGGAACATGGCATCACCCCGCGTTCGGTGCGCAAGCATATCGGCGAGGTCCTGTCGTCCGTGTTCGAACAGGATTACGTGACCGTCGCCCCGACCAATGACGGCGAAATCACCGAAATGGTGGGCAAGGACCTGAAGGGGGCGATCGCCGATCTGGAAAAACGCATGCGCGCGGCGTCCGCCGACCTCGAGTTCGAGACGGCGGCGCGGCTTCGCGACGAAATCCGCAGGCTGGAGGCGCTGGAGCTGGGGCTGGAGCCACCGCCACTGCCGCAGTCCGTGGCGGGACGCGCGGGCGGCAATTCGCGCGCGGATGCCCGGCGCGCCCGCACGCCAGAGCCGCTGGGTCCCGGTGGCGGGGGGTATGATCCCGCCGCCCGCCGGGGCGGACGGCGCAGGGGGCGCTGACGTTCCATCCGGCCTGATCGGGGTATCCCTTTCCGTACGCTGCAAAAACGGGCAGGATCGTTACGGATGCCAGCAGCGACAAGAGGAGCGGGGATGATCGAACTTAAGGCGGGCGAGGCACGCCTGGGCCTTCTGCCTGAAGTGGGTGGGGCGATCTCCTTCTGGCGACGGGGGAACATGTCGTTCCTGCATCCCGTCGCCGATCCGCATCTGGTGGCGCAGCGGGGACGGGCGGTGGGCGGATATCCTCTGCTGCCGTTTTCCAACCGCATCGCCGACGGGCAGTTCCGGTTCGAGGGACAGGATTACCAGCTGGAACATAATTTCGCGGGCGAGGACAACACCATCCATGGCAACGGGTGGGAACGGCGCTGGCGGCTCGACCTGCTGTCGGATGACAGCGCGACGCTGGAACTGGACCACATGCCCCCCGGCGACCCGGTGGCGCAATGGCCGTTTTCCTATCGCGCGCTGCTGCGTTTCGACCTGCGTGAATGCAGCCTGTCGATCGGGATGATGATCGAGAATACCGATACGCGCGACCAGCCGGTGGGATTGGGGTTCCATCCCTATTTCCCACGGCATAATGGCCTGCGGCTGGGGTTTTCGGCGGACTCCGTCTGGACCAACGACGACAGCCACCTGCCGCTGCTGCGCGTGCCGGCGCAGGGCGATTGGTCGTTCGAGAGGATGCGCGATGTGGAGGATATCAACATCGACAACTGCTATGCCGGATGGTCCCGCAGCGCCTTCCTGCGCTGGCCGCGCCTGGGTATGTCCCTGACGCTGGAGGCCAGCGAAATCTTCAGCCACCTTGTCCTCTATACCCCTAGGCAGCAGCCTTTCATCGCGGTGGAACCGGTGTCCAACATGAATGACGCCTTCAACCGGCCGGGGGTGGGCGATGGCGGCGTGCATGTCCTGCATCCCGGCGAAAAGCTGGAGGGACATGTCCGCATGACCGTCGCCACATGCTGACGCAGGCGCGGCCAGCCGCCGATGCCGGGCGCGGGGGCGATCTGGCGCGCTATATCTCCCCCGTCGGGATGGAGACGCTGCGCCGCGAACTCAATACCCTTTTGCGTGATGAACGCCCCCGCATCGTGGAAATCGTGTCATGGGCGGCGGGCAATGGCGATCGTTCGGAAAACGGGGACTACCTTTATGGCAAGAAGCGCCTGCGGGAAATCGATCGCAGGGTGCGTTTCCTGACGAAACGCATCGAGAAGGCCATTGTCGTCGATCCGGGGGCACAGCCCCGGCGCGACCGCGTCTTTTTCGGGGCCAGCGTCACCTATCTTACGGAACGCGATGAAACGCGCGTCGTCACCATCATGGGCGTGGACGAGGCCGATACCGCGCGGGGCGAGATCAGCCTGCTGTCGCCTGTGGCGCGTGCCCTGATGCGCGCGCAGGTGGGTGACGAGGTCCGGCTGCGGACGCCGCGCGGGGACGAAATGCTTGAAATCATTTCCATTTCATATCCGCCGGCCGTCGATGCGCGTCCATGAAAAAAGCCCGGTGACGGTGGCTGCCGGGCCGTTTACACATTATGACGTTTTTCAAAAGCGGTATTTCGTATTATTACACGGTCGGAGTATCCGCTCTGTGTGCCGTCCGGAGGTCCAGTCATGTCGCGCCCATTGAAAGTAGCGGTCCAGATGGACCCGCTTGGTGCCATAGACATCAACGGCGATTCCACCTTTGCCATGATGCTGGAAGCCGAGGCCCGTGGATACGAACTGTTCGTCTATCAGGTTGAGACGCTGACGCTGAGCGAGGGGCGTGTTTCCCCCGATGGTTCGCGTCTGGAACGGCTTGTCGCGCGCGCGCGGCGCGTCCATGTGCAGCGCGTGAAGGGCGCACACGCCACCTTCGGGGAAGAACAGGTCCTCGACCTCGGGGGGATGGATGTGATCCTGATGCGCCAGGATCCGCCCTTCGACATGGCCTATATCACCGCCACCCATATGCTGGAACATGTCCATGGCGTCGGGCCGGGACGCGCGCTGGTGGTCAATGACCCGGCCGCCGTGCGCAACGCCCCGGAAAAGCTGCTGGTGACGCACTATCCCGACCTGATGCCGCCGACGCTGGTGACATGGGACATCCGCGCCATCCATGATTTCCGCGCCCGGTGGCGCGACATTATCGTCAAGCCGCTGTTCGGCAATGGCGGGGCGGGGGTCTTTCGCATCCGCGAGGATGACCCCAACCTCAACGCGCTGCTGGAAATGCATTTCGCCCGTTCGCGCGAACCGCTGATGATCCAGCGCTATGAACCCGCCGTGCGCCAGGGGGACAAGCGGATCATCCTGGCGGACGGAAAGCCGATCGGCGCGATCGACCGCGTCCCCGCCGAAGGGGAGGCGCGTTCGAACATGCATGTCGGGGGCAGGGCGGTAAAGGCGTCCCTGACGCCGCGTGATATGGAAATCTGCGCCGCCATCGGACCGATGCTGCGTGAACAGGGGCTGATTTTCGTCGGCATCGATGTCATTGGCGAATGGTTGACGGAAATCAATGTGACATCGCCGACGGGCCTGCAGGAAATCGATCGTTTCGACGGCGTCAATACCGCAGGGCTGCTGTGGGACTGCATTCTTGCCCGCCTTGGCGGCAACGGATGATGGGATCGGGGAATGCGGACGGAACGTATCGGCTGGCGGATGAACATGCTATGCCGTTGCGCGCCCTTGCCGTGACGTATGCCGTCTGGCGTAATTGCACAGGGAAGATTCCGGGCGCCGTTCCGGGATACAGGATGGGAATCTAATGCAGCAGAACGGGACAGGTTTGATTATGCCAGACGCGCAACGGCAGGGCCGGACCCTGAAGATGGTTTGCATCAAGGGGATGGGTAGCATCTGATGAGTGACGTTCTGCGCAATGCCACTGCCGAAAAAGTGGTCGAGATTCCGTCGCCGCGTTCCGCCCTGGACGCCGATGCCGTCAGGGTCGCCTATCGTCGCTGGGCGGCGGTGTATGACACCCTTTTCGGTGGCATATCGGCCCTTGCGCGCAAGCGGGCGGTCGAGGCGGTGAATGCCCTGCCGGGCCAGCAGGTGCTGGAGGTCGGGGTCGGCACGGGGCTGGCGCTGCCCTATTACCGCCGTGACAAGCAGATCACGGGGATCGACCTGTCGGAAGACATGCTGGAACGCGCGCGTCAGCGCGTGGCGAAGATGCACCTTACGAACGTCGATGCGCTGCTGGAAATGGATGCGGAGGAAACGAAGTTCCCCGATGCGTCGTTCGATATCGCGGTGGCGATGTTCGTGGCGTCCGTCGTGCCGCATCCGCGTCGCCTGCTCAGCGAGCTCAAGCGCGTGGTCAAGCCGGGCGGGCATATCCTGTTCGTCAACCATTTCCTTGCGACCGGCGGCGTGCGGCTGGCTGTGGAGCGCGGCATGGCGCGGGCCTCGCGCTCGTTGGGCTGGCATCCGGATTTCGCGATGGAAAGCCTTCTCCCGCCTGAGGACATGGCGCGCGCGGTGATCCGTCCCGTGCCGCCCGCAGGCCTGTTCACGCTTGTCACGCTCGACCGGCTGGATGAGAAAACTGAGTCGCTGGTGGCCTGAACATCCCTGATCGGGATGCCGGACCTGCATGCAGCCCTGTCCTGACGGCAGGGCTGTAATGACATTCGCGCGACCGACAGGCCCGATCACGGGGTCGTTTTTGCGGATATGCCGCGATATATTGCCGCCTGAAATGCTATATCAGGGCAGTGGCGCAATCCCCGCGTCACGAGGGGAGTAGACATATATGCCGACAGTCGGTCAGGACCGGATCGATGGCGGAAACGCTGGCCTGCCTGCGCGGCTGGCGGGACAGCGGGGCCATGCGGATGGCCACCGGAAGGTGGGAACGCTGTATCTCTCCCTCTCGGTCGTGGCGGGGATCGTGGGCGGCATGCTTGCGGTTGCGCTGCAGGCCGGGCTGCTGCCCCATGACGTGCTGGCGCGCTGGGGCGGGGGCGACCCTGCCGGAATGTGGGAACGCATCGCCACGCGCCACGGCATGATGATGGTCTTTTTCTGCGTGCTGCCCGCCCTGTCCGGCGGGTTCGGCAACTGGTTCGTGCCGCTGCTGACCGGCGCGCGCGACATGGCCTTCCCCCGGTTCAACATGGCCTGCTGGTGCGCGGTCGCGGGCAGTTTCGTGATGGCGCTGGTCGGCCTGTCGGTGGCGACGTCGCCGCTGGTGTCCGTTGCCGCCCTGCTGCTGTGGTGCGTCGGCATGCTGGGGATGGGCATCAACATGGTGGCGTCCGTCCTGAACATGCGCGCGCCCGCCATGCGGCTTCGCGACATGCCGGTCTTTGTCTGGGCTCAGGTGCTGACGGCGTTCATGCTGGTCATGGTCGTGCCGGTGCTGGCGGCCGCATTGACGCGCATCGTGCTGGATGGCGGCGATGTCCTTGCCCATGTCGATACGGTGCTGCATGCCTTTTCCGGTCCCGAGGTGGCGCTGCTGCTGCTGCCGTCCATGGGGATCGTCAGTCAGGTCGTCGAAACCTTCTGCGGCGTTTCCCTGCGCTGGCGCATGCCGGTTGTCATGGCGCTGACGGTCATGTCCGTGGGCGGGGCCTCCATCTGGACCCATGACCTGTTCGATGGCCTGCTGAACACGGCGGATGCGTTCCGGACGACGGGGGAACTGATCGTTATTCTTGCCCCTGTCGTGGTCGTGATGGCGGCATGGGGGGCGACCCTTGGCGCGGCCGGGCAGGTATCTTTCCGCCTGCCGATGGCCTGGGCCGGGGGATGCGCCGTCCTGCTGGTGGTCGGCGGCGTGATGTCGCTGCTGTCCGGTGGAACGGGTGATGTGCATGCGGCCACCGTGTTCGCCGCGGTTTTCGCGACCTTTGCCGGCTTTTATTACTGGATTGGCAAGATGAGCGGTCATCTTGTCCCGCGGATGGCCGGGAATATCCATTTCGCCCTGACGGCGGTGGGCACGGCCGTTTCCCTGATGACGCATCAGGGACCGCTGGCCGTTGCGGGCGCGGTGATGATGGGGGTTTCCATCCTTGTCTTCGCGGGCGTGCTTGTCGCGACCTGCATGCGCGGACAGGGCCATGTCGCCGCCAATTACTGGGGTGCCGGGGCGCGGACGCTGGAATGGAGCCTGCCTTCGCCTGTCGGGACCGCGTTGAACATGGACGCGAAAGGGAACCGGTCATGAGTGGCTCGGTCGCATCTGCCGGCGAAAAGCCGGCCTATCGCCTTTCTGTCGTGGGAACGCAGGCGCGTGACTGGTTCGTGCTGCTCAAGCCACGGGTGATTTCTCTTGTGGTCTTTACCGGGGCCGCGGGCCTCGCGATGGCGCCGGGGTCGATTCATCCCGTGATCGCGGCCATCAGCATCCTGTGCATCTGCATGGCGTCGGGTGCGGCGGGCGCGATCAACATGTGGTATGACCGTGACATTGACGCCGTGATGAAGCGGACGGCCACCCGTCCCATCCCCGATGGACGCATGGCCCCGGACGAGGTGCTTGGCTTTGGCATCGGCCTGTCGGTCGCGTCGGTCATCCTGATGTGGCTGGCGACGAATGCGCTGGCGGCGGGCATCCTGGCTTTCTCGATCTTTTTCTATGCCGTTGTCTATACGATGTGGCTGAAACGCTCCACGCCGCAGAATATCGTCATCGGCGGCGCGGCGGGTGCCTTTCCCCCCATGATCGGATGGGCGGCGGCGACGGGGTCGCTGTCGGTCCTGCCGATTGTCATGTTCGGCATCATTTTCCTGTGGACGCCGCCGCATTTCTGGTCGCTGTCGCTTTACGCGTGCAAGGATTACGGGCGGGCGGGGATCCCGATGCTGCCGGTGGTGCGGGGCGCACGGCATACACGCTGGCAGATCCTGTGGTACACCATCATCCTGATGGCCGTAACATTGGTGCCCTCCGTGATGCATCTGGCCGGATGGCTCTATACCCTGACGGCCACGGTGCTGGGGCTGGGATTCATCTATCGCGCCATCGGGGTGCTGCGTGACAGGCAGGATGCGCAGGGCGTAAGCCAGACAGGCGACCTGCCGGCGCGCAAGGCGTTCCGCTATTCCCTTGCGTATCTGTTCCTGCTGTTCTGTGGGCTGCTGGCCGATCATTTCCTGATCATGCACTGAAATGAAATCCGACGGCGCGAAGGTGAGGGGGCGTTTGTCGCTTTCCGCTTTCGCCACGTCTTGCAAGGGATCGCGCAATGTCATCGGATAATGCCCCCGTCTTACGGACCGAGGCCGAGGAAACCGCCCGCCGTCACAAAGGACGCATCTATGGTGTCGCCCTGACGCTGGGGGCGCTGGCAACGATCCTGTATGTGCTGAGCCTTATCAGGATCTGATGTAATCATAGGAAAGTTTTTGGTGAAGCTTTTTCCAAAAAGCTTCGAAGAGACGCCACCTTTTTGAAAAAAGGCGGCACCCAAAAACTTTCATGACTTTCCGGATCCCTGAGGGCAACTTCCCTTTCAGGCAGGAATCCCGATCACGACATATGAAAAAGGGTGGCGGAACATTATGTCCCGCCACCCTTTTTACTGCCCTGTCATGTCCGAGTTCGTTAGCGGGCGGCCTGCTGTATGGCCGCCACCAGCCACGTGCCGCCACGCGCGCTGCGAACAAAGGTCCAGAGTTCCGTGACCGTCGTGCGCTCGGTGGAGCTGCCGTCAATCACACGGCCGGTCATGTCGGTGGTGATGTCGATCAGGGAATACCGCATGGCCACCGTGGCGTAATCCATGCCGTTTTCCCGCCAGCTTTCCGTCAGGTCACCCCGTTCGAAGCGTACGTCCGATACGACGTTGCGCGCCCCCCGGCTGGCCAGTTCGTTCAGCTGGTTGCTGAAGTAATTGACCATCTCAGGCGTGGCCATGTGCTGCAGCGCGCCCAGATTCTGCTGGCTCCATGCGGTCTGCACATTGATCAGCGCCTGCTCGAACGCCTGATAATCCGCTGCCGTTATGACGGGCTGCGGACTGGTGGCGGGGCTGGCCCCCATCGGCTGCGCGGGGCTGCTGCCCGTCAGGCTGGACAGGCCCGGCATGCTCACCGGACCGCCGGAGGCGCCATTCCCGGCAAAGCGGCGGACCAGCCAGCGCACCACGAAGAAGATCAGCAGAAGCTGGATAAGCAGGCCGAAGATTCCGCTGCCCCCCATGCCGCCACCGAACATCCCATGACCAAACATCATGCCAAACAGGCCCGCGCCCAGCAGGCCACCGGCAAAGCCGCTGAGGAAGGGGTGGCGGGGCCGTCCCATCATCGCCGCCGCCCCTGCGCCATAAGGCATGCGTGTGGCCGTGCCATAGGGTGCTGACGGGCTGCTGCGTGGCGTCATCGTCTGCTGGAACGGGGTCGCGCCATACGGGGCCGTGGCCGACCGGGGAGGCGCGCTATATGTGCGTGACCCCCGGCTGCCCATCGACATGCCACCGCCGGCCCGCGCATCGGCGGGCACGGAATGGACAAGCAACGGCAGCACTGCGAGTGCGGCACTGAGGCTCAGGATGATGCGTTTACGTGGCATCTGTCGCGTATGGGTCTGTTTCATCTGCGTCAGGGTATCTGGTATCCTGCGATAGGGCGATCCCGTCGATGACCGACCGGACCAGAGTTTATCCAGATATGGGGTATCGGTGGGCGGATAAACAGGGGGCGGGCCGTATTATCCTGCCTTCTGACGTGGATTTCATGCCCCGGCAATCATCATGTCATCGATCCGCACGGTCGGGGCGTTGGTCGCGCGACGGAATTCCAGGTCACTGGCGACCTGCATGCGGCCGAACATTTCCAGCAGGTTGCCCGCCACCGTCAGTTCCGCCACAGGTTCCGCCAGTTCCCCGTTACGGATCATGAAACCGGCGGCCCCGCGACTGTAATCGCCCGTGATGCCGTTGATGGCCGATCCCATCATCTCGGTGATGTAAATCCCTTCGCCGATATCCGCCATCAGGTCTCGCGGCGTCACCTGCCCGGGCTGCATGTACAGATTGCCCAGCGACGGCGACGGCGGGGAGGAGGCGCCCCGGCTGGCGCATCCGTTCGATGCCAGCCCCAGCTGCCGCGCACTGCGCGCGTCGAGCGCCCATGTCCTGAGCACCCCGTTTTCCACGATCGTCAGGGGACGCGTGCGCATTCCCTCGCCATCAAACGGATGCGCGCCCAGACCGCGCCGGCGCAGGGGATCGTCGATGATCGTGATGCCGGATTCCATGATCTTCCGGTCCAGCCGGTCCTTGAGGAAGGAGGTCCCCCGCGCGATGGAAATCCCGTTGACCGCGCCCGACAGATGGCCAAGCAGGCTGGTGGAGATGCGCGGGTCCAGCACGATGGGCAGGCGGCCGGTACGCGGCCGTGTCGGGTTCAGGCGCGCCACGGTGCGTTCGCCCGCCCGCCGCCCGATGGTCGCCGCGTCCTCCAGGTCCGACAGGTGCACCGCCGAATGATAATCGTAATCACGCTGCATCGCGGTGCCCTGGCCCGCCACCACGCTGGCGGAGACGGAGTGGCTGGTGCGTGAATATTCGCCCGCAAACCCGGCGGAGGTCATCAGGACGATGTCGGTATGTCCCGCGCTGGCGGACGCGCCGTTGGTGTTGGTCACGCCTTTGACCGCAAGTGCCGCGGCCTCGGCCACACGGGCGCGTTCGATCAGGTCCGCCGTCGAAGGTGCTGCCGTATCCACAAGGTCCAGCCCCGCCGCGTCGAGGCGTCCCTGCGCCGCCTGGTCGCACAGCCCGGCGAAGCGGTCCTCGGGCACGACGCGCGCCATGGCAAGCGCCTGTGTCACCAGCGGGTCGAAGCGCGCGGGGTCAAGGCTGGTGGCCGAAACGATGGCCGAACGCTGTCCCACGAAAACACGCAGGCCAAGGTCGCATGTCTCGGAACGTTCCAGATCCTCCGCCTTGCCATTGCGCACCTGCGCCGCATGGGCGGTCCGGGTGATGTAAACCGCATCGGCCGCATCCGCGCCGGCGGCGCGTGCCCGGCTGAGCAGGGTCGAGACGAGGTCGAGCGGCTGTGCATTCATCGGGCAAGGATCTCCGCGACGGTGGCGACGGGGGGCATGTGCCGGACCGGTCCCAGCGACGTCAGGGTGGGCGTGCCATGGAAAATCCGCGCGGCCACGCGCTGCACGTCGGCGATGGTGACGGCGTCGATCCGTTTCACCGTTTCATGGGTGGGGATCAGGCGGTCGAAAATCTGCAGCTGCCGCGCCAGCTGTTCGCATCGGCTGCCGGTGCTTTCCAGTGACATCAGCAGCGATGATTTCAGCTGCGCGCGCGCGCGGTCAAGCTCATTCTGCGCCACCTGTCCCTGCACCTTGCGCAGTTCCTCCAGGGTTACGGGAATCAGGTCGGCCACCTGCGCCTCGCCCGTGCCGGCGTAAATGCCGAACAGGCCGCCCTGGCGGAACGGGGCGTTGAAGGAATAGACGGAATAGACCAGTCCACGCTTCTCGCGGATTTCCTGGAACAGGCGCGACGACATGCCACCGCCCAGCAGGGTCGAAAGCAGCAGGGTAGGGTAGTAGTCCGGATCGCCATACCCGACGGAGGGGAAGCCGAGCACGATATGCGTCTGGTCAAGGTCGCGCTGCTGCGCGAAATCGCCCCCGACATAGGTCACGGCGGGACGCGGGGGGACGTCTGTCTGCGGCAGGTCCTGGAAATATTTTTCAACCAGCGCCACCACCTTGTGGTGATGCAGGTTGCCCGCCGCCGCGATGATGGTGTTGCGCGCGGTGTAATGCGCGCGCATGTAGGTCACCAGCGTCTCGCGGCTCATTTCGCGGATGCCGTCCTCGGTCCCCAGGGTGGGGCGGCCCATCGGCTGGTCCGGAAAGGCCGTTTCCTGGAAATGGTCAAACACGATGTCGTCGGGCGTGTCATTCGCCTGCCCGATTTCCTGCAGGATCACGCCGCGTTCGCGCTCCAGCTCCTCGGGGGCGAAGCTGCTGTGGGTCAGGATGTCGCCGATGATGTCCACGCCAAGCGGAAGGTCCTCCTTCAGCAGCTTGACGTAATAGGCCGTGTGTTCGCGGGCGGTATAGGCGTTGATGTGGCCGCCGACATTCTCGATCTCTTCCGCGATGCCCGCCGCCGTGCGCGTTGCCGTGCCCTTGAAGGCCATGTGTTCGAGGAAATGGGAAACCCCGTTCTCGCTCGCGGCTTCGTTGCAGGTGCCGGCGGCGACATACGCCCCGAACGAAACGGTCTCGACGCGCTCCATCCGTTCGGTGACGACGGTCAGCCCGGAAGGCAGGCGGGTAACATTGATGAGGTCAGTCATTCGGATCCTGCGGGGCCGGCCGGCATCCGTGCCGGCGGGGCCATTTTAAGAAATCATGAAAAAGGAGAACGCGCGAAGGAGTCAGCCGTTTTTCAGCACGGCGGCGCGAACCCTGTCCTCGATCGCGCCAAGGTCGGCGGGGACGACCTCGTAACGCTCCGGCCGGTCGAACAGGTCCGCCAGCGCATCGGGCAGCGCCGGGCGGATCCCGATGGCCTTTTCCATCGCATCGGGGAATTTGGCCGGATGCGCCGTCGCCATGGCCACCATGGGGATGCCCGGTTCGCGGAAGGCATGTCCGGCGGCGATGCCGATGGCCGTATGCGGGTCCGCCATGTAATGGCTTTCGGCATGAATGCGCCGGATTTCGGCCATTGTCGCATCGTCATCCAGTGCCACGCCGTGGAACAGGGCGTTCGCCCGGTCCCATACGGGGGTGGAAACGTGCATGCGCCCGGTCTTTCGGAACTCCGTCATGATCCGTGCGCATGCGCCCGCGTCGCGGTCGAGGAGTTCGAACAGCAGCCGTTCGAAATTCGACGACACCTGGATATCCATCGATGGCGACAGGCTGGGCACGACGCCATGGATGCTCATGTCGTTTTCGTTGAGGAAGCGCGTCAGGATGTCGTTGCGGTTCGACCCCACGCACAGCGCGCGGACCGGCAGCCCCATCTGGCGCGCCACCCATGCGGCCAGCACGTTGCCGAAATTGCCCGTGGGCACGGCGAACGCGACCTCCCGGTCGGGCGCGCCGAGCGCCAGGGCGGAATAGACGTAATAGGGAACCTGTGCCGCGATCCGCGCCCAGTTGATGGAATTGACGGCGGACAGATGCATGTCCGCGCGGAACGTGGCATCCGCGAACATGGCCTTTACCATGTCCTGGCAATCGTCGAACGTCCCCTGCACCGCAAGGTTGGTGACGTTGGGTTCCAGCACGGTGGTCATCTGCCGGCGCTGCACGTCCGATGTGCGGCCTTCGGGATGCAGGATGACCACGCGCAGGCGTTCGCGCCCGCGACAGGCCTCGATCGCGGCCGATCCGGTATCGCCCGAGGTCGCGCCCACGATGGTCACATGCCCGTCACGCTGCGTCAGGACATGGTCGAACAGGCGGCCCAGCAGCTGCATCGCCATGTCCTTGAACGCCAGCGTCGGGCCATGGAACAGTTCCTGGACGAACAGTCCGTCCTCCAGCTGCGTCAGGGGCACGATGGCGGCATGGTCGAAATGGGCATAGGCGTCCCGGCACAGGCCCAGCAGCACGTCCGGCGCGATGGAGCCTTCGGTGAACGGCGCGATGACGCGCGCGGCCAGTTCGGGATACGCAAGCCCGCGCAGTTCCCGCCACTGCTGGACGGAAAATGTCGGCCAGCTTTCGGGCATGAAAAGGCCGCCATCCTCGGCCAGGCCAGCCAGGAGCACGGACGAAAAATCGCGGACAGGGGCTTGTCCCCGGGTGGAAATGTAACGCATGGATCCGATCATAATGCCATCATCCCACCGCGCGAAGGGGGCGCGTGGGGTTCGATTGCCCTATCCTGAACGATTTTGCCGAAGGTGTGTCAGAATTTCGCCTCGGGCAGGGCCGCCACGTTGATGCGATAGACATGGACCGGCCACGCCACCTGCATCTGGCCGCCATTGAGCGCGGGGGTGCGGTCAAGCTGGGCCGCGGGAACATACAGCATCCCCTGCGGGGTTACGTGGGAACCGGCGGGCCACTGCAGGCGCGCATCCATCACGATGCGTTGATAGATGCGTCCGGGGGTAAGGCGGAAGATGCTGCCGGTCGATACGTCATTGAGGTAGAGCGTCCCGTCAGGCCCTACCGCGATCCCGCCATAGGGGGGGGATTTGTACCACAGGGTGGGACTGTCCTCCAGCTCGATCGGGGTGACCTTGGGATCGATCAGCACATCGGTTCCCAGCTTGTAGATCGGTCCGCTGAGCGGTTCGAAATACAGCCATTTTTCATCCGGGCTGATTGCCATCTGGCTGACATTGACGATGGCGGTGTGGCCTGCCGCGTTCTTCATCACCCGTCCGTCGGGGCCGATGATGGGCCGCCCGGCCGTAAGCGCCGGGTTGTGTTCCATCAGCCGGCGCTGCGCATGGCCGTCAAGGTCCGCCACGATGATCGCGGGCACGCCTTCGTCACCGATATAGGCATGGCCATTGCCCACCCGCATGGCCGCAAGGCGGCTGTCGGGACGCAGGGCGGCGGCATCGACGTTCCACGTGGCCGTGACCTGCGCGGTGCGGGTGTCGATCCGCACGACCTTCGGCTGGCCGCGCGCGCCATCGGCGGGGATGCCGCTGTCCAGCACCCATAACGTTCCGTCGTCCTGCAGCTGGATGTCCGCGGGCGCTATCAGGCGCTGTCCTTCCGGCGTGGCGGGATCGTTCCATGCCGCGTCGGGATAGGGATGGGGCTGTTTCGCGGAATCGAGGATGACAAGCCCGCCCTGCTTCACGCCAGTCCATGCGGGGGCTTCGGCGATGATCCGCCTGTCGGGAAGGACGACCACGCGGTCCCATGTCGCGGCCGTCGATGTCGCAACCTCCTCCATCGGGGCGGAGGGATCAAGCGGCGGCGCCGGCTTGGCCGCCCGCGCGGCGGTGGCGTTCATCATGGCAAGCGCCCCGACAAGGGCGAAGGCGACGCCCGCACGGCAGGCGCGGTGCGGACGCGACGGTATGGAAGCATGGCTGGACATCGTGCGCATGTCGCCATGAACCGCCCCGGAAGGCAAGGGGGGCGAAGGAATGACGGGCATCGCCACAGGGGATGTCACGCGCAAGGCCGTTGGGGGACAGGCGGAAGACTGTTTGAGAAGACTGTTTGAAAGGACCAGGCCGATGATACCCTCAGATCATGAAAGTTTTTGGTGAAGCTTTTTGCAAAAAGCTTCGTAAGACGTCGCCTGTCTGGAAAAAGGCGACATCCCGAAAACATTTATCGGTTTTTATCAAAGGGTTGATTTCAAACCCTCTCCCGGGAAAGGGCTGCGATCCTATTCCCCGCAATACCGGCCGCGCAGGTGCCGCAGGTAGGCGTCCGGTCCCGGTGGCGCGCCCGTGGCGTCGGCCACGATGTCGCGCGTGGATGCGCTGCTGGCGCGATGATGGACATGCGTGCGCAGCCATGACAGTAGCGACGTGAAATCCCCGCGCCCGATTTCCTCCATCAGGGCGGGATTGTCGCGTTGCGCCGCCTCGCGCAGCTGTGCCGCGATCATCGCGCCCAGCGTATAGGTCGGGAAATAGCCCCACGCCCCCGAAGGCCAGTGAATGTCCTGCAGGCAGCCCAGACGGTCTTCCTTCACCGTCAGGCCCAGCAGGTCGTGGATGCGTTCATTGAAGGCCGCGGGCAGGTCGCGCAGGGACATCTGTCCGTTGATCAGCGCGGTCTCCATCTCGTAACGGACAAGGATATGGGCCGGATAGGTGATTTCATCCGCATCCACCCTGATGAAACCGGGATGCACGCGCGTAACCTGCCGGTACAGCGTGTCGGCCGACCATGCGGGATCATCCACGTTCCCGCCCAGCGCCCGCGCCACGACGGGCGCGGCCCATGTCATGAATTCATGCGACCGGCAGATCTGCATTTCCATCAGCAGCGACTGGCTTTCATGCAGGCTCATCCCGCGCGCGGCGCCAACCGGCTGCGCATGCCATTCGCGCGGCAGTCCCTGTTCATACAGGGCATGCCCGCTTTCATGCAGGACGCCCATCAGGGCGTTGAGGAAGTCGCCATCCTCGTAACGGGTGGTGATGCGGACGTCGTCTTCCGCCCCGCCGCAGAAGGGATGCAGGCTGACGTCAAGCCGCCCGCGCGACATGTCGAATCCCACCGTGCGCATCATCGTGTGTCCCAGCGCCGCCTGCGCCGCCGTATCGAATGGTCCCCCGGGCAGGGCAGGGACGTGGTATCCGCGCTGATGATCGAGGGCGCCGGCGATCAGGCCGGGCAGTTCGGTGGACAGGCGGTGAAAGACCGGGTCGATATCGTCCTGCCGCGTGCCGGGATCATACTGGTCCAGCAGCGCGTCATAGGGCGACAGGCCCAGCGCCGCCCCCTTGGCCTGCGCGGCTTCGCGGGTAAGGTCCAACACCTCCGTCAGCAGGGGCAGGAGGGAGGCGAAATCATTGTCGCGCCGCGCCGTGCGCCATGCCATTTCGCAGCGGGAGGACGCGCGCGACATCGCCTCCACCAGCCGCGACGGCACGGCGACCGCATGGGCGTGGACCCTGTGCATTTCATGCAGGTTCGCGACCTTCCACGGATCATCCGCGACATCCGCCGCGTCCAGAAGTCCGGCCATTTCCGGGTCCGTCATGATCCCGTGCTGCAGGACCGACAGCGTCGCGATGCTTTCGGCGCGGCTGTGCGCCGCCCCTGACGGCATCATGGTGGCCCTGTCCCACCCAAGGATGCCCAGCGCGTTGGTGATATGGCCCATCTGCGCAAAGCGGCGGGTCAGGGTTTCATACGCGGCCAGCGCGGCGGTGGTGGGGGCGGCATCAGGCATGGGGCGATTTTCCGGCGTAAAGGAGTCGTTATTCATTGCGCCCTAGCGTGGCGGCGTCAGACGCAACACGCAAGCACAAGCAGGAGTGGCCTTGATCCATGCCGGGAAACGCAGCCAACGCGATCGATCAGGGCATGTGGATGCTGGCGCGTGGCCAGACGGTGGCGGCGGCGGGACATTTCCGCCGGGTGCTGCGCCGTGACGGGCATAATGCCGGGGCGTTGCACGGGATGGCGTGCGTGGTGCGGGCCTGCGGGCGCGATGACCTTGCGATCGGGCTGGCGGGACGCGCGATCGAAATCGAGGGGGCAGCGCATTATTACGTGACGCTTGCCCTCGCGCTGATGGCGCGCGGTCATCTGGCGCAGGCGCGCGCGGCGGTGAACATCGCGATCCTCAAGGCCCCGCGCGACCCGATGGCCTGTGCCGCGCAGGCCCGCATTGCCGAGGCATGCGGCGATTTTGCCACCGCCGAGTCCGCCTGCGCCCAGGCGATTGCCGCCGCCGGTGGCGCGGCATGGCGGCCCCGCGCCGACATGGCGCGTTTCCTGTGGCGGCGCGACCGGCGCGACGATGCCCTGTCATGGATGCGCGAGGCCTATCGCCTTTCCCCGCTGGAAGACACGGCGATGTTTCACGAACTGGTGGAGATGCTGCTGGGCTGCGGCCATCTGGGGGAGGCGCGCCTTAGCCTCGAGGCATGGCTGCGGCATCTGCCCGATGACGCGCTGGCGGCGGGAAACCTTGGCGCGGTGCTGTTCGCGCAGCGCGATTTCGCGGGCGCCCTGCCATGGCTGCGGCGATGTGCCGATGTCATGCCGAACGCGGACTGCCTCAATAACCTTGGCCTGACCCTCATGGCGCTGGGGGACGTGGAGGGCGCGCGGCAGGCCCTGTCGATGGCGCGCGACATGCGCCCGGGTGACGGGCGGATTGTCGTCAACCTTGCCACCGTCCTGTCGGAACAGGGGGAGGGGAGGGATGAGGCCGCCAGCCTGTGCCGCGCCGTCATGGAGGACGCGCAGGCCGACAGCCATACAAGGGCGCAGGCCCGATTCAACCTTGGCACGATCCTGCTGGCGCAGGGACGCATGGCCGAAGGATGGGCCTGCTGGGAGGCGCGGCACGCGCTCATGCCGGCTGTCGTGACGCATTATCCCGTGCTGCCCTGTTGCGACCGCGCCCTTGTGACAAATGGTCCCCCGATGGCGGAGGGCGGTACGCAGGCGGAACGCCGCATCGTGGTGCGCGCCATGCAGGGCATGGGCGATACGATCCAGTTCCTGCGTTATGTCCCGCTGCTGGCGCGGCGATGGCGCGTGGTGCTGGTGCTGCCGCCCGCGCTGCACCGTCTTGCACGCAGCCTGCGTGACCGGACAGGCGCGCCAGTCGGGTCGCGTGTGGAAATTATCGCACCTGATGACAGATATCCTGCGGGAGTTTTCGCGCAATGTGACCTGTTCAGCCTGCCGCATCTTCTGGGACTTGATGTCCTGCCCCGGCCGGCGGGCGCGTATGTCGGACCACATGAGCCGCCACGCCGGGCGGGACGCGTCCGGGTGGGACTGTGCTGGTCGGGGAACGCGCAGTACCGTTTTGACAGGCTACGTTCGGTTCCGGCGGCGCGGATGGCGCTGCTGCGTGATGTGGAGGGGGTGGAGTTCGTCAGCCTGCAACATGGGGCGACGGCGGGTGACCTGCCGTTCCCCATGGAAATCCCCGCGATGGATGACGTGATGGCGACGGCGCGGGTCATCGCCACGCTGGATCTGGTGATCTGCGTGGATACGATGGTCGCGCATCTTGCCGGTGCGATGGGATGGCCGGTCTGGCTGCTGAACCGCCATGGCGGGGACTGGCGCTGGTCCGCCGCGCTGGATGGGGGCGGGGCTTCGCCCTATGGGCAGCGGGGAAGCTGCTGGTATCCCGGCGTGCGGCAGTTCCGGCAGGCGGAATGCCGCACGCCGCCGGATTCGTGGAATGATGTCCTGATGCAGGTGCGCGACGCGCTGCGCGACTGGCGCGCGGCGCGGGACGTCAGATCGTGATGCTGTCGAACTGCGAGGTCAGGCGCGTGGCGTCCGCCTCCGCCTTCTGAAGGCCCGACAGCAGGGCCTGGCGGATGGTATCCAGCCGGGACTGGTCCGTGATTTTCAGCCCGAAAAGGTCCTTGACGTAAAAGACGTCAACCGCCCGCACGCCATAGGTGGTGATGTGGGCGGAGGCGATCTGCAGTTTCTGGTCGCTGATGGTCGCGGTGATGTCATGCAGCAGGCCGGGACGGTCGCGCCCGTTGATTTCGATGACCGTGCAGGCATTGGAGGCGCGGTTGTCCATCACCACGCGCGGCGGGACATGGATGGCGCGCATGCGCCGGCCACTGCCGCGCCGCCCGCATCCGGCGATTTCGCGGCTGATGTTGATGCGTCCCGACATCGCCTGTTCCACCAGCATCGACAGGCGGGCCAGCTGCTGCGGTTCCTCGAACGCCGCGCCGTCCGCATCCTGTATCCACAGCGTATCCAGCGCCATGCCGTTGGTCATGGTGTGGATGCGTGCATCCACGATGGACGCGCCGGCAATGGCGACCGCGCCGGCGATGCGCGAAAACAGCCCCGGATGGTCGCCGGCATAGATCGTGACTTCGGTAACACCGCGCGAGGGAATGGGTTGCGATTCGATCGTCAGGGGGGATTCGCGTGCTTCCGAATCGGTAATCAGGCGGATATGGCGGCGATGGGTGTCACGGTCGAACGACAGCCAGTAACTGCCATAGCCAAGCCCCATGAAATGGGTGATGTCCTTTTCAGGCAGCCCGTCCTCGGCCAGCCACTGGGCGGTCGCGGCCTTGGCGCGGGCCACGCGGACGTCACGCTCCGTCGTCGCCATGCTGCCTTCGAGGACTTCCGCCACGCGTATGTAAAGCTCGTTCAGCAGCGTCGCCTTCCACGCGTTCCACACGCGCGGGCCGACGGCGCGCATGTCCACGATGGTCAGCAGCAGCAGCAGGCGAAGCCGTTCGGGCGACTGGATGATGTCGGCAAGGTCGAGGATCGTCTTGGGGTCGTCGATATCGCGCTGGAACGCCGTATGGCTGAGCAGCAGGTGATGCAGCACCAGCCACGAGACCGTCTCGGTCTCCTCGCTGTCCATGCCCAGTTCGGGGCAGACATGCAGCGCGATTTCGGACCCGATTTCGGAATGGTCGCCCCCGCGTCCCTTCGCGATGTCATGCAGCAGGACCGCCACATACAGCGCCCGGCGCGAATGCAGGTTGCGCGCCAGTTCATAGGCCAGCGGGATTTCGTCGGCCATCGCGCCATGTTCCACCCGCTCCAGGATATGCAGCGCGTCGATGATGTGCTCGTCCACCGTAAAGACGTGATAGGTGTCGAACTGCATCTGCCCCACGACCCGCGACCAGTCCGGCAGCAGCCGCCCCATCAGCCCGGTTTCGTTGAGGATATGCAGCCAGTAGGCGTTCCCCTTGCGCCGTCCCTCGTCCATCTGGTGGAAACTGGGCGCGTCATCGCCCTGCGCCGCCCCGGATGTGACGTGGCGCGGGCGATCGGGCGGGGTGCCGCACATCAGGTCAAGGAAAATGGCGGAGGACTCGGGATTGCCGCGCAGGCTGGCCGCATGGCGTTCCCAGCGGATCATCTGCTGCATCGCAAGGGGATGGATCGGCAGCTTGCGCTTCTTCGCCCAGGCCAGCAGCCGCATCATCTGGATGGGCTCATGCTCGAAGGAGGTTCCGCGTTCGGGCAGGATGCGGCCATCCATGACGGTAAAGCCCGCGTCGCGCATCTGCGTGTCGGCCTGTGGCGCGTTGGCGATGGGACCCAGCGCCTGGCGCAGCACCGCGGGTTCGAGCACCAGCGTCAGGCGCATCACCTCCCGCACCGTCAGGAAGTAGTGGCGCATGAAGCGTTCCACCCCGACCTGTCGGCCGTGGCGGGTATATCCCATCCGGCCGCCGACCACCGGCTGCACGTCGAAGGTCAGGCGTTCCTCCGCCCGGCCGGAGACGTAGTGGAGGTGGAAACGCACCCGCCACAGGAAATCCCATGACCGCCGCGCGCGTTTCGCCTCCTGCTCCGTCAGCAGGCCCAGCGTGTTGAATCCCGGCGCCAGCAGGTCGGAGACATGGCGCGTGCCAAAGGTGTAGCGGCACATCCAGTAAAGCGTCTGCAGGTCCCGCAGGCCGCCGCGCCCTTCCTTGACATTGGGTTCCACCAGATAGGGGCTGTCGCCGAAACGGTGGTGGCGGGCCGCGCGCTCACGCCGCTTGTCCGTGATGAAGGACGCCGCCCCCACCGTGACACAGGCCACGATGTAACGGGCCTCGAACATGGCGAACAGGTTGGCGTCCCCCGCCAGCAGCCGCGCATCCAGCAGCGTGGTGCGCACGGTGGTGTCGGCCTCGGCCTCGGTGATGCATTCGTCGATGGTGCGTGTCGCGTGCCCGACCTTCAGCCCCAGGTCCCACAGGAAATACAGGATGTATTCGACAATGCCGCGCACGTTGTCCGATGGCGTGTCGGATGTCAGGAACAGCAGGTCGATATCGCTGAAGGGCGCCAGCAGCCCGCGCCCGTATCCCCCCGTCGCGGTGATGGCGAAACTGATGTCGTCCTCTTCCTGCGACTCGGCAGGGACGCTGCGGGTCGCGAAATCGCACAGCGTGCGGATCATCCCGTCCGTATATGCCGCCAGCAGCTTGCCCGCCGCCGCCCCGCCAAGGCGATGGGCCTCGAACTCCTCGCGCACGTGCGTCTGGAAATGCGCCAGATGCCTGCGGAACAGGCTGATCGCCTCTTCACGCGACGGACACGGGGCATGAGGACCGCTCAGCCCCAGCGTCTCGCGCAGGGCAAGGGTCATGTCCTCGACAGTGGAGGAGGCGTGGGCATGGCTCGGCATCGGGGTGTGATCGGCGTCCTTTGGGCGAATGGCCGGACGAGTGTGCCGGTCTTTGCTGTTACGGGTCCAGAGGTTCCTTACTGGAATGTAGGAGTTTTTTTAACTGGTAAAGGGTGTCGAGCGCCGTGCGCGGGGTCAGTCCGTCGGGGTCGAGGGCGATGACCATCTCGATCACTTTTTCCGGCAGTGCGGGCATGGCCGGTTCCGCCGCCGCCGGGGACGCGCCCACCCGCTCGAACAGGGGCAGGGCGGGGGCCGCGGCATGACGTTCCTTTTCCAGTCCCGCCAGCAGGCGTCTGGCCCGTTTTACCACGGGTTCGGGCACGCCCGCCAGCCGCGCGACATGCACGCCCCAGCTGCGCCGCGCCGTGCCGGCGATGACCTCGTGCTGGAAAATCACCTCGCCCTTCCATTCGCGCACGCTCATCGTATGGGGGGCAAGGCGCGGCAGGCTTTCGGCCAGTTCGGACAGTTCATGGAAATGCGTTGCGAATATCGCCCGGCACCGCAGCGTCGAATGCATGGCCTCCAGCACGGCCCACGCGATCGCCAGCCCGTCGAGCGTTGCCGTCCCGCGCCCGATTTCATCGACCACCACCAGCGAACGCGGACCGGCCTGGTTCAGGATCGCGGCCGTTTCCGTCATTTCCACCATGAAGGTGGAACGCCCGCGCGCCAGGTCGTCCGCCGCGCCCACGCGCGAAAACAGGCGATCGACGATGCCGATGCGCGCGGCCGCGGCACAGACCGGCAGTCCCGCCTGCGCCAGGATGACCGCCAGCGCCGTCTGCCGCAGGAATGTCGATTTGCCTGCCATGTTCGGCCCCGTCAGCAGCATGACGCGCCGGTCGGGCGACAGGTCGCAGCTGTTGGGGGTAAAGCGCGCGTCGCGCGGCAGCGCCGCCTCCACCACCGGGTGGCGGCAGTCGGTCAGGTCGAACGTGGTGTCGTCGCTGATGGCCGCACGGCACCATGTTCCCCCGCCCGCCAGTTCGGCGCATGACTGCACGATATCGAGGACCGCCAGCGCGGTTGCGATGTCGGGCAGGGCCGGTTCGTCGAGTATGCGCTGGACAAGCTGGGTGAACAGGGCGCGTTCACGCGCGGCCGCGTGCTCGGCGGCCTCGATGATGCGCTGGTCGAGGGTGACGAGGCGGTCGGTGGAAAACCGCGCGGCGCTGGCGGTGCCCTGGCGCAGGATCAGGTCGTCGCGCCCCTTCAGCCGGGCGGAGGCGGCCGATGGCACCTCGATCACGTAGCCAAGCTGCGCATGGTGGCGGATCTTGAGGTTGGAGATGCCGAATTCATCGGCATATTCCTGCTGCAGGGCGGCGACGACCCGGCGGCTGCCATCGCGTAGTTCGCGTTCGCTGTCGAGTTCGGCGTCATATCCGCCTGCGATGACGCCGCCATCCTCCAGCCGCGCGGGCAGGCTGTCGGACAGGGCGCGGCCCAGCAGCGCCTCAAGCTCCGTCGCCTTGTCCAGGTGGGCTGTAGCACGCAGGACCAGCGCCGGGGCGTCCGTCGTTTCACGCACGATGGCCGCGACCTGTCGCGCGGTGGACAGCGCCGTGCGGATCGCCGCAGCGTCGCGTGGCTGTCCCCGGCCCAGCGACAGGCGGCCCAGCGCGCGCGCCACGTCGGGCGCGGGACGCAGCGCATCGCGCAGGGACTGGCGCACCTGTGGCTTGTCCAGCAGCCACGTCCATCCGTCCTGCCGTGCGGTGATGCGCGCCACGTCCGTCAGGGGGGCGGCGATCCATTCGCTCAGCAGGCGGCTGCCCGCCGCCGTTACCGTGCGGTCGACGGCGGCGAACAGGGTGTGCGTGTTTTCCCCGTCGCGGGTGCGCAGCAGGTCGAGGCTGGCGCGTGTCGCGGGGTCGAGGCCAAGGACATCCGTGCTGTCATGGGGCTGCGGGCGCGACAGGCGCGGCAGCTGCCCCGCCTGGCTGCGGCGGATGTAGTCGATGGCGGTGGCGCCCGCCATGGCTTCCTCGTCCGAAAACGTGCCGAACGCGTCCAGGCTGGCCGCGCCGAACGTCTCGGCCATGCGCGCGCGCGCGACGGCCGCCGCGACGGGGATGACGGGCGGTGCGCGGCGGCTGTCGAAATCGCCCAGCGCGATGTCCTCCGCACACAGGATTTCCGCCGGGTCCAGCCGTCCCAGCAGGTCCTGCAGCCCCTCCGCCCCCACGGTGGCGGTTTCGAACAGGCCGGTGGAAATGTCGATCCACGCCACGCCCAGCCGCGCGTGCGACCGCCCGGCCACGATGCAGGCCAGCAGGTTCTGGCGTCCCGCCTCCAGCAGTTCGTCCTCGGTCAGGGTGCCGGGGGTGACCAGCCGCACGACCTCGCGCCGCAGGGGGCCTTTCGCCGCGCCGCGTCCTTTTCGCGGGGCCTCCGTCTGTTCCGCGACGGATACGCGAAAGCCCCGGCGGATCAGGCGTGCGAGATAGGCTGGCGCCGCGTGGACCGGCACGCCGCACATCGCGATGGGCGCGCCCGCATGGGTGCCCCGCGCCGTCAGCGAGATGTCAAGTGCCGCCGCCGCCGCCTCCGCATCGGCGAAGAACAGTTCGTAGAAGTCGCCCATCCTGAAAAACAGCAGGGCTTCGGGATGCTCCGCCTTGAGGGCGAACCATTGCGCCATGGCCGGGGTGGCGCCTTCGGGGGAGGGGATGGTCATGGTGTGGATGTGTAAAGGGGCCATGGCCGATTTTCCAGACCCCCGATGCCGACGCGCGCCAAAAGGCTTCCCGGGCGCTGCCAGCCCGCCGGCCGCGCGGGGTTCATGCGCGGGGGGACGTGGGGCGCAGGCCCAGCCGGCGGCGTATCGCGGCGCTGACCCGGCCCATGTCGATCACCCCGGTCAGGTGCAGGCCCGTCGCGTATGTCGCCATCGCCGCCGTCATGACCGCGCCCAGCGTCAGCAGGCGCGCGGTGCCCCCCATTTCCATCATGTGACCCGCAGGCGTCAGCAGGCAGCACAGCATGACCACCACCCCCATGATGGCCGTGCAGGCGGACATCCGCGACAGGCGCGAAATCAGGCCATCGGTCACATGCATCGCGCCCGTGCGCAGCAGGACGATCCCCAGCACCATCATGTTGACGATGGCCGCAATGCTGCTGGCCAGCGGCGGGCCGACATGGGCCAGGGGGTGCATGAATATCAGGTTGAGCACGAGGTTGAGCGCCAGCGTCATCAGCCCGATCAGCACGGGGGTGCGGGTATCGCCGCGCGCGAAATATCCGGGCGACAGCACCTTGACCATCACGAAGGCCGGCAGCCCCAGCGCATAGGCCCGCAGCGACTGTCCCGACAGGACCGCGTCGCGGGCGGAAAATGACCCATGGCCGAACAGGGTCATCATTACCGGGTCCGCCACCAGGATCAGCCCCAGCGTGGCGGGCAGGGTCAGGATCAGCGCGTATTCGATGGCGCGGTTATGGACGGCATGGGCATCGGCCATCTCCCCCCGGGCAAGGTGGCGCGTCAGCACCGGCAGCAGGGTGGTGCCCGCCGCCGCCCCCAGCACCCCCAGCGGAAGCTGGTTCACGCGGTCGGCGAAATACATCAGCGACACGCTGCCTGTCGGCAGGAGGGTGGCGATGATGGTGTCGATCATCAGGTTGATCTGCGTGATGCCGCTTCCCAGCAGGCCGACGGCCATGCGCCCCAGCAGCATGCGGATGCGTGGCGTCACGCAGGGCATGACCGGGTGCAGCGTCATCCCCGCGCGATGCAGCGCGTACAGCAGGATGCCGAACTGTATGACGCCCGACGCCGTAACGCCCCACGCGGCGGCATGCGCCACGCCCCCCACATAGGGCGGCAGAAGCACGATGGCCGCGATTCCCACCACATTGAAGCTGACATAGGCGGCGGCGGCCACGCCGAAATGGTGCATGCCATTGAGCACCCCCGACACGAGTGCCGCCCCGCAGATCAGCACGAGATAGGGGAAGGTGATGCGGCTGAGCGAAATCGCAAGCGTGTCGCGCACGCCGTCATGGGCGAACCCCGGCGCCAGCAGGCGCAGCACGCCGGGCATGAAAACCTCCCCCCCCACCGTCAGCAGCGTAAGCCATGCGATCAGCACACTGAGGGTTTCATTGGCAAAGCGCCGCGCGGGGACGGGGCCTTCGGTCGCCAGCAGGGAGGAGAACAGGGGCACGAACGCCGCGTTCAGGGCGCCTTCGCCAAACAGGCGGCGGAACATGTTCGGCAGCCGGAAAGCGATCTGGTAGGCATCCTGGACCGGCCCCACCCCGATCAGTGCCGCAAGCAGCTGGTCGCGCACAAGCCCCAGCACGCGGCTGAGCATGGTCCAGCCGCCAACCGTCAGGAAGCCCCTAAGCACTTCCGCTCCCCTGCCGGGCGACGTTGGGTGATGGCATCAGTGGTCCATGACGGCGCGTTCGACCGCCATGCGGACGCGACGCGATTCGGGCGAGGTGATGGAGGCGAACCAGTTCACCAGCGCGCCGTCGCGCCCGATCAGGTATTTGTAGAAATTCCATCGCGGCCGCGCCAGGAACCCGCCCTCCCGCGCGAGCCAGCGGAACAGCGGCACCGCCTGCGGGCCACGCACATGGCATTTCGCCGCCAGCGGGAAGGTGACATGATAGTTACGTTCGCAGAACGTAGCGATCTGCTGCGCGTCGCCGGGTTCCTGCGCGCCGAAATCGTTCGACGGCACGCCCAGCACCATCAGGTCATGGCTGCGCCATGTGGTCCACAGTCCCTGCAACCCCTCGTACTGGGGGGTAAAGCCGCATTTCGAAGCCGTGTTGACGATCAGGATGGGCTTCCCACGCCATGTGGAAAGGTCGATCGGGGTTCCGTTCAGGGCAGGCAGCGTGAAATCGTACGCACAGGTCATGGAAATCGCTCGGGCTTTGGAAACGGGTATGGTCTGGCCGTCATGGCTTTGGCCGTCGGCCTGTCGGGGATAGGCGAATATTCATCCGGCGCAGTCAAGGGCCGACCGGTGGGATCGGCGGGGTTTTGTATGAACATGATGTAACAGGGGGCGCATGCCGGTCATGTGCGTCGGATATATGTCATGCCTGATGACGGGCGAACTCCTGCCCCACGGGACGGTTCAGCAGGCGCGCCCGCGCATCCGACAGGTCGATCGTCCCCTCCAGCAGAAGTGCGACGGTCTCGATGACCGGGACGGACACGCCGTGCGCGCGCGCCAGTTCCAGCAGCGCCGGGGCCGTGGTCACGCCCTCGATCACGCCATTGCCGCGCGTCATGATGGACGCCAGCGATTCCCCGCGTCCCAGCGCCAGCCCCAGCGTCTGGTTGCGTGACGCGCCACCCGTGCATGTCAGGATCAGGTCCCCGATCCCCGCAAGACCCGACAGCGTTTCCGCCCGCCCGCCAAGGGCATGGGACAGGCGGCCCAGTTCGGCGATGCTGCGCGTCATCAGGGCCGCGCGGGCATTTTCGCCCATGCCCGCGCCGATCGTGGCGCCGGCGGCGATGGCGATGACATTCTTGGCCGCGCCGCCGACCTGCACGCCGGTGGGATCGTCGCTGGCGTAAAGGCGAAAGGATGGAGTGGTCAGCAGGTCGCCCAGCGCGCGTGCGCGCACGGCGCTGTCGCACGCCAGGACGGCGGCGGCGGGCAGGCCGGCTGCGATTTCATGGGCGAAATTCGGGCCGGACAGCACGCCATGCGCCACCGTAGGATGGACCTGCGCCATGATTTGCGTCGGCAGCAGGCAGGTCGACAGTTCCACCCCCTTGCAGCATGCGATCATCGGCGCGACGGGGGGCACCCGCGCGCAGATATCGCGCAGGTGCTGGGTGGGCACGGCGAACAGGATCGCATCGGCGCGTTCGGGCATGTCCGCGCTGAGCGTGATGCGTTCGGGCAGGGAGGCATCCGGCAGGCGGGGCAGGGTGCGTCGCGATGACAGGGTTTCGCGACGCCGCGCCCACAGATGCACCCGTGCCCCCGCGCGCGCCGCCTGTATTGCCAGCGCGATTCCCCATGCTCCCGCGCCGATGATGGCGATACGTGCGCTGCCCATGGCCGGACTGCTCCTCGACGGTGGTGGATGGAATGTCGTAATGGCATGCGCCCGAAGGGGTAACCCATGCAAGGGGAGATGCCCCGGTTGCGGAATGCCGGGGATGAGGGACGCCGCGTCGGAAAGTCCCCGGTCGGGCTGAAAACACCTGCTTGGATAAAATTATAAAAGTTTTTGGGTGTCGCCTTTTTTTCAAAAAGGCGACGTCTTTCAAAGCTTTTTGCAAAAAGCTTTGCCAAAAACTTTTATGATTTTCAGGATGTTGCGCGGTGTGCGCCGTTCAGGTCCCGGCCTGCGGCGCGGCAAGGCGCGCGGCCATTTCCCCCAGCGGCCAGCGCGGGCGGGGGCGCAGGGCGATGTCGTCGGGAATCGGCAGGCCCCGCGCCACGGCTTCGCGCATGGTCTCGATCGCCGCCCACGCCACCATGACCGCGTTGTCCGTGCACAGCCGCAGCGGCGGCGCGGCGAAGGGCAGGCCGCGTGCATGCGCGATGTCCGTCAGGCGGGCGCGCAGGACGGTATTGGCGGCAACGCCGCCGGCCGCCACCAGCCCGCGCGCGTCGGGCATCATGTCCAGCGCATGGCCGATTCGGTCGGCCACGATGTCGCTGACCGCAAGCTGGAAACTGGCGGCGAGTCCCGCCGCCACGCCATGCGGGAGCGCGTCGCGGTCATAGGGGGCAAGCTTCTGCGCCACCGCCGTCTTCAGGCCCGAAAAGGAAAAATCGCATCCCGCCCGCCCCATCAGCGGACGCGGCAGGGCAAAGGCGGCGGGATCGCCTTCCCGCGCCAGGGCTTCGACCGCCGGGCCACCGGGCCAGCCAAGGCCCAGCATCTTCGCCACCTTGTCGAAGGCTTCGCCCGCCGCATCGTCGATCGTCCCGCCCAGCCTGCGGTAACGGCCCACGCCCTCCACCGCGATGCACTGGCAGTGGCCGCCGGACACCAGCAGCAGCAGGTAGGGAAAGGGCGCGCCATCGGGGGCAATCCCCGGCAGGCGCGCCGTCAGGGCATGGGCCTCGATATGGTTGACGGCGATGAAGGGACGCTCCAGCGCGATCGCCAGCCCCTTTGCGAAATTCGCGCCGACGATCAGCCCGCCAATCAGACCGGGGCCACAGCTTGCGGCCACCGCGCCGATATCGCCGGGCCGCATGCCTGCGCGCGCCAGCACGTCGCGCACCAGCGCGGGCAGGGCGCCAAGGTGGGCGCGGGCCGCGATTTCGGGCACGACCCCACCGAATGGCACATGTCCGGATTGCGATAATGTCGCCTCTGCCATGATCGTCCCGTCGGCCCCGACAATGGCGCAGGCCGTGTCATCGCACGAAGATTCAATCGCCAGGACGGGTGACGGCAGGTCGGGAATGGGGGCTGGGCGCAGGCTCATCGTGCAAAATACAGTCCGTTTGGGGCGAATGTCATCTTTCCTTTATCGCGAGGGGGTAATAGACACGCGATATGGATTTCGCAAAGTCTTCCGCCCCTGCTCCATCGTCCGCGCTGCAGAAAGTCGCGGCCGAGGCCGCTGCACGCCAGCGAAAGGACACCACCCGCGCCGAACCGCATCGCCGGCAGCTGCCGCTGAAGGTGGGGACGCGCGCGTCCCCGCTCGCGCTGGTGCAGACGCGCGCCTTCCTGACCGTGCTGACGCGTTTCTGTCCGGTCCTGCGCGACATGGGCGCGTTCCAGGAACACCAGATCAGCACCACCGGCGATCAGGTCCAGAACCGCAAGCTGGCGGAGATCGGGGGCAAGGGCCTGTTCGCCAAGGAAATCCACGAGGCATTGCTCGACGGGCGCATTGATTTCGCGGTCCACAGCCTCAAGGACCTTGAAACGACGCTGCCGCCGGGTCTGGTGCTGGCCTGCACCCTGCGGCGCGAGGATGCGCGCGATGTCCTGATCCTTGGTCCCGACTGCGCGACTCCCGACCCGATGGATCCGTATTCCGCCCTGCCCGAAGGCGCGCTGGTGGGGTGTGCCTCCGTCCGGCGGCAGGCGCAGATGCTGCATGTGCGTCCCGACCTGAAATTCGGCCTGCTGCGCGGCAATGTGCAGACGCGCCTCGACAAGCTGGCGGCGCGGCAGTGCGACGCGACGCTGCTGGCGCTGGCGGGGCTGCGTCGCCTGGGGATGGAGGACCGCGCGGACGTGATCCTTGACCCAACCATCATGGTCCCCGCCGCCGGGCAGGGGATCGTTGGCGTGACGGTGCGCGAAAGCGATATCGAACTGCGCGAGCTTCTGGCCGCGATCGAGGATTACGAGGCGCGGGCCGTCGCGACGGCCGAACGCGCGCTGCTGGCCGAACTGGACGGGTCGTGCCGTACGCCGATCGGCGGGTATGCCCGGCTGATCCCGGTGGTCGCCGGGGGCGCGCCGGAACTGCACCTGACGGGGCTTGTGGCGCGCGAGGACGGCTCCTTCCTGCTCAAGCGTTCCATCAGCGGCGCACCGTCCGATGCCGCGCGACTGGGCCGCGCGCTGGGGCGCAGCCTGCGGGCCGACAGCCCGGCGGACATCTTTGTCGAATAGGGAACACCCGACACACGATACGCCCGCCCGTCCCGCAGGGGGACGGGTGGCGGTGCTGGTGACCCGGCCCCCGCCGGGACTTGCCGAAACGATGGAGGCGGTGGGGGCGCGGGGCTGGTTGCCGGTGGCGTCACCGATGCTCGATATCGCGGCGCTTCCCCTGCTTTTCGCCCCTGCGCCACGGCCCCAGGCCATCATTCTGACCAGCGGGCAGGCGGTGGGGGCCATTGCGCGTCCCGACCTGCTGGATGTTCCGTGCTATGCCGTGGGGGCGGCCACGGCCCGTCGCGCGCGCGACGCCGGGTTTGCCCATGTGGAAATGGCCGATGAAGGCACCGCCGACGGGCTGGGCCGGATGGTGGCGCATGACCTGTCCCCCGCCGCGGGCGCGCTGCTGCTGGCGGTGGGGCGGGGATATGGCATGGAACTGGCCGGGATGCTGCGCGATGCCGGGTTCCGGGTTCAGCGGCGCAGTGTCTATCGCGTGATGGCGCGCGGACGTCTGCCTGCGCGGATCGCCTCGATGATCGGCGGCCGGGCCGACGCGGTCATGTTCTTTTCCCCCCGTACGGCGCAGGCGTTCATGGCGGCCCTGACCGCGTCGCAGCGTGCGATGCTGCGGCAGGTGCGGGCCATCGTCATTTCCGAGCGCACGGCAGCGGTGCTGGAAATGGGGGAATGGAGGTCGGTCGGGGTCGCGTCCACCCCCGACAGCGCGGGCATGCTGGCGTGCCTGGGGAACGGGCCGCTGGGGCCGGTGGCATGAAAAAGGCCCGGCGGGGTTTCCGTCGGGCCTTGATCAATGGCAGTCCGGGGGGCTGGCGATCAGGCGTGACCCGCCGCCTGGGCGAAGGAATTGCGCTTTGACTGCCACAGCGCCACGAAGTCGATCGGCTGGAGCACGATGGGCGGGAAGCCGCCGTCGCGGGTGACGTCGCAGATGATGGCGCGCACGAACGGGAAGATGAAGCGCGGCACCTCGACCATCAGCATCGGTTCGACCATGGCGTCGGGCGCGGCGACAAGCGTTGCGATCGCGGCGTAGCTCAGCTCCGCGATGAACAGGGTGCGGCCCGCCGTCCCGTCCTGCGTGGCGGCAGGCAGCTTTGCCTCGATCTTGGTGGTCAGGGTCACCTCATAGATCGGCTGGTCCTGCTGGAGACGGTTGGCCTGCGTGTCGATGTCGATCGAAATGGTCGGCGCGGCACCCTGCATGAGCTGGAAGATCGCCGCGCCACCCGGCACCTCGAACGACAGGTCCTTGATGTACTGGTGGTTGATGTTCAGCGCCATCGGGGGGGCGGGCTGTGCCTGCGGTTCCTCGTCGTCCTTCGGAAGGATGGAAGGCGTGTCGGTCATGTGGATCTGTATTCCCTGAAAACGCAAATAGAAGAAAAAAACGTCTTTCCAGCCGGTAGCATGCCTCCGCGCGTTCGCCAACCATATCGCGCGACGGGGCAATTGCCGCGATATGTACATTAAACGCCATGGTCGCATTGTCTTGGGATCAGGCGTTGCCTATGTTTGCCTAAGAATTTTTCAGCGGGACGGGGCAACCCGTCCGACGGTATGGACAGGCGGCATGGATTTTTTATTTGGGCATTTCCCCCTCGACCTGGTGTTTCTGGGGCTCGTCGCCGCTTTCCTGGTGCTCCGCCTGAGAAGCATCCTTGGAAAGCGCGTCGGCGTCGAACCCGCCCCGCAGCCGGTGCAGCCCGCCGCCCCTGTCGCGCCGGTGATCGAGGGGAAGGCCGAACCCGTCCCGCCCGCGACGACCTATGACATTCCCACCCCCGATACGCGCGTGGGGCAGGTGCTGGCCGCGATCGCACAGCGTCAGCCCGGTTTTTCGCCCGATACTTTCATCCGGGAGGCCGAGGCCGCCTTCCGCCAGATCGTGCAGGCCTATGCCGCGGGCGATATCCAGACCCTGCGCCAGCGCCTGACCGACAGCACGTTCACCACGTTCGAGGCCGCGATCATGTCGCGCCAGCAGGCGCATGAAACCCTGCGCAGCGAAATCCGTGACATTACCGACATGGCGATCGTGGATGCCGAACTTGTCGAGGATGCGAGCCTGCCCTATGCCCGGATCGAGGTCCGGATCGTTTCGGACCAGATCAGCGTGACGCTGGACCAGAATGGCCAGCCGGTGGCTGGCGTTGATGCCGTGACGGAGTTTTCCGACCTCTGGACCTTCGAGCGGATTCTGGATGGTGCGACACCGGCGACGCAATGGCGCCTTGGCGCCAGCCGCAGTGCCTGAACCCGACCCGTACAACCCCCATGAGCGTGATTTCCCCATAGTGATTACAAAGCGTCTTTCCGCCGTTGCATCGGTCCTGCTGCTGTGCGCCTGCCATAACATTGCTCCCCGGCTTGATCATCAGTCTTCCGCCGATCACAGGTTCCCCGCCCGGACAAAGGCCGTGTCCTTTGCGAAGATCCCGGGCTGGAACGACGATGACGCGACCCAGGCCCTGTCCGTCTTCGCCGGGGAATGCCACCGGCTGGGGGCGCTGCCTGCGGACAGCGCGCTTGGCGATGACACGGGCGGCATGGGCACCCATGTCGGGGACTGGCTGCCGGCCTGTGCCGCCGCGCGCGCGGTGGCACCCGATAACAGTGCCGCCGCCCGCAATTTCTTTCAGACATGGTTCCAGCCGTACCGCATCGGGACGGCGGATCGTCAGGGCACGCTGTTCACCGGCTATTACGAGCCGGAAATCCGTGGCTCCCTGAAGCGCGGGGGGATTTACCAGACCCCGGTCTATCGCCGCCCCGCCGACCTGCAGCGCGTCCGCGACGCACAGGGGCACATGCAGATCGGACGCTGGAAGGGCAAGAAATTCGTGCCCTATCCCACCCGCGCGCAGATCGACGATGGTGCCCTGGCGCGCCACAGGCTGGAGCTTCTGTGGGTTGCCGATCCGGTGGACCTGTTCTTCATGCAGGTGCAGGGGGCGGGGCGCGTGCGCCTGCCGAATGAAAAGGTCGTCCGCCTCAGGTTCGACGGGCATAACGGACAGCCCTATGTGCCGCTGGGCCAGATCATGGTGCAGAAGGGCTATCTCCAGCAGGGGCAGGTCAGTTTCCAGGCGATTCGCGGCTGGCTGGAAACCCATCGCGACGAGGCGCGCGCGGTGATGGAGCAGAACCCGAATTATGTCTTCTTTACCGAACTGGCTTCCGCCTCCGCTGATGTCGGGGCGCCGGGGGCGCTGGGCGTGGCCCTGACGCCGGGCCGTTCGCTGGCGGTCGACCGGCATGTCATCCCGCTGGGTGCGCCGGTCTGGATCGATACGTCCGTCAGCACTTCGGGCCATCTGGAAGCGTGGAAGCGTCTGGGCTTCGCGCAGGACCTTGGCAAGGATGTCAGGGGCGCCGGACGGGCGGACCTGTATCTCGGCTGGGGGCCTGAGGCGGCGCAGGACGCGGCGGAGCAGCATTCGGTGGGCCAGATGACCGTGCTGCTGCCCCGTCCGGTGGCCCGGCAGGACAAGGTAGCGAAAGACGGCAAGGACGACGGGTCCTGACCGTCCGTCAGTGATCGTGCGAAAAAAGAGTAGAAAGCCATGGCTGGGCGGTCCACCACCACGGCGGGCGGTCCGCAAGGGGCCGCGCCGCCACGTACCGTGCGTTATCGTGAAGGGCCGCATCAGCTGGTGCGCGGCGACTGCCTGAAGGTATTGCGCCGCATGCCGGCGGAAAGCGTCGATGTCGTGGTGACCTCGCCGCCGTACAATATCGGCCTGCGCTACAGCACCTATAATGATACGCTGGACGAACAGGGGTATCTGGACTGGATGATGGCGGTCGCGCGGCAGGTCCGACGCGTGATGAAACCCGATGCGTCGTTCTTTCTCAACATCGCCGGGTCCTCGGCCCAGCCATGGCTGCCGTTTGAACTGATGGTGCGGCTGCGCGCCCTGTTCGCGCTGCAGAACCATATCAGCTGGGTGAAGTCGATTTCGATCGGGACGGAGACGTTCGGTCATTTCAAGCCGGTCAACAGCCACCGCTACCTGCATCGCAACCACGAACATCTTTTCCACCTGACGCGCTCGGGGGACGTGAACCTGCGGCGGCTTGATGTCGGCGTGCCCTATATGGACAAGTCGAACATCGCGCGGCGCGGCCATCGGCAGGACCGGCGATGCCGTGGCGATACATGGTTCGTCCCGTATGAAACGGTGCAGGGCAAGGCGCAGAAATACAACCATCCGGGCACATTCCCCGTCAGCCTGCCGCAGATGTGCATACGCCTGCATGGCCGTCCCGACGCGGTGGTGCTTGACCCGTTCATGGGGACCGGCACCACCATTGTCGCCGCCCTGCGGGAGGGGGCGCGTGGAATCGGGATCGACCTGGACAGCGGATATGTCGATATCGCGCGTGAACGGGTGCGCGCGGCCCTGCGCGAAAGCGGGGCATGAGTCGCGACGCGGCCCGCGTTATCGAACTTTCCACTCGTTTTCATTGAAATGATTATTTTGACAAATGCTTTGCCGATCGGTCAGAACAGCCCCTGAACACTGACGGGGGGAACAAGAGGACATGTCGGTACGAAAGGCGATTCTGGGACTTATGGCCGCAGGTGGCGTGGCATATGGTGGTGTCGTGGCCTATCTGACGCATTTCGATCACGAAACGGCCCCCGCGCCGGCATCGGCCGATGTGGATGCGGTTTCCGCCACCGCGCTGAATGTCATCCGCGAGGCGCGCTGTGATTACTGTCACGCGGCCAAGGTGGAACTGCCGTTCTATTTCAAGGTGCCTGTCGCCAACCAGCTGATGAGCAGCGACCGCGATCAGGGCCTGCGCCATTTCCGGGTCGAACCCGTGATCGAGGCCCTGCAGACCGGCAAGGTCCCCGGCGAGGAAGCCCTTGCCCGGATCGAGGAAGTCGTGCGCCAGAACCGCATGCCCCCGTCGCTTTACCTGCTGATGCACTGGCATGCCCATATGTCGGCCGCGCAGCGCGATGCCGTCCTGGCATGGATCGCGCAGGAACGGCGTGAGCATTACATGACGCCGGGCGTTGCCGAGCGCTTTGTCGCCGAACCGGTGCAGCCGGTGCCCGAATCCATACCTGTCGATGCGAACAAGGTCGCGCTGGGCCAGCGCCTGTTCTTTGAAAAGAAACTGTCGGAGAACGGGGAGCTGAACTGCGCCAGCTGCCACAGCCTCCAGCACGCGGGCATGGATGGCCTTGTGACGGCGACGGGCATCTATGGGCAGAAGGGGCCGATCAACGATCCCACCGTCTTTAACGCCGCCCTGAACAAGAGCCAGTTCTGGAACGGGCGCGCGGCGACCCTGGCCGATCAGGCGGCCGGCCCGGTCATGAACCCGCTGGAAATGGGATCGCATGACTGGGGCAGTGTCGCGGACCGCCTGCGTTCGGACCCGACCTATGTCGCGGATTTCCAGACCGCCTTTGGCAGCCCGGATATCAACCAGGACACGATTACCGCCGCGATCGCCGAATTCGAAAAGACCCTGCTGACCCCCGACAGCCGGTTTGACCAGTATCTGAAGGGGGATGATACCGCCCTCAATACGCAGGAAAAACATGGCTATGAACTGTTCAAGAGCATCGGGTGTTCGGGCTGTCATACCGGCGCGTCCATGGGCGGACAGGCGTTCGAGGTCATGGGGCTGGAGGGGAATTACTTCGCCGCGCGTGGCGGTGCCCTGACCGATGCGGACAAGGGACGTTTTACCGTGACCCACCAGCAGCAGGACATGGAACGTTTCAAGGTGCCGAACCTGCGCAACGTCGCCCTGACCGCGCCCTATTTCCACGATGGCAGCGTCAAGACGCTGGATGGCGCGGTGCGTGACATGGCGCGGTACCAGACGCCGGATCACGACATTTCCGATCAGGATGTCGCCGATATCGTCGCCTTCCTCAATACGCTGACGGGCAAGTACCAGGGACAGACCCTGACGCTGGGCCAGTAAGGCGTATTTCGGAACAACATGCTGGGAAAGTGGCAGAAGTTTTTTGAAGGCGGCGTTCTTTTGAAGCTTTTTGCAAAAAAGCTTCACCAAAAACTTCTTCATGATTACAGGGCAGCGTCCCCGGTTCCGGCGCGTTTCCGGCTCAACCCCGCCACATCATGTGGCGGGGTTTTCTCATGCGGATATTACCCGCCGTCATGATAAGGGATGGCAATAGGACTATGCTTTGTTACAGGCCGCACGCTACCCTGTCGTGAGGCACTGTTTTTCGCGAAACGGGACCAGCACTAAGGGGAAGGGCGATAAACGTGCGGCGGCGTCGGACACTCAATCAGGACGAGCAGGCGCTGTGGGCGGCCTTTACACAGGACATTTCCCCGCTGCGCCATGCCCGGGCAGCGCGTCCCGCCACCCCACGCGCGGCCCCCGCCGAAAAACCCGCGCAGGCGGCAGGACCGCCAGCACCATCAGTGTCGATGGATGATATCCGCCGCCTTGCCGCGCCGGGGCTGCATCACCACGCCCCTTCCCACGGCAGGACGGAACATGACCGTGGCAGCGCGATTGAAATCGGGGTGAGGCGGCCTGGTCTGGATGACACAAGCTGGCGCGGGCTGGTCAGTGGGCGGCTGCGTCCGCAGCGACGGCTGGACCTGCATGGACAGATCGCGCAGACGGCCTTTCATCGCCTGCATGCGTTCCTGCTTCAGGCGCGTGCCGACAATGTGCGCTGCGTGGAAATCATTACCGGGCTTGGCAGCGGGGCCAATGGCGGCATCCTGCGGCGCGAACTTCCGCTGTGGCTGGGGCGGGCGGACATGCGGCGCTTCATCCTGGCAGTGGTGCATCCGCATGCCGCCAATCAGGGCGCGGTGCGCGTCCTGCTGCGGCGTCAGTCGCGGCGGTAGGCGTCCGTCATCCCATCCGCCAGTCCGGCAGGTGGGTCGCCAGCCAGCGCCGCAGCGCCATGACGGACGTGACATCGCCTGCCATCTGCCGGAAGGGTTCGGCGCATGCCGACCCGCTCACCAGCCTGCGTCCCGTCTCGCTGGCCATTGCGCGGATGTCCGCGCTGTCGATGGCGATGTCCGTGGCGTGGCGCCATTCCGCCACAAGGGCGGGCGGCGTCAGCATCGGCAGCACCAGCGCGATGTCGAGGGAGGCGGCGCCGGCCAGCGCCGTCCACGCGGAATAGAGCAGGGAGGACGCGGCGGAACGGTTTTCACGCAGTAGCACGTCATGCATGCATGGCACATGCGGCGTGCCGGCGTCCGGCGGCATGTTGTCCATCAGGGAAAACAGCGCGGGATAGCCATCCCTCGCCAGTGCCGCGATCGCGTCGCGTGTTTCGGGCGATCCCAGCGGGTCGAGGATCTGTATGACATCGACCTGATTGTCGCGCAGGGCGCCGACGGCGTCCTTCACGCTTGCCAGTCCCGGGACCGGAATGGGACGCAGGCCGAAAAGCGTCATGCCCAGCACGGTCGGCAGCTCTATCCCCGTCAGGGTGGAGACCGCGATGCGCACCGGGCGGTCGCGCATGAAGTTTTCGAGGTTGTGGTGTAACTGCGCGCGGCCGATCACGACCGGCGACAGCAGGCTGAAGAACAGCGGCAGCCAGCGCGTGTAATCGAAATGGATGCGTGGTTCCCCCGACAGGGCCGCCACCAGCGCCGCCCCCGGAACCGCCAGCGCGGTGGTGCCGTCGGGCGGCGTCTGGGTATCGAACAGGTTGGCCGCCGTGACGCCATCCTGTCCCACCGTCATCCGGGTTGAAACGTTCTGTGCCTGGATGAAGCCATGTTCCAGCGCGGGCGCCAGCAGCCCGCCCCATCGCCCGGCCATGCTGCCCCTGTCCCCGCCCAGCAGCAGCTGCGGATTGCTGACGGACTGTGCCTGTACCGGCATCCGCTTTACCGGCAGTTCCGAAGCCCCCGCCCGCGCGCCCAGCGCCATGCCCGCAAGGGGAATGGCGCCCATCAGGAAATTCCGGCGTCGCATCGCCCACCCGTCCGCGCGCGCGCGGCGGACGCGACATTGGGATGGCGGATCCTCGGGAGGGGGTGGGGACAAGTCGTGGCTACTCCGCCGGCTGGGGGTTCAAGGGGATGCTCGCCGCGCATTGCGGCAGCCGTGCGGCCAATTTAGGGCCAGCGCACCTCAGGGGGAAGACTCATCAGTATCGCTTCGGTATTTCCGCCGGTTTTCAGCCCGAACAGGGTGCCGCGGTCATGCAGCAGGTTGAATTCCACGTAACGCCCCCGCCGGACCAGCTGGGCCTCGCGCTGGGCGGGGGTCCATGGCTCCATCATGCGGTTGCGCACGATGTCGGGGTAGGTTTCCAGAAAGCCAAGTCCCACATCGCGGGTAAAGGCGAAATCGGCCTCGGCATCGCCGCTGTGCAGGCGGTCATAGAAAATCCCGCCAAGCCCGCGCGGTTCGTTGCGATGGGGCAGGTGGAAATACCGGTCGCACCAGTCGCGAAAGCGCGGATAATATTCGGGGTCGTGCTTTTCGCAGGCCAGCCGGAACCCGTCATGAAAGCGCCGGGCATCGGCAATGGCTTCGGCGCTGTCGGGAAACATCGGCGTGATGTCGCCGCCGCCGCCGAACCACCCTTCGGTGGTGATGATCATGCGCGTGTTGAAATGCGCCGCAGGGACCAGCGGGCTGCACATATGGGCGACAAGGCTGATGCCCGTCGCAAAGAAGCGCGGGTCTTCGGACGCGCCTGGGATGCTGTGGCGGAATTCCGGGCTGAAGGTCCCCGATACGGTGGAGACATTGACCCCCACCTTTTCAAATACCCGGCCGCGCATCAGGCCGATGACGCCGCCGCCGCCAGACGACCCGTCCTCGTTCGTGCGCTGCCACGGGGTGCGCTCGAAACGTCCCGGCGCGGTGCGATCGCCAAGCACGGGGGAACCGGCGCGCGCGGCTTCGTCCTCGATCTGTTCAAAGGCGGCGCAGATGCGGTCGCGCAGGCTTTCGAACCATGTGCGGGCCGCCTCTTTCATGGCGTCGTGGGCAAGAGGAGGGCTGGGGCTGGTCATTCGTGTCATTCTTCAGGTCTGGTCCGTGATTGGGTATGGGTGCCTGTTTGTCCTTTCGATTGCAAGACGGCTCGTGCCGCCGCTAGGAAAAGGCAACGGGGGCGGCTATGTTCGGCGCCGGATGAACGCAGGCGGCCATGCCTGCTGCCGACACGGACATGACCGGATCACCATGTTGCATATTCGCGCCTGTAATGAAGCCTGAAGCCTTTACGATACGGTCATCGCGCCCCGAAGCACCTGGAAAAGGTCCCGGCGCATTCGCGACCGGCGCGCTTGTCGCCTGCCTTGCGCTGGCGGGTGTTGCCGGTGGCCTGCCGGGCGTCGCCCGCGCCCAGTCGCCCACGCCCGTCCCCCGCCATTCATGGAGCTTCACGGGACCGCTGGGCCATTTCGACATGGCGGCGGTGCAACGTGGCTATGCCGTTTATGACCAGGTCTGCGCCTCGTGCCATGGCATGACGGCGGTGACCTATGGCGATCTTGGCGGCATGGGCCTGACGGAGGAGCAGGTGGGCCGCATCGCCCATGCCCATCATGTCCGCGCCGGGACCGACGCCACGGGCAAGCCGGTTTCGCGGCCCGCGACGTCGGATGACCATCTCCTTTCGCCCTATGCCTCGCCCGCGGCGGCTGTCGCCGCCAATCACGGCGCCCGCCCGCCGGACCAGTCGCGCCTTGCGGTGGTCTATCCGGGGGGCGTGGATCGCATGCGCGCCCTTCTGCTGGGATACGGGCAGTCCCCGCCCCCCGGGACGCAGGTGCCCGAAGGCAGTTTCTACAACCCCTATGCCGTCAACGGGCTGATCGCCATGCCGCCGCTGCTGCATGATGGCGGCGTGACCTATGCGGACGGCACGTCGCCCACGGCGGCGCAGCAGGCCGATGATGTCGTGACCTTCCTTGCCTGGGTGGCGCAGCCCCATCTGGAGGAACGCCATCGCACGGGGGTGCGTGTCATCGCCTTCCTGCTTGTGCTGCTTGTCCTTACCTTTTGTCTGAAACGGAGAATATGGTCCGATGTCCACTGAACCCGCCCCCAAGTCCGAGGTGATCGAGCCTGTCATCGGCCTGATCGGAGGATCCGGCCTCTATGATATCGAGGGCCTGGAAGACAAGGAATGGCGCACGGTCGAAACCCCGTGGGGGAAGCCGTCGGACCAGCTGCTGTTCGGGCGGCTGGATGGCGTGCGCTGCGTTTTCCTGCCGCGTCACGGGCGCGGGCATCCGCTGCCGCCGACACGGCTGAACTATCGCGCCAACATCGACGCGCTGAAGCGTTCTGGCGTGACCGACATCGTCTCCCTCTCCGCCGTGGGATCGCTGAAGGAGGAACTGCCGCCCGGTCATTTCGTGGTCATCGATCAGTTCATCGACCGTTCCTTCGCGCGGGAAAAGACGTTTTTCGACAGCGGATGCGTCGCGCATGTCAGCATGGCCGACCCGCTGTGCCCGCGCATCGGTGACGTGCTGGAGGGGGAATGCCGGACGCTGGGGCTGGATGTCACGCGCGGTGGCACGTACCTCGTGATGGAAGGGCCGCAGTTTTCCACCCGCGCGGAAAGCAACCTGTACCGCTCCTGGGGATGTTCGGTCGTGGGCATGACGAACATGCCCGAAGCCAAGCTCGCCCGCGAGGCGGAGATCTGTTACGCCACCGTCGCGATGGTCACCGATTACGACTGCTGGCATGACGCCCATGACAGCGTGACGGTCGATGCGGTGGTCAAGGTGATGCAGGAAAACTCCAGCCGTGCCCGCGCGCTGGTCCGTGCCGTGATCCCGCAGCTGGGCAAGCCGCGCGGCCCGTGTCACGCCGGATGCGACCGCGCGCTGGAACATGCCATCATTACTGCCCCCGATCGCCGCGATCCCGCACTGCTGGCGAAGCTGGATGCGATCGCGGGCCGGGTGCTGTCCCCGCGTTGAACGCGCTGTTTGAATAAGGCGACCCTGATAATGCCCTGGAATTGTAAAAGTTTTTGGTGAAGCTTTTTTCAAAAAGCTTCGAAGAACGTCGCCTTTTTGAAAAAAGGCGACACCCAAAAACTTTTATTTTTATCAAGGAGTTATTTTTAGACATTCTCTGAATGAATGTCTTTCGATCAAGGGCGCGCGTTGCGCGCCCCTTGATCGAAAGGGTCATGGCAGTGCCGGGCGAATGCCCGCCTGCAGGCGGGATGGCACGAGTCGCGTCGCCCCGCCCCGCCATAAGGTCAGCGTCCTGTCAGAGCCAGTGTTCGAAGAAGCTGAGCGAGCGCTGCATCGCCAGTGTCGCCGCCGCCTCGTTATAGCTGGCACGGTCGGTGCAGCCGAAACCGTGGTCCGCGCCTTCATAGACGAAGATTTCGATATCCTCATGCGCATCGCGGATGGCATCGATGTCCGTGGGCGGGATATGCGCGTCCTCCGCGCCAAAGTGCAGCTGCACCGGGCAGTTGGGCGTCAGCGCGCGTTCGGCGGCGATCCCGCCGCCATACCATCCCACCGCGGCGGCGAAGTCGGTGGTGCGGCATGCGGCCTCCCACGCCAGCGTGCCACCCCAGCAGAAGCCCATGATCCCCTTCTTTTCCGTCGTAAGCCCCTCTGCCGCCGCACTCAGGTCCAGCAGGGTCTTTTCCAGCGGAACCTGCGCGCGCAGGTCCAGCCCTTCCTTCATTCCCTCCGGGGTATAGGGAAGGATCGCATCGCGCCGCACGCGGTCGAAAATGGCGGGCGCGATGACCTGGTAACCATTGCTGGCCAGATGGTCGCAGACCGCGCGGATATAGGGGGTGATGCCGAATATTTCCTGCACCACCACCACCGCGCGCGGGGCGTCCGGCCGTCCGGCGCGATAGGCGGAAAACTGATGCCTGTCCGCGGCGGACAGGGTGATGATCGATCCCATGTATGTCTCCCCCCTGATTCCTGGGTTGTTGTTTGTGTTGAGGTAACGATCCTGTCGTTATCGTCGCGTGGATGTACCTATATCACATCCGTTCCGCTCTCCGACACATGGTCTCCTCACGGACGTTATCCCCGCCCGTGTCATCCCATGGATGGGGCCGGGAACATGCAGGGGACGTGTTGGCGCCATGCAATGGCCGGGTGACTGGCGTGGCGCGGAGGACGGGCGCGCAATGTCCGGTTAACCGTTTGATGGACAAGTGATATTTTCGCAATGAACGGGCTGGCATGAACTGCCGGCCATGGGGGATGGAAACTTGCGCCGGAATCTCCGTGTCGTCCCTTGACACCAAAAAGGGGGCTTCCTATCTGCTCTCTAGCACTCTCATGAGGGGAGTGCTAACGCGATGCGGCCTGGCGCGCGCGCCAAACCGGTGGCGTTGCTTAATTCAAGGGCGTTACCTTTTTTAGATTATGGAGCGATCCATCCAATGACGAAATTTCGTCCCCTGCATGACCGTGTGGTTGTCCGTCGCCTGAAGAGCGAGGAGAAGACGGCTGGTGGGATCATCATCCCCGAGACCGCCAAGGAAAAGCCGATGGAAGGCGAGGTTATCTCGGTCGGGCCGGGTGCCCGTAACGAGCAGGGCCAGATTGTCGCCCTCGACGTCAAGGCTGGTGACCGCGTGCTGTTCGGCAAGTGGTCCGGCACCGAAGTGACGATCGATGGTGAGGAACTGCTCATCATGAAGGAAAGCGACATCATGGGCGTTGTCGCCTGATCCTTTCGCGCTTTCCTTCTGTCCGATCAATTTAACCTTTCCTACTGGAGAAACTGAAAATGGCTGCCAAGGACGTAAAGTTCGGCGATGAAGCACGTCGGCGCATGCTGCGTGGCGTTGATATCCTGGCCGATGCGGTCAAGGTGACGCTGGGTCCGAAGGGACGTAACGTTGTCCTCGACAAGAGCTTTGGCGCACCGCGCATCACCAAGGACGGTGTGTCGGTCGCCAAGGAAATCGAACTGGCTGACAAGTTCGAGAACATGGGCGCGCAGATGGTGCGCGAAGTCGCCAGCAAGACCAACGACATCGCCGGTGACGGCACGACCACCGCGACCGTCCTGGCGCAGGCGATCGTGCGCGAAGGTGCCAAGGCGGTTGCCGCCGGCATGAACCCGATGGACCTCAAGCGCGGCATCGACAAGGCTGTCGGCGCGGTTGTCGAGGAACTGAAGAAGAACACCAAGAAGATCACCACCCCCGCCGAAACGGCGCAGGTCGGCACGATTTCCGCCAACGGCGAAAAGGAAATCGGGGAAATGATCTCGCAGGCCATGCAGAAGGTCGGCAGCGAGGGCGTGATCACCGTCGAGGAAGCGAAGGGCCTGCACACCGAACTCGACGTTGTCGAGGGCATGCAGTTCGACCGCGGCTACATCTCGCCGTATTTCGTGACCAACGCGGAAAAGATGACCGTCGATCTGGATAACCCCTACATCCTGATCCATGAAAAGAAGCTGTCGTCGCTGCAGCCGATGCTGCCGCTGCTTGAGGCGGTCGTGCAGTCGGGCCGTCCGCTGCTGATCATCGCCGAGGACGTCGATGGCGAGGCGCTGGCGACCCTGGTGGTCAACAAGCTGCGTGGCGGCCTGAAGATCGCCGCGGTGAAGGCTCCGGGCTTTGGCGACCGTCGCAAGGCGATGCTTGAAGACATCGCGATCCTGACCGGCGGCCAGGTCATCAGCGAAGATCTGGGCATCAAGCTCGAAAGCGTCACGCTGAACATGCTGGGCACCGCCAAGAAGGTGCACATCGACAAGGAAAACACCACGATCGTCGAGGGTGCGGGCGAAGGCGAGGCCATCAAGGGCCGCTGCAGCCAGATCCGCGCGCAGATCGAGGAAACCACCTCCGACTACGACCGTGAAAAGCTGCAGGAACGTCTTGCGAAGCTGGCCGGTGGTGTCGCGGTGATCCGCGTCGGTGGTTCGACCGAAATCGAGGTGAAGGAACGCAAGGACCGTGTCGATGACGCGCTGCATGCGACCCGCGCCGCGGTTGAGGAAGGCATCGTTCCGGGTGGTGGCACGGCACTGGCGCGTGCGTCCACGACGCTGGGTCACCTGCACTTCCACAATGACGACCAGCGCGTCGGCGCGGACATCATCCGCAAGGCCCTGCAGGCCCCGCTGCGCCAGATCGCCCACAACGCGGGCGAAGATGGTGCGGTCATCGCCGGCAAGGTGCTGGAGAACGACAGCTATCCGTTCGGCTTCGATGCGCAGGAAGGCACCTACAAGGATCTGGTCGCCGCCGGCATCATCGATCCGATGAAGGTCGTGCGCACCGCCCTTCAGGACGCGGCGTCGGTTGCCGGCCTGCTGATCACCACCGAAGCGATGGTGGCGGAACGGCCGGAGAAGAAGGCGCCCGCGATGCCCGAAGGTGGCATGGGCGGCATGGGTGGCATGGGCGGAATGGATTTCTGATCCACTCCACCACGGAAAAAGTGGGGGCGCGGTTTCCGGCCGGGACCGTTCCTCCATTTTCCGGGCCCCGCGGCAACGCGAAAAAGGGGAAGGCGGCATGTCCGTCTTCCCCTTTTTTTATGTTTACAAGCATTTTTTAAAAGATGCGATTTGACAAGGGGCAGCTATTCATGCTGCCCCTATAGGCAGCACGAACGACGTGAAATCCGACTGGGTGTTTTTCCGGATGCCCTGTTTTTTTCATGACCGTAAAGGCAAGAGCCCGAATTCCCGGTATTGGGACCGGCAAAGAGGCGCAGGAGAGTATATCGGCTATGGCAACCGGAAAAGTTAAGTGGTTCAACGCGACCAAGGGTTTTGGTTTCATTATGCCTGACGATGGTGGCAAGGACGTTTTCGTGCACATCACCGCAGTGCAGGCAGCTGGTCTGCGTGGTCTGGATGAGAACCAGCCCGTCAGCTACGACATCACGATGGAACGTGGCAAGGCGGCGGCAAGCAACCTCAAGCCGCTCTAGGCCCTGACAGGCTGCCGAAGGATCACGTTGGCGGGACGCCGTGCGTTCCGTCACCGGTTTGCAGAAACCGGGTGATTTCCCGCACCGCATGGGCCAGTCCCATGCGGTGGACGGCCACGCCCGCCGGAAAGGCGGACAGCAGGCGCGACGGGGTGCGCCGGTCCAGCAGGACAAAGACCCCACGATCGCTTTCGCTGCGGATCAGCCGGCCAAAGGCCTGGCGCAGCCGCAGGCGCGCGATGCGGTCATCGTACCGCGATGGTGCCCCGCCCGACAGATGGATGCGTCGTTCGCGATGCAGGATATCGGGACGCGGCCATGGCACCCGTTCAAACACAACCAGACGCAGCGCCTGTCCGGGCACGTCCACGCCGTCACGCATGGCGTCGGTCCCCAGCAGGCATGAATTGCGTTCGCTGCGGAAAATATCGACCAGTGTGGCATTGTCCATCGGATCGACATGCTGGGCATAAAGCGGCAGGCCCGCCGCCTCCAGCGGTCCGGCCAGGCGCGCATGCACGTCGCGCAGTCGTGATATCGCCGTGAAAAGCCCCAGCCCCCCACCGCCCGAAGCCTCGAACAGGGTGCGGTACGCCCCCGCCAGCGAGGCCGGATCGTCATGGGCGACATCGGTTATGATGAAGGCGCGGCTCTGCCTGCGGTAATCGAACGGACTGGCGAGCGAGGCGCGCAGCGCCGGCATGGGCAGGTGCGTGACGCCGGATCGGGCCTCGGCGGCTTCCCATGCGCGTTCGGCTTCGTCCTCGTCCTCGCTGCCATTTTCATCGCGCAGGGTGGCCGATGTCACCAGCAGCCCGTGCGCGGGCGCGGCCAGTACGGCGGAAAACGGGATGGTCGGGTCCAGCCAGTGACGGTAAAGCCCGACATCGCGTTCGCCCGGCCGCTGTCCCTCGCGCCGGTCAAGGCGGATGAAATCGATATATTGCGGCGTATCCCCCGGTTCGGACGACCTGCCGTCGCCAACGGCGCCCAGCATGGCGATCCATCCATCCACGCGTGCCAGCGCGCGTTTGCGGATGGATCGGATCGCGGCCTCGATACGTTCGCGCGACACGCTGTCGAGCATGTCGGCATCATCTTCCAGCCGTTCCCCAAGGCGATCGACCAGCGTGCGCAGCGGCGTGGACAGGCGCTGCAACGCGCGCGCCAGCGTCCGCGCGGCTTCGGTCAGGGGGGCAGGGACGGGGTGGAGGTCGCATTCCACCGTGCCGCGCTGCGGGCCGCCGGGGGCGCCATGGGTCCGGGCCAGCGCCTGCTGGCGCAGCAGGTGGAGCAGGGCCTCCGTCGGATTCGACAGCACCGGCTCGACCGGTTCCGCCGCCGTTTCGATCAGTTCGCCCTGCGGCGGCGGGGCGTCGGGTTCAGGCGGCGGCGCGTCCTGCGCGTCGGCAGGGTGGGCATCGGTAGGGCGGACGTCGGCAAGGCGGGCGGACCATCCGGGGGCGGGCAGGGCATGGGCGGCCAGCAGGGCGGCGTCCAGCGGGGTTTCCAAATGCGGCATGCCGACCACGAGGTCGTCGAGCCGCCTTTTCAGCCCGCGCGCGCGCGACCGCGCCCCTTCGGCGCCCAGCAGCCAGCGACGCAGTTCCGCCGCCTCCAGCCCCGACAGTTCGGTGGAAAATGCGCTGTCGGCGGCATCCATCAGGTGATGCCCCTCGTCAAAGACATAGCGCGTGGGGATATTGTCCTCGCTGCCGGTGCCCGCGCCGTCCAGGGCGTGCCAGGCGGCCTGCGACATCACAAGGGCATGGTTGGCGATGACAAGGTCGGCCGTCCGGGCGCGGCGGATCGAATGTTCCACGAAACAGCGCTGGTAATGCGGGCAGGCGCCATGGATGCATTCGCCCCGCCGGTCCGCGATCCCGGCCAGAAGCCCGCGCCCGAACAGGTCGCCGAACCATCCCGGCAGGTCCCCCCCCGAAAGGTCGCCATCGGCGCTGGCCGTGGCCCAGCGCGCGATCAGGCACAGCCCGATCATCGCCCCTGCGGCATTGCTTCCCCGCGACAGCGCGATGTTGACCGATTCCTCCATGTTGAGGAGGCAGAGGTAATTTTCCCGTCCCTTGCGGATCACCACGTGTTCGCGCCGGATGGCGGGTTCGGGATAAAGGCGCGACAGTTCCGATTCGATCTGCCGCTGGAGGTGACGGGTATAGGTGCTGATCCATACGGCGGCGTCATTGCGCCGCGCCCACACGCTGGAGGGCGCGATATAGCCCAGCGTCTTGCCCGTGCCTGTCCCTGCCTCCGCCAGGACCATGTGCGGGGCGCCGCGCCTGTCGCGCGGGGCAAAGGCGGCGGTGGCGACATCGGCGAAATCCGCCTGTCCCGCGCGGGTCTGCGCATCGGGACCAAGGATCTCGCTCAGCCGGGCGCGAGCTTCCGCCGGGGTGACGGGATGGGGGCCGGGGGGCGGACGCGGGGCGGCTTCCTCCCACTTCGGCAGGGTGCGCCAGACCCGGATCGCGTCGTTGGGCTGCAGGTCCTCGGGGGGGATGGCCGTGCCGACGCCAAGCGCGTGGCATACGCTGTCGCCCCACGCCCAGCCCATCTGGCGCATCCTGAACGCCAGCGCGGCCATCATGGGGCCATCCGCGCCGTGGCGCTGGCGTGCGATCCGGCCCAGCAGGTCGTCGGCCATGTCCAGCAGCAGGTCGGCTTCGGCGTTTTCAATCCGGGCGAGGGGAAAATCCAGCGCCCGGCCCAGTCCGCGCACGGTTGGCGGGACCGTCCGCGCGGGCATGGCGAACGCGAACAGTTCCAGCAGATCCAGCCACGGGGTCGGCTGCCCCGGCGGTGGCAGGTCGAGGCGACGCGCGGTGGCGGGGGCATGGATCACGACCGGCGCGGGCCAGTCGCGCAGTTCGCGCCGCACGTCGGCGGGCGACAGCGACAGGATTTCCCCATCCGGCGTCAGGACCGAACAGGCGCCATGTCTGGCAATCAGGGCAGGCGCGGTATCCGGCAGGGACGGGGGGGCTGTCATGATGGTGAACATATAGGGCACATGGCCCGCGATGTCGCCAGTTCCATGTAACGTAAATTATCTTTGGCGCCGATTATGGTGTAAGGTGGTGATTGACCTGCCTTTCCGCAATTCATAGCTTTCGGGCCCATGTCAGAACAGCATCGCATTCCCTCCTCCCCCCTGCCCAAGGCATGGCCTTTCGAGGAAGCCGCCAAACTCGCGGCCCATGTCGGCGACAGGCCCGTCAGCGCTGAACGGCCGGTCCTTCTGGAAACCGGCTATGGTCCGTCGGGCCTGCCGCATATCGGCACGTTTGGCGAGGTCGCGCGCACGTCATGGGTCCGGCAGGCCTTTACCGCCATCACCGGAAAGCCGACGCGCCTGCTGGCATTTTCCGATGACATGGACGCCCTGCGAAAGGTGCCCGACAACGTTCCCAACCAGGACATGCTGCGCCGGTTCATCGGCATGCCCCTGTCGCGGGTGCCCGATCCGTTTGGCACGCATGAATCGTTCGCGGCCCACAACAACGCGCGCCTGCGGGCATTCCTTGACAGTTTCGGCTTCGATTACGAATTCGCCTCGTCCACGCGGTATTACGAGGACGGTCGTTTCGACGCCGCCCTGCGTCGCGTGCTGGAGGTGCATGACAGGATCGTGGACGTCATCGCGCCGACGCTGGGCGCGGAACGCCGCGCCACCTATTCCCCCGTCCTGCCGATCCATCCGCGCACCGGGCAGGTGATGCAGGTCCGCATGGATGCGATCGACCCCGTGGCGGGCACCGTGCGATGGACCGATGACGAAGGCGAGACGTTCGAGACCCCGGTGACGGGCGGCCATGCCAAGATGCAGTGGAAGGCCGACTGGGCCATGCGATGGTACGCGCTGGGCGTCGATTACGAGATGTCGGGCAAGGACCTGATCGACAGCGTGCGCCTGTCGGGCAAGATCTGCCGTATCCTTGGCGGAAGCGCGCCCGCGGGCCTGACCTATGAACTGTTCCTTGATGAAAACGGGCAGAAGATTTCCAAGTCGAAGGGCAACGGCATTTCGGTGGAGGAATGGCTGCGTTACGCCCCGCCCGAAAGTCTGGGCCAATACATGTTCAACGCCCCGCAGCGTGCAAAGCGGCTGTTTTTCGACGTGATCCCCAAGGCGACGGATGAATACCTCGCCAATGTCACCCGCGCGCGCGTGGCACAGGCGGCGCAGGATCCGGCGCTGTGGACCAACGCGGCATGGTTCATCCATGGCGGCCGGATTCCTGATGACGCGGGCAGCCCGGTCACGTTCGGCATGCTGCTGAACCTTGCCAGCGTCGCCAATGCCGAAACGCCGGACGTGCTGTGGAAATTCATCCAGCGCTACGACCCTGACGCAACGCCCGGACGCTTTCCCATGCTGGCGCGGCTGGTGGATCACGCGATCGTCTATTACGCCGATTTCGTGCGCCCCACGAAAAGCTATCGCGCGCCCGAAGGCAAGGAACGCGCGGCACTGTCCGACCTGGCGGATGCGCTGCGTGGGATGGAAGGATCGGCCGCCACGCCGGATGATTACCAGAACCTCGTGTTCGAGATCGGCAAGCGTCACCAGTTCGAACCCCTGCGAAGCTGGTTCGGCTGTCTTTACGAAGTTCTGCTGGGACAGAAGGAAGGACCGCGTTTCGGAATTTTCATCGCGCTGTATGGCGTCAGCGAAACCATTGCCCTGATCGAGGCCGCCCTGACCCGCAGCGTGTCGCAGGCCGACCAATCGTAGGCGCGTCAGGACTTGTCCGTCTGATGGCAGCGTATTTCCCGTGACGTCCGGTCCTTCCCCATCGCGTCCGCCCAACTCCCCCCCCTGTCCGGAGGGAAAGGGCAGGACGGGATGGCGCAGGCTGCTGCGGCATCTGCCCCATGCGATGGGCCTGCTGCTGATGATCGCCGCCATCATCGTGGTGCAGCGCGAAATGCGCAACCTGCACTGGCTCGACATCCGCCGCGCGCTGGCCGGCATCCCGCACACCACGCTGTGGGCGGGGGCCGGCATGACGGTCCTGTCCTATACCGTCCTGTCATTTTACGACTGGCTTGCGGTGCGGCAGATCGGGCGCACGATGCCGTTCAGGCGCACGGCCTTTGCGGCGTTCTGTTCCTATGTCCTGTCGCATAACCTTGGATTTTCCGCCATTTCCGGCGCGGCCGTGCGTTTCCGGCTGTATGGCAACTGGGGCCTGCGCCCGCTTGAGGTCGCGCAGATCATTGCCTTCTGCTCCGCCACCTACCTGCTGGGTGCCGCCGTCCTGATCGGCGGCGTCCTGCTGTGGGAGCCGGAGATGGTGCCGGTGGTGGGCGCGCGCGTGCCATATCTTGTGCTGCAGGCGATCGGGCTGCTGCTGTGGGGCGGTGTCGGGCTGTATATCCTGATGGGGCGTCGCCTGAACGAGGTCACGTTGTGGCGGTGGACCATCACCTTCCCCTCGTCCTCCATGGCGGTGGCGCAGACGGTCGTTTCCGCGGCCGAGGTCGCGGCGACGGCGGCCATCGCCTACATCTTCCTGCCTGATGCGCCGGGGCTGGGATACGGCGTGTTCCTTGCGATCTATATCGCGTCCTATACCGCCGGGCTGGTGGCCAGCGTGCCGGGGGGCTTGGGGGTTTTCGACGGGGCGATGATGCTGGCGCTGGGAAGCTACATGCCTGCGCCGCGCATCATCACGGCGATCCTGATTTTCCGCCTGTTCTATTACATCATCCCGCTGTTCATCGCCGGGGTGATGTTCGCGGGGCATGAACTGTTCCTGCGTGGCGATGCCGTGCTGCTGTCGCGCAAGGCCGCGCAGGGCGCGCCCGTGCGCGGCCCCCGGACGACACGGCCCAGCATCGTGATCCGCGAAAGCGAGGCCGATTTTTCCGTTGCCGTGGCGACGGGCGCGGTGTCGCTGTGTGGTGGCGTGCTGATCGCGCTGACGATCCTGGACCCCGAGACATGGGATAACGCGGCGGGACGGCTGCACGGCCTGTTCGGCATGGCGGGGGATTACCTGCTGTCCCTGATCGGGGTTGCCCTGATCGGGCTGGCGATTGGCCTGTCGCAGCGGGTGACGCTGGCGTGGAAGGTGACGCTGGGCCTGCTGGTAACGGCGGCGGGGCTGACCCTGCTGCGTGGATCGCCCATCATCATTCCGGCATTGCCGGCGCTGGTGGCGATCCTGATCGCGCCTTTCCGGAGTTCCTATTACCGCCACGCGCGGGTGCTGAGCGAGCCGCTGTCCTTTCCCACGATCATGTCCCTGCTGCTGCTGATCGCCTGCGTGGTGGTGCTGGCATGCGCCGGACCGGATGACGAGATGGGCGGCAGCTGGTGGGAAATCATGCTGTTCGCGTCGTCATCGGGGGTCGGGCGCTGGACGATGGGGCTGGCGGTCATGCTGGGGCTGCTGATGATCATGCGCCTGATCCGCCCGGGCCGGATCGCCATCGTGCCATGGGATGCCGAGGGGGAGGCGCGTTACCGCATGCTGGATCATGCGATCGACGCGGTGGGAAAAGCCTGGGTGCCCGCGGGCCTGATCGTGGGGGCGCGGGGACAGGCGCTGCTGCCGTTCGTGCGGCGGGGGACGTTCCTGATCGGTCTGGGCGATCCTGCGGGCAATGCGCAGGACTGTGTGTCCGCGATCTGGTGGCTGCGTGATCTGGCGGTGCAGGAAGGACGGCAGGCCGCCTTCTGGTGTGTGGGGTCAATGTTCCTGTCGGTCTATAACGGGCTGGGCCTGACGGCATGGCCTGTCACGACCGGGCCGTCGGAGACGGAACCGGAGGCGGACGAGTCCCTGTATCTGTGTGCCCGGCCGGAAGATGCGCGCCTGCTGCAGTCGCTTATGCGCGGGTAGGGGTGGATGCGGCGCGATTTGGCGGATAAGGCATGTTCCAGAAAAGATGCTGCATAAATCATGCCCGTTGTGGGACGGATGCCAGCGGCGTTGACAACAGGTCCTGCCGAGAAAAGGTATGAAGCGTGGCTGTTTCCCATGACGTCCTGACGCATCTGAGCGTCCCCATCGGCCTGACCAGCGCATCGGGTGCGTTCCTGATGGCGTTCCCAGCGCTGTTTTCCATCGTCAATCCGCTGGGGGCCGCGCTGATTTTCGCGCAGGTCACCGATGGGCGCAGCCGCGCGGAATGTCTGGCGCTGGCGCGCAAGGTGGCATTTTATTCCGCCATGCTGATGATTGCCTCCATCTGGATGGGGGGGACCATCCTGTCCTTCTTCGGCATCACGATCGACGCCCTGCGGATTGCCGGTGGGCTGGTCGTGGCGGTGCGGGCATGGTCGCTGCTCCAGGCACCGGAAACGGAAGAAGCGCGCAAGCAGGCGCAGGCAAGCCAGGGCGGCCTGAGTGCCACGCGCACGAACGGGATGGAACTGGCGTTCTTTCCGCTGACGATGCCCTTTACCGTCGGCCCCGGTACGATTGCGGTCGCCATCGCGCTCAGTTCCGAAGGATCCACTGGCGGCAGCACCGTCATGTTCTATGGCATCCTGTCGCTGGCAGCCCTGGCCGTGGCCTGCATCATCTGGGTCGCCTATGCCTATGCCGATCAGCTCATGGCCCTGCTGGGGACGACGGGCACACGCATCGTATCGCGGCTGGTGGCCCTGATCCTGCTGTCGATCGGGGTGCAGATCCTGATTACCGGCGTGCAGGGGGTTGTCATGTTCATGGCCCATAACATCGCGCAGATGGGCCACTGACCACTTACAGCAACGCGTGAACCGCCGTGCGGAGCGCGGGCAGCACCTCGGCCCCGAACCATGGGGAACGACGTTCCCATGCGCCCGTCCGCCACGAGGGATGGGGCAGGGGGAAATAGCGCGGCAGGAAATCACGATAATGCCGCACGCGATCCTCCACCCTGCCCGGTCCCAGCACATAGGCCTGGGCATATGATCCGACCAGCAGCGTCAGGCGGATTTCGGGCATCAGCGCAAGCACCCTGTCGCGCCATAACGGGGCGCATTCGCGACGTGGCGGCCTGTCGCCGCCCCTGGGCATGCGGCCGGGGTAGCACATTCCCATGGGCATGATGGCGATGCGGCTGGCGTCGTAAAATGTCGCCCGGTCGATGCCAAGCCATCCCCGCAGGCGGTCCCCCGATGCGTCATTGAAGGATTGTCCCGTTTCATGAACGCGCGTCCCCGGCGCCTGGCTTGCAATCAGGATCCGCGCGGTTGCGGAGACATGCAGGACAGGGCGTGGCCCCAGTGGCAGCACGTGGGCGCAGGCGGTGCAGGCGCGGATTTCGCGCACCAGCCGTTCCAGCGCATCGTCCGGCCCCGTCGCGTCGGGATTCGCGTCGGGGGAGGAAACGCGACGTGTCATCCGTTGAGGAGATCCCTGACCCACAGGGGAACCGTTTTCGTGGCGGGGCCGAGGATCGTCTGGTCAAACAGGGCGTTTCCGGCGGAGGGTTCCATGTTGAATTCCATCGTCTCGGCATGCGTTGAGGCCTGCTGGACAAATCCCGCAGCAGGATAGACCACGCCAGACGTCCCTATGGCCACGAACAGGTCGCATTGATGCAGCGCCCGCTCGATCCGGTCCATGTGATAGGGAATTTCGCCAAACCAGACGACGTCGGGCCGTAATGTCGGGCGATGGCAGGTCGGGCATGGGGTCTGAGGCAGGCAGTCGGCATGCCATGGCGGGGTCGCGCCACAGCTGGTGCAGCGGACGCGCATCAGTTCACCATGCATGTGGATGATGTTGCGGCTGCCGGCACGTTCATGCAGGTCGTCGATGTTCTGCGTGACAATCAGCAGTTCCCCGTCCCATGTGCCGGCACTGGAACATTCCTCCAGCCGGGCAAGCGCCTTATGGGCGGCGTTGGGATGCACATGGGCCAGGCCAGCGCGCAGCCCGTTATAGAAACGGTCCACCCGCAGGGGATCGCGCGCAAATCCCTCTGGCGTGCAGATGTCGCTGATCCGCTCGTGATTCCATAACCCGTCTTCCCCCCGAAAGGTCTGAAGACCGGATTCCTGGCTTATTCCCGCGCCGGTAAGGACAACGATGCGTTGCATGAGGGTTCCTTTATCACAGCCTGTCCACCTTCGCAGTGTGAAGGAACGGCGCGCATAAGAAAACCGCCGCAGACAGTGTCTGCGGCGGTCCCTGATAGTCGCAATCGGTATGAAACCGACTGATCTTACTGAGCGTTGTCCACACCAGTATGCGTCTGCGGAGCAAACGTCCAGCCATGGCCGTAAGGCTGCGGCTGGAAGACAAGCCAGCCACTGCTGGTGGAGTTCCAGCCCGCGCTGGAGACCGGGGCCCCCGTATCGCGCAGCTTGGCCACATCGGCGGCGGAGACGGTGCCCTGCGCCTTGTTGCCCCAGCTGGTGCGGATGAAGTTGACGACATCCGCGATCTGCTGTGCCGACAGCGTCTTGCTGTAACCCGGCATCGCCACGGCGGACGGTGCCCAGTTGCTCGGCGGCAGGACGCCACCATGCGCGATCACGTTCACCAGCGAAGTCGGATCGTCGGTCACGACAACCGGGTTTCCAGCCAGCGGCGGGAACATGCGCGGCACGCCACCACCATCGTTACGGTGACAGATGGCGCATTCCTTGACGTAGGTATCAGCACCCGGAATGTTCGCGAAATTGCCGGACGCCAGCGTGTTCGCCGTGGTCGCGTCATAGGTGTACGGGGCCTGTGACGGCGGCACCGGCGGCAGGCTCTTCAGGTATTTCGCGATGGCATGCAGGTCGTCATCGGTGAAGTACTGCGTGCTCCACGCCACGACATCGCCCATTCCGCCAAAGACAGCCGAATGATCGATACGGCCGGACTTCAGGAAGAGGTAGATGTCGTCCTCGGACCAGCGTCCCAGACCCACGTTCGGGTCGTTACGCAGGCTGGGGGCGACCCAGTTGTCGATGGGCGCGCCACCGGCCAGGAAGTCGGGACCACCCGAAGCATCCAAGGCCTTTTCCTGCATGGCAAAGCCACGCGGGGTATGACACGCACCGCAATGCCCGGCGCCCGTGACGAGATATTCACCCCGTGCGACCTCAGGATCCGTACCGGGAGCCGGCGTGAAATCCTTGGGCGAGGGAGAGAACATCATGCGCCAGATCGACAGCGGCCAGCGCATGGACATCGGCCACGAAATCTCGGGCTGCTTGTCCGGCTGCGCCACCGGCTGCACGCCATGCATGAAATATGCATACAGGGCGCGGGTATCTTCCTTCGTCATGCGGGAGAAGGAAGGATAGGGCATCGCCGGATACAGCGTGGAACCATCCTTGCGGATGCCATGACGAACGGCTTCGTCAAATTCCTCGTAAGTATAGCGGCCGATACCGTACGTCGGATCGGGGGTAATGTTCGTCGAGTAGATTGTCCCGATCGGGCTCTTGATTTCGAGCCCGCCGGCATATGCCGTTCCATGCAGGGCCGTATGACATGCCACGCAGTCACCCAGCCTTGCGACATATGCCCCTTTCTGGACCAGCTCGGCATCGGGCGTCTGCGCCAATGCTGTGCCAGCCAGCAGACTAAGCGCTGCCGCGCCGAAAGTCACCTTAAGCCTGTTGATCATTATGTTCACCATCATGCGTCGCGTTGATGCGAAAAATTGAAAAAAACGGGATTACGGCAGCTGCTCGGGGATACCGGCTGCGTTTTTCCGCGCATCAACTTCCCGCTGGTAGGTTTCGTTCGCACGCTTGATCAGGTACTGGCGAATATCCTCGATCTCGTTCGGGTTCATGTTGCCGTCGAAGCGATCCATGCCGTAGGCGGTAAGGGCACCGCGGCCAACAACGTTATAGAACGCGTCGCTGTGGCGGATCGAACCGGACCAACGCAGATCAGGCAGCACGCCAGCGCCTTCGGCATTATCGCCGTGACAGGCCGCGCAATAGGTCTGGAACTGGAAGTATCCGTTATCGGTGCGGCTTGCATCGAACTTTTCAGGCGGCTTCACCGGCAGGAAGCCCTGGTCGTTCTGCTTGGGCATCGGACCGGCCTTGCCGTCGAGCGAGAAGGCAATCACGTGGGAGTGGTTGACCGTCCAGCCACTGGTGCGCGCGAGGCCACCGAGGAAGAACGGATAGATGCCGCCCCAGCCCACTTCCACCGCGACATACTGCTTGCCATGGGCAAGGTAGGTCACAGGCGGTGCGATGATGCCGCTGTCAGCCGTAAAGTGGAACAGGTCGGAACCGTTGGTGGCATCATAGGCGTGGAATTCACCGTTCGCCAGACCCTGGAACAGCAGGTCGCCGCCTGTTGCCAGGATACCGCCGTTCCACGGACCCTTGTGGTCGACGCGCCATGCTTCGGCCTGCTTCTGCGGATCCCATGCCAGGAGGTAGCCCTTCAGGTCCTTGACGAAGGCAGCCTTCGCTTCGGGGGAGTCGGGGATACCGACCTTGTTCATGTCAAGACCAAGGTTCCAGCTGTCGGGATGCGGCAGGAAGCCACCCTTCTGGTTCGTGTACAGGAACGGAACCTGCTGCGCCGGGATATAGACCAGGCCCGTCTTGGGGCTGAAGGCCATGGCGGCGAAGTTGTGTCCACCCAGATCGCCCGGGATGCCGTACCATTCCTTGCCCGTAAGCGTGTACAGCGCGTCGGGGTTGTAGATGGGGCGACCCGTCTTCGGATCGAGGCCGCTGGCCCAGTTCACATAGACGTAGTTCTTGCCCGAAATGAACTCACCGGTCTTGGCGTCGATGATGTAGAAGAAGCCATTCTTCGGCGCGTGAACGATGACGTGGCGGGTTTCACCATTGATCGGCAGGTCAAGCGTCATGATCTGCTGGACCGAGGTGAAGTCCCACTGGTCCATCGGCGTTTCCTGGAAATGCCAGACGTATTCGCCGGTTTCAGGCTTCAGCGCGACGATGCTGCCCAGGAACAGGTTGTCGCCCTTGCCTTCGGAACGGTACTTGTAGTTCCACGGAGAGCCGTTACCCACGCCAAGGTAGACCAGGTCGGTCACGGGGTCATAGACAAGCGAATCCCACACGGTGCCGCCGCCACCCTGACGGGTCCAGGCGCCGGTCGGGCTCCAGGTCTGATAGGCCTTGTTCATCAGCACGCTGTCGGATGCTGCGTGATCGGGCTCGTTCTTGGGGTTGGGAACCGTGAAGAAGCGCCAGTCGACCTTGCCGGTTTCCGCGTCAAACGCGGTGACAAAGCCACGGGCACCGAATTCGGAACCACCGTTACCGATGATCACGCGGCCCTTGGCGATGCGCGGGGCGCCATCAACCGTATAGGAACGCTGCTTGCCGAGTTCGGCATCGGGGGGAATGGTGTTCACGCTCCAGACCAGCTTGCCGGTCTTGGCGTCCAGGGCGATCAGGCGACCGTCGAACGTGCCGAAATAGACCTTGCCATTCCAGTACGCCGCACCGCGGTTGGCGGTATCGCAGCAGCCCTTGTCCGCGATGTTGCCGGGCACGCGCGGGTCATACGACCACAGCAGCTTGCCGGTGGCGGCATCGATGGCCTTCATCATGCTCCAGTTGGTGGTGGCATACATGACGCCATCAACAACCAGCGGCGTGCCTTCCTGGCCACGGTTGGTATCGAGATCCAGATACCATGCCAGCTTGAGGTTTCCGACATTGGAACGGTTGATCTGATCCAGCGGGCTGTAGCGCTGTTCAGAATACGTGCGACCATAGGTCATCCAGTTCTCGGGATGGTCATCCGCGTGGATGATCGCTTCCCCGGTCTGGCCCTGACCCTCATCAGCGGAAAATGCCATGTTGGCGTAACCGGAGACGAGAGCCGCACATATCGTTCCGGCTGTAAGCGTTCTGCTCAGAGAACGTCTTTTTCCGAAAACGGCAGAAATCATATGTGATGTCCTCAGAAAACTAACGGTTTCGAATTCGGGACGCCGCCGCTGCAACTTTCCGCCGGGGCGGGTCTTTCATTTCCAGCGCAGGGGCGGAGCCACAAATCCGACCCCAGTCACTACACCTGCCCAAGAGATTGAAAAACCGGCCTTCGATAGGGAGAATTAAGCAGGTAGTCCGTTTCATCCGAACATACTGTCGGGATTACATACGTCTTCTGACATTTTAGTGTTTGAGTTCACTAAATTGTGAACAAGGTGTCCGATAAGCAATGAATGCTCTTAGATGAACCTCGTGTAATCTTTTGAAATGTATTTGTTTTTAAAGGATATTTTAGAAGTTGGAGCGCGTGCGCATATCGCAAGATGACAACTTTGTATGCCACTTTTGCATTTCATATATCCGCAAAAGGGATGGATCGGATCGGTCGAAGGGCAAATTGTTTCGAAACTGATGCAGGTTTCGCGTCATGGACTCTTTGCATCACGGACTCAGGGAATAATCCTCCAGCACCTCATAGGTCGGTGCCTCTTTTCCCCGCAGTGAACTGTACAGGGAAAAGTTCCTGATCCGCGTGGGGGAACTGTTGAAAGGCGCCTGTCGTTGCAGCCAGGACGCCAGTCGCGACGGGTCGGGGTGGGCAATGGTGCCAAGCGTGATGTGCGGCACGAACCGCCTGCGACGTTCCGCCAGCCCCGCGCGCCGCATCGCGGTATCGATCTTGCGCTGGAGATGGAGGAGGGAGTCGTTGCGCGCGACTCCCATCCACAGCACCGCCGGCGATGCCGGTCGCTCGAACAGGCCCGGCGCATCGGGGAACAGGTCGAATGCGGGGGCGTGGATGGTCGATAGCGCGTAATGGATATCTTCCATCAGGTGCCGGTCGGTGACCTCCCCGATGAAGCGCAGGGTGAGGTGATAGGTTTCGGGCGGCATCCAGTTCACCTCGGACAGGCTGCCCCGCAGCCCGTTCAGCAGTTCCGAAAGCGGATGGGGAATGCCAAGGGCAATGAAGAGTCTCATCAGGCAGACCAGTCAGGTTGATTGGAGGGAAGATGCGCCACAAAGGGGACATGCCGCATGACCGTTTTGTCCCGGAAAGCGGATAATGCCATTGCTGTACTATATAGTAGTATAGGCATCTATGACGCCGTTGCGTTTGTGGGGTAGTGTCCCCTGGTAACAGGCTTGTCTTGCCATCTTTTAATGTGTTGGCCACGCGGACGTTCTTGAAGCCTCTATAGGATGCCCCAACATTCAGGGATGACACGTTCGCATGACGTGGATGAAGGAAACTTGAAATGGCTTTTGGCCCGGATTCGCGAACTTTTGCCCGCCCTGCGGCAAATGGCGCCGTCGGCTCCATCGATATGGGGCTGCGCACCTATATGTTGCGCGTTTACAACTGGATGACCTCTGGGTTGGTGCTGACGGGACTCGTCGCCTATCTCATCGCCCATAACGCCGCCCTTCAGTCCCTGTTCTACCAGATCGTAAATACCCCGGCGGGTGCGGCGATCCGGCCGACGGGGCTGGGGATGCTGGCAATGATTGCCCCGCTTGGATTCGTCCTGGTGATGTCGTTTGGCGTCAATCGACTGTCGCTTCAGGCGGTGCAGGGACTGTTCTGGCTGTTCTGTGGCGTCATGGGATGCAGCCTGGCGAACATCTTCCTGGTCTTTACCGGCGTTTCGGTGGCGCGCGTGTTCTTCATAACCGCGGCCACATTCGCGGCGATGTCCATATGGGGTTACACCACGCGTGCTGATCTGACCCGTTTCGGCTCGTTCCTGATCATGGGGCTTTTCGGTCTGGTGATCGCCGGAGTCGTCAATATCTTCATGCAGAGCCCGGCTGTCTATTTCATCTACAGCGTGGTGGGGCTGGCGCTGTTCATCGGCCTGACGATGTTCGATACGCAGCGGATCAAGCTGACCTATCAGCAGGTCGCGGCGTATGAGGGGCCGGACATGGCGGCGCGGCGTGCGGTTTACGATGCGCTGGACCTCTATCTGAACTTCATCAACCTGTTCCAGTTCATGCTGCAGTTCATGGGTGTGCGGAACAACAACAACGACTGATCAAGCCCTCTCCCGGCATTGTCGCCTGATGCCGGAATGACACGCAGGACAGAGACTCAGCCAAATCAGCCCGCCACGCATGTGGCGGGTTTTTTTGTATCGTCCCCACATCACAACGAAGCCATGAACAGGAATGGAACATTTTGGGGCATATCAGAACAAACGGCGCCTGAAATAAGACTTATTCATTATGAGAAACAGTCTGTTGACGAGAGTGTGATGCATGCGACGAAGAGTTAGTGCATTGTTTTAGAAAGATAAAAAATCGTAAGCAGGCTTCATTGAAATCTATTGAAATATTATGTGAAGACTTGCTTATAGTGGGGTTCAGGTCGGATAACCCTTGAATAGAGAAAACATGTGAAAGGGATACGGCACGAAAAAGGTACGCTTCAAGACACAGGACGGCATCGCGATTACCGGTCCGATCTGCCCTGACAGAAAACAGGATTGATATCTGATGGGCTGGATTGATCGAAATCATGGTCAGCCGGTCGGCAACCAACTCATGACAGATGCAAACCGAAAAAAACCATTATGTTTGATTTTCGGGAGTTGACGAAGGCGCGATGTCGCTGTTGTGGGACGTTGTTGCCTGCACGAACGCAGATGCAGGGCCCGTGGCGTGCGTATAACGTGACCGTTGTTGTTAGTGCCCGTGGATGAAGCGAGGATGTGAGCGAAATAGGGTGATGTCGAAACCAACGAGGCGTGAGATGAAGAAAAAAATCTTGCCAAGATTATCGAAATTAATGTGCTTGTCCTCCGCAGCCCTCTTGGCAGGATGCGATTGGGATACGCTGAACCCCAAAGGTGTGATCGGGGCACAGGAAAAAAGCCTGATCCTGACCTCCACCTATGCGATGCTGCTGGTTGTCATTCCGGTATGTATCCTGACCCTGGTGTTTGCCTGGCATTACCGTCAGTCCAACACCTCGGCGGAATATCTGCCGAAATGGTCGCATTCCAACAAGATCGAGGTGATTATCTGGGCCGTGCCCAGCCTGATCATCCTGTTCCTGGCTGTGCTGACCTACCAGACCTGCCATTCGCTTGACCCGTACAAGCCGCTTGAGGCCGAAGCGAACGTCAAGCCGATCCATGTCGAGGTCGTGGCGCTGGACTGGAAGTGGCTCTTTATCTATCCGGATGAAGGAATTGCCACCGTCAACCAGATGGCGATGCCGGTGAATACGCCGGTTGATTTCCGGATCACCTCTGATTCCGTGATGAACTCGTTCTTCATTCCCCAGCTTGGCACGATGATTTACGCCATGGCAGGCATGCAGACGCAGCTTCACCTGATCGCAAATGAGGCTGGTGATTTCCAGGGTGAATCCTCTAACTTTAGTGGCCGTGGCTTCTCCGACATGCGCTTCCGTGCCCTGGCAATGCCGGCGGACCAGTACAGCGCGTGGGTGGAAAAGGTGAAGGCTTCGTCCGAGCAGCTGGACAGCGCAAGCTATCCCAAGCTTGCTGCGCCGAGCGAGGCGAACCCGGTCGAGTACTTCTCGCATGTCGATGCGACTCTGTTTGACGATATCGTTGCCAAGTACAACAACGGCATGGTCATGGATAAGAGCACCGGCAAAATGCTGCACATGCAGCAGTCCGCAATGTCCGACATGAATATGAAGGAATAGGACAGATGTTAGGAAAATTAACCTGGTCGGCCATTCCTATCGATGTGCCGATTCTTGTTGGAACCTTTATCGGTGCCGCGATCGCGGGGCTGGCTGTTCTGGGGCTGATTACCTATTACGGCAAATGGGGTTACCTGTGGCGTGAGTGGCTGACCTCGGTCGATCACAAGCGCATTGGCGTCATGTATATCGTGGTCGCGCTCGTTGCGCTGTTCCGTGGTTTCGCCGACGCCATCATGATGCGTTCGCAGCTTGCGCTGGCCTATGCCGGGAACCCCGGTTACCTGCCGCCGCATCACTATGACCAGATCTTCTCCGCCCATGGCACGATCATGATCTTCTTCATGGCCATGGCGTTCATGCAGGGTCTGATGAACATCGTGGTGCCGCTGCAGATCGGTGCGCGCGACGTTGCCTTCCCCTTCGTGAACACGCTGAGCTTCTGGATGACGACCATCAGCTTCCTGCTGGTCAACGTCTCCCTGTTCATCGGTGAGTTCTCGCAGTGCGGCTGGCTGGCGTATCCGCCCCTGTCCGAACAGCAGTTCAGCCCTGGCGTCGGCGTCGACTACTACATCTGGGCGGTTCAGCTGTCTGGTGTCGGCACGCTGCTGACGGGTGTGAACTTCTTCACGACCATCGTGAAGATGCGTGCGCCTGGCATGGACTACATGCGGATGCCGGTGTTCACCTGGACCATCTTCTGCACGACCGTGCTGATCATGGTGGCCTTCCCGATCCTGACCGTTGCGATGGGTCTGCTGGGTCTTGACCGTTACCTGGGCATGCACTTCTTCACCAATGACGGCGGCGGCAACCAGATGCTCTATCTGAGCGTGATCTGGGGCTGGGGCCATCCCGAAGTGTACATCCTGGTTCTGCCTGCTTTCGGTGCCTTCTCCGAAATCACCCAGACCTTCTCCCGCAAGCCGCTGTTCGGCTACAAGACGATGGTTTACGCCACGGCGTCCATCATGGTCCTGTCGCTGGTCGTGTGGGTTCACCACTTCTTCACCATGGGTGCCGGCCCGAACGTCAACGCGTTCTTTGGCATCATGACCATGATCATCGCGGTCCCGACGGGCGTGAAGATCTTCAACTGGCTGTTCACCATGTATAAGGGCCGCGTCGAATTCCACGCGACCATGTACTGGGTCATCGGCTTCATGATCACCTTCTCCATCGGTGGCATGACCGGCGTTATGCTTGCGATCCCGGCTTCGGACTTCGTGCTGCATAACAGTCTCTTCGTTATCGCCCACTTCCATAACGTGATTATCGGTGGCGTGTACTTCGGTTACGTCGCGGCCATGAACTTCTGGTTCCCCAAGTCCTTCGGCTTCAAGCTGAACGAAGCGTGGGGCAAGCGGGCGTTCTGGTTCTGGTTCGTTGGCTTCTACTTCGCGTTCATGCCGCTGTATGTCCTTGGCTTCGAGGGCATGACCCGTCGTATGAACCACTACGACAATCCCGCATGGCACCCCTGGCTGCTGATCGCGGAATTCGGTGCGGTCCTGATCGCCCTGGGTATCGTGTGCCAGCTGACGCAGCTGTATGTTTCGATCCGTGATCGCAACCTGGCTGAAAACCGTGACATGACGGGTGATCCCTGGAATGCGCGCACGCTGGAATGGTCCACGTCTTCGCCTCCGCCGTTCTACAACTTCGCTATCCTGCCGGTTGTTCATGAACTGGATGCGTTTGCCCACGATAAGGAAGCCGGTATCGACACGCGCAATGCGGGTGGTGATTACCAGCCGATCCATATGCCGAAGAACACGGCCTGTGGTTTCCTGATCGGTGCGTTCAGCTTCATCCTTGGCTTTGCCGCTGTGTGGTGGATCTGGTGGCTGGCAGCTGTTGGTCTGATTGGCGTCATCGCGACGGTGATCGCACGTTCGTCCGACAACGATGTCGACTACTATGTGCCGGTTTCCGAGGTTGTCCGCATTGAAAACGAGCACACCCACAACCTTATGGCAGCACAGGCAGCAGAATAATGGCGCATAATATTACTGCTGATGCGGCCCACGCCCACGAAGAACACCACGAATCTCCCGTGGTGTTCGGGTTCTGGCTGTATCTGATGACGGACTGCATCATCTTCGGCACGCTGTTTGCTGTGTTCGCGGTGCTGCGGACCCAGTTCAACGGCGGACCGAATGGTCATGAAGTCTTCGAACTGTCGGGTGTCGGAATTGAAACAGCGATCCTGCTGCTCAGCTCCATTACCTACGGTTTCGGCATGATCGCCGCACACGATAACAAGATCAGCACGATGCGGACCTGGCTGGGGGTGACCTTCCTGCTGGGCCTGGGCTTCCTGTTCATGGAACTTCGTGAGTTCTCTCACATGATTGCCGAAGGCAACGGCCCGGATCGCAGCGCGTTCCTGTCGTCGTTCTTCACGCTGGTTGGCACGCATGGTCTGCATGTCACCTGCGGCCTTCTGTGGATGGCGGTTCTGCTGTTCCAGACGGCAGGCAAGACCGAGCTGAACGAGCGCATGATCAACAAGCTCACCTGCCTCAGCCTGTTCTGGCACTTTCTGGACATCGTCTGGATCTGTGTCTTCACCTTTGTCTATCTGATGAGTGTGATCTGATGTCTGATGCACATACATCCGCCTCAGGCGAGAGCCACGGGAGTGTAGGGTCTTACCTCACCGGGTTCGTGATCTCTGTTCTGCTGACGGCAGCGGCCTTCGGTCTGGTGATGGCGCATACGTTCTCACCGTCCGGAACCGCCGGGGCGATCACGCTCCTCGCCGTGGTGCAGATCGTCGTTCACCTGATCTTCTTCCTGCATATGAACGCTTCGTCCGAGCAGCGTTGGAATGTCATGGCCTTCGCTTTCACGGTCGTGACGGTTCTGATCCTGGTTGGCGGCACGGTCTTCATCATGCATGACACCGCGATCAACATGATGTCGCGCTAAGCGATATCAGCCGGGTCCGGGCATCCCGCAAAGGATGCCCGGCCAGGGATCAAAAAAAGGGCCGGCGAGGAAATCCTCGCCGGCCCTTTTTCATGAACGGGGTGCCCGGATCAGTTTTCTCCGGGCCAGTTTTCCCTAGATCAGTTTTTCTGGGGTTCCGGGGACAGCAGTTCGGCCTTGTTGGGCTTGTCCTTCCATTCCTCCGCATCGGCGGGGGGTTCGCCCTTGCGGGTGATGTTGGGCCAGACGCCTGCGTATTTGGCGTTGATTTCCGCCCAGGCGGTGGCGCGGTCGTCGCTATCGGGAAAGATTGCCTCGGCCGGGCATTCCGGCTCGCACACGCCGCAGTCGATGCATTCGTCCGGGCTGATTACCAGGAAGTTTTCACCCGCATAGAAGCAGTCGACGGGGCAGACCTCGACGCAATCCATGAACTTGCAGCGAATGCAGTTTTCGGTGACCACATAGGTCATCGCCTATCTCCGATCATTATTTACAGGCCGAAGCAGTATGTCTTCCAGCCAGGGACATGAGACGAGGGCGCCATCCAGGGCAGAAAACCTCATCGAGAATGGCCGAAGATATGAGAGGCTTTTGCCATTGTGGCAAGTCAAAGACGCCCATAAATGAATAATCCGTGGCGTGGTGTGTTATTCGCGATGCTTTTCATCAATTTCTGGAATAATCTCATATAGCATCCGTGCAGCTGACGCGCCTTCGCGGCGGCGGGCAAAGCCCGTGACGCGAACGACCATCACGGTGCGACGATCCGGTGACGGCAGGGTCAGGACATCGCCGATATGCACCTGGGCATGGGCCTTTACGGTGCGCTGGCGGTTGATGCGGACATGCCCCGTTGCGATGAATTCCCCGCAGTCGTTACGACTCCGCGCAAATCGTGCATGCCACAGCCACAGGTCCAGCCGCTGCGTCTGCGCGATCCCGTCCTGCGTGACGGGCGCGGCGGATGGCCTGCGGCTCATGCCCTGCGGTCCCTCAGCACCGCCAGCGCGGCGAAGGGGTGATCCTCGCGAATGGCCGGGCGACGGGCGACGACCTGAACATCCCCTGCTGATCCATGTCCATGCGCGCCCTCCTGCCGCCGGGAATGGCGGCCCGATACGGGGCCTGACGCCCCGGATGATCCCTTGCGGCGCAGGCGGCCCACCAGCATGGTCGGGGCAGGGGGGCCGAACTGTTCAGGTGGCATCGGGCGTGGTGGCCGCACATGGATGTCCAGCCCCTTCAGCACGGCCTGTATGGCGTCACGGCGGATGCTCAGGCGCGATGCCAGCGCGTGCGACAGCGGCACGGGATGCTGCCGTGTCTGGCGTGTCAGTTCGGTAATCAGCTTTTCCGCGATATCGACGCGGATTCGCACGGGGCCTGCCCGCATCCAGCCCATGCGGTCCATGAACGGGGCGGGCAGCAGGTCATGGGGCACGGAGATCCTGCCGGGGGCTGGCAGGTCCGGGATTTCCGTTTCCATGTGGGCGCATGTCAGGATGGCGCGCAGGCGCATGCCGCGCGGCTTCATCAGCGCGGGCATGAACAGCGCCAGCTGCCCGATGCGGATCCCCAGCCGGCCAAGGTGCCCCCGCAGGCCGCGCGAACGTTCCTCGTGCCGTTCCAGTGGCGTGAGGCCCGCGCCTTCCATCAGGCGATGCACGACCCCACGCAGGGTCGGGTCGTCCGGCATGGCGGCCTGGGCCGCGAACAGGGGGGCGAAGACCTCGCGCACATGCCGCCCCAGCCATTCCGCCAGCCGTTCGCGGATACGCTCGCGCTGCACGTTATCCAGCAGCGGATTGTCCAGGACCTCGATACGGGGATGCAGCAGCTGATGGCCCCGTCGCAGGCGCGCGACATTGACGCCTTCCCATGTCAGGTGGCGGCCGTCCTCCGCGAAATCGAAACAGGAATCCGGCGCGTGGGCCAGCACATGCACCCGGCGCGGGATTTCGGTGCGCACGGCCCGTCGCGCCGCGCGCATCAGCAGCCGCCGGTCCGGGACATCAATCCCCTCGGCCAGAAGGTCCAGCCCCGCGATGCGCCCGACGGCATGGCCCTCCACCAGGACCTCGCCCTGTGCCGTGACGGCGGACAGCAGGTCGTCAGCACCCCCTTCATCCAGGCGCCGGATCAGGGTTGCCGCGCGCCGGTCGACAAAGCGGGCGGTCAGCTGTTCATGCAGGGCATCGGAAAGCTGGTTTTCGGCCTCCCGCGTGCGGTCCTGCCAGTACTGCGCGTTGCGCAGCCAGTCGGGACGCGCGGCGATATAGGCGCAGACACGGATGCCGGACAGGCGGTGCATCAGGGAATCGATCGTGCCCTCGGGACGCAGGAAGGCGGCGATCTGCCCTTCCATCCAGGCAGGGGGCACCCGTCCGTCGCGCATGACATAGGAAAAGACGCGCGCGCACAGGCGGATATGGCTTTCATCGCCCAGCTTGCGGAAATCGGGGATCTGGCAGCTTTCCCACAACAGGCGGGTCGCCGCGCGTGAACGGGCAAGGGCGCGGATTTCCGGATTGGCCGCCAGACTGGCGAGCGCGAGCACATCCGACGCCTCATGCCCCGCTGTCAGTTCCGGCAGCGGCGGGGAGCGCCCCAGACTCGACAGCAGCGCGTCGGGACTGGAAAAATCGAGTTCGCTGTTACGCCACGACAGGCGCGTCAGCGGGTCGAAACGGTGTTCCTCCACCGCTTCGGCGACCTCTTCGGACAGGGGGCGGCACATTCCGGTCGTGCCGAAGGTTCCGTCGCGCAGGCCCCGCCCGGCCCGGCCCGCGACCTGCGCGATTTCGGCGGGCGTCAGGGGGCGCATGCGCGTGCCGTCGAACTTCGACAGGCTGGCGAAGGCGACATGGTTGACATCCATGTTCAGCCCCATGCCGATCGCATCCGTCGCGACGAGGTAGTCGACCTCCTTGTCCTGATACAGGGCGACCTGTGCGTTGCGGGTGCGCGGCGACAGCTGTCCCATCACGATGGCGCATCCCCCGCGCCTGCGGCGGATCAGTTCGGCGATGGCGTAAACCTCGGCCGCGGAAAAGGCGACGATGGCCGAACGGGGCGGCAGGCGCGTCAGCTTGGTGGCCCCGGTATGCGCCAGGTGGGACAGGCGCGGGCGGTGGTCGATTTCGATGCCCGGCACCAGCCGGCGCAGCAGGGGGCGGATGGTGTCGGCCCCCAGGAACATGGTTTCCACCTGTCCGCGCGCATGCAGCAGGCGGTCTGTGAAGATATGCCCCCGGTCCGGATCGGCGCAGAGCTGGATTTCATCGACGGCGACGAACGCGACCCGCCGGTCAAGGGGCATTGCCTCCACCGTGCAGGAAAACCAGCGCGCGTTGGGCGGGATGATCTTTTCCTCGCCGGTGATGAGCGCGACGGCCCCGGCCCCCTTGCGCGCGACCATGCGGTCATAGTTTTCGCGTGCCAGAAGACGCAGCGGAAAGCCGATGATGCCACTGGCATGCGCCAGCATCCGTTCGATGGCCAGATGCGTCTTTCCGGTATTGGTGGGGCCGAGTACGGCGCGCACCTGCGCGGAGGACGAAATGCCGGTCGCGCGTCCGGCGGCGGAATGAAGGGGGCCAGCCCCCATGGGTACACCCGTCATGCCAGCATGCTCTGGCGACCTGCGTGCAAATGCAAGCAAAACCCGCATACCTGTCCGTATATTGCACTGTCATGGCTTGCACGCCGCGCGTGTCGGACGCACGCTGGAGATGAAAATGACATGAAAGGGCCAGATGTCATGACACTTGACGATTTTCCCTGCCTGCTGCCGCAGGCGGCGGTGGGCGGGCATCGCGTGCGGGTGGTCCATGCGCTTCGCCCTGCCCAGCTGCCGCAGCTTGCTGACCTGGCGGGCGGCCGGGCGGTGGCCTTTGCCACGGACATGGGCTTTGGCGCGAAATATGGCGAGGTGCTGCTTCTGCCCGGCGATCAGGGCGTGGAATCGGCGCTGCTGGGGCTGGGCGATGGCAGGGACGATGGCGGCTGTGATCCGTTCGTCTTCGGGGCGCTGCCGCCGCGCCTGCCCGCAGGCGCGTGGCGTGTGCAGGCGCCCGCGGATGTCGGGGCGGGGGATATCGTCCTTGGCTTCTGCCTTGGCGCCTACCGGATGCCCGCGTTCGGGCGCGCCCGGTCATCGGACAGTGATGCCCCCCGCCTTGTGGTGACGGAACAGGCCGTCGCATCCGCCGAGGTCGCGGCATGCATCTGCCAGGGGCGTGACCTCATCAACACGCCTCCCAACCTGATGGGACCGATGGACCTGGCCGATGCCGCGCGCCTGACGCTGTCGGCGCAGGGCGCGGATGTGAAGGTCATCACGGGCGAGGAACTGCGGCGCGACTATCCCACCGTGGCGCATGTGGGCATGGGATCCGACCGGCCGCCCTGCGTCGTGGTGGCGCAATGGCGTGGCAGCGGGGCGGACGTGAATGCGCCGCTGCTGTCGCTGGCGGGCAAGGGGGTGTGTTTCGATACGGGGGGATACGACATCAAGCCCGCGTCCTCCATGCTGCGGATGAAAAAGGACATGGGGGGCGCCGCGCTGATGCTGTCGCTGGCGCGGCTGGTGATGCTGCGCGACCTGCCGCTGCGTCTGGAACTGCGGCTGGGCTGTGTTGAAAACAGCGTGTCGGGCCATGCCATGCGTCCGTCGGACGTGATTGTCACCCGTTCGGGACAGACGGTGGAGGTCGGCAATACCGACGCGGAAGGGCGGCTGGTGCTGTGCGACCTGCTGAGTGCTGCGTGCGACTCCGGCCCTGATCTCCTGATCGACGCGGCCACGCTGACCGGGGCGGCGCGCGTGGCGCTGGGGCCGGACCTGCCCGCGCTGTTCTGCAATGACGATGCGGTTGCGGTTCACCTGCTGGCGGCGGGCGACATGTGCGCCGATCCGATGTGGCGTCTGCCGCTGTGGAACGGGTATCGCGAATGGCTGCGCAGTCCGGTGGCAGATATGAACAATATTTCATCCCGACCCATGGCGGGGGCGGTCACGGCGGCCCTGTTTTTGCAGAATTTTGTCAAAACTGGTGTGCGCTGGGCTCATATCGATACGTATGGATGGAATGATTCCGCACGTCCCGGTCGTCCGGAGGGTGGAGAAAACCTTTGTTTAAGAGCAACTTACGAAGGAATTTTAAAAATCTTCGATTTCGGTGGGAGAAAAGGTGACTGAAGTAACGATCCGTCCCAGAAACTAATTTGCATTCTGCGACTTATATATGCCGTAATTGCCAATTATATGTGCAATACCATAGTTACCCCGTGTCCGACCGACACCGCAGGCAGGGAGGCCTGTCCGGGCCGGCCTCTGGACAACAGACAAGGATTGTAGTGATGGCAATGTCATCAGGTTCGGATTCGATGATCAATACCCTGCGCGACACCATTGTTTCGATGGTGCGTCGTGATGGCCCCGATCTGTCGGCGCGTCAGCTGGCGGTCTTCCTGACCTGCTACCTGCAGGATGACGCGCATACGGTGCGTGGCCTCGCGGCGGAGCTGAACGTGTCCAAGCCCGCGATCACCCGCGCGCTGGACCGCCTGCAGGACCTCGACCTTGCGTGGCGCACGCGCGACCCGATGGATGGCCGTTCGGTCCTGATCCGTCGCACGCTCAAGGGCAAGGCCTACCTGCGCGACCTGTCGGCCATCGTGAACGAGGCGACGGCCCCGCGCGAAGAGGAAGCCGCAGCCCCGGTCCGCAAGGTGCGCGGCCGCCGTATGGAAGATCGCCTGCGTCGCGCGGGCTGAGGCTGCCTGGCCAGGGGGCTGTGAGTTTCTCATGGCCCCATGCAACCGCCGCCCTTGTGGCGCGTCAGGTGGTGGCTATCTTCCTTTCATACGGTAACGGGCAAACGGGTAGGAGAAATCGATGATTCGCATGGTAACCCGCGCGGCGGCAGTCGCCCTTGTGGCGATGCCTCTTCTTGGCGTCGCGGCTCAGGCCGATGATGCGCTTGGAACGCCGGTGGGACATGTCACGATCAAGGTTCAGTCCGCCGATATCGGTATCGGTCGCACCTGGGGATCGGGACGTCTGACGTTCCAGAAACATACCTATCGTTTCCGCATCGATGGTGGGTCCATCGCGGCGGTCGGCTATTCCAAGGTCACGGGCAGCGGCGAAGTCTATAATCTGCATGCCGCCAAGGATCTGGAAGGCAGCTATGCCGCCGTGAATGGCGAGGCCACTGCCGGGACAGGCGTCGGGGGTATCGTGCTGAGCAACCCCAACGGCGTGAAGATCAAGTTGGTGACCCAGAGCAAGGGCGGTCGCCTTGCCGCCGCGGCGCAGGGCATGAAGATCACGATGGTCAGGTAAGCTGGCGTCCAGCAAGCGCGCCTGACATCCATGCACCCCGTTGCGGGGCGACAGTCACAAGGGGGACCGGCCGTAGGGTCGGTCCCTTTTTTGTTGGGAAAAGCCTACCACCCGCCGATGGGATGGGTGTGGGTGCGATGGATGACATAGGCGGCCCACGCCACCTGTGGACCAAGGGCCAGTGCAAAGGCGACCGGAAGCGATACCAGTCCCGCGCGGGCCATCCACGCCATGCTCCCCCCCAGAAGACAGCCCCCCCATGCCATGGGTGCGATGATGGCGCAGGACAGCCCGGTCCGGTGCGCGATCTGGTACAGGTGCCCCCGGTGTGCCGTCGTAACCGATTCGCCTTCGTAATATCGCCGTACCAGCGTGAACAGCACGTCGCCCATGAAGTTGGCCAGCAGCAGCACCATGACGCTCCAGCCCCAGCAGCCGCCCTTATGGCCCATGATCAGGCCGAGCGTCCCCAGCACCATGCCGCATCCCTGGCTGCCGACATCGCCCATGAAAATACGGGCATGGGGAAAATTGAACGGCATGAAGCCTGTCATCGCGATCGCCATGGCCAGGGCGATGGGCGTGACGACCCCGGCCCCCGCCATGGGGGCAAGCCATGCCAGCATCAGGCAGGCGCACAGGACCGTCCCCGATGCCAGCCCGTTCAGCCCGTCCATGAAATTGACGCAGTTCGCCATGAAGACCAGCCAGGCGATGCTGGCGATGATGTCGAAAATTCCTGTCTGGCCGCCGTATGAAACGTGCAGGGACAAGACGATGGTGACAGCTGCCGCGCACTGTGCCAGCAGCTTGATGGCGGCGGATTGTGGCCGGATGTCATCGTACCACGACACAAGGCAGAGCAGCGCGAGCCCGCCGAGGAAACCCCCCACCGGAAAGCTGCTCCAGCCTGTTCCCCATATCATGAAGGCGGGAAGCAGCCCGGCCATGAACGCGGTCATGACGCCGATCCCCCCGCCGGTCGGCACCGCGACGGCATGGGCGCTGCGCGCGACGGGATGATCCAGCACCCGCACGCGGATCATGACCCGCACCAGCAGCGCGGAAAGACACCAGATCGCCACGGACAGTGCCGCCGTCGCCATCACGGGACCGGCTTTACGCTTTGGAACATGATCTTCCCTTTGGACGCTCTTTCTGCTGGGCTATAGGGGGAAGGGCAATGGTTGTGCAATCTCTCAGGTCAGGCGCGTTCATTCATCGGCTGCTTACGATAAAGGCAATCGTCGTGAACGTAAGTCTCGATTGCTGCATCGGGGCCTGCGCCGTGCCCTGCGCGCGATGGCTGGCCTCCGGAGGGGAGGTCGCAGGCTGGGGCTGGCGGCCGATGGCGGCTGGCGCCATTGCGTTGCTGGCGGGGGGACTTCCTTTCCGCATCGCGCAGCAGCACTGGCGTTTTTCAGGGAGTGCCGATTTCTGGCGTCTGGCATGGGCTGCCCTACTGGCGGCCCTTTTCTATGCCGGGGGGCAGGTTCTTGTCGGCCACGGGCCGCCGGGGGTGACGTTTCCCGTCATCCATATGCTCGTACTGATGGTCATGCTGGCGGGTAGCCGCCTGATTTACCAGAAATGGCGGCAGTGGCGACAGCAGCGCAGGGCGCGAAGCGACGCCCAGTGCCGCATCGTGCTGGTGGCGGACGGCAAGAGCGCGGACCTGTTCCTGCGCGCGGCGTCGGCGGGAATGGCGGTGACCGGCATGGTGGTCAATGGCGCGCACCGTCGCGGCAGACGCATCCATGGCGTGCCCGTGCTGGGGACGGTCGATGAACTCGATCAGGTCCTCGACCGCCTGTGCGCCCACGGTGCGTCCCATGCGGTCAGGGTCATCGTGGATCCGTGCTGCACCGGGACCGCGCTTGCCACGGTGCTGCGGATTGCGCAGGCGCATGGGGCGCAGGTGCGGCGCATGCCCGATATCGCGGCGGTCACGGCCCCGGAATGGAGCGAACTCTACCCCGTGGAGATCGAGGAGCTGCTGAACCGGCCGCCTGTTCCCCCCGATTTCGGGCGGCTGGAGGGGATGCTGCGCGGGCGCAGGGTTCTGGTGACCGGGGCGGGGGGATCCATCGGGACCGAGCTTGTCCACCAGATCGCGCATTATGCCCCCGAAAGCCTGATCCTGCTGGATAACGGGGAATATCCCCTGTGGCGCATCGACGTCGCCCTGTCCGAACAGGCGCCACGGGTGCCGCGCCATATCGTGATTGCCGATGTGCGCGACCCGCAGCGCATCGAACAGGTTTTTGCGCGCTATCGCCCTGAACTGGTCTTTCATGCCGCCGCGCTGAAACATGTCCCGATGGTCGAGGACAATCCGTGCGAGGGACTGCTGACCAATATCGAGGGCACCCGCGTCGTCGCGGACGCGGCGCGCCGGCATGGCACGCGGGCCATGGTGCAGATTTCCACCGACAAGGCCGTCAATCCCTCCAGCATCATGGGCGCGTCCAAGCGCGTGGCGGAAATGTACTGCCAGGCCCTCGACATGACGGCGCGGCGCGATGGCCGGGACCTGCGCTGCATCACGGTGCGTTTCGGCAATGTGCTGGGCTCCGCCGGGTCCGTCGTCTCGCTGTTTCGCCACCAGATCGAACGTGGCGGCCCGCTGACAATCACCGATCCCGAAATGGAACGCTATTTCATGACCGTGGCGGAGGCCGTGGCCCTTGTGCTGCAGGCCAGCGCGCGCGGGATGGACACCCGGCCGGGGGAGGGGCGGATCGACGACATGCTGCGGGCGGGGGGGATATTCGTCCTCGATATGGGGCAGCCGGTCCGTATCGTCGACCTGGCGCATCAGATGATCATCCTTGCCGGGCTGCGTCCGGGGCAGGACATCGACATCCGCTTTACCGGCGCGCGGCCGGGCGAAAAGCTGTCCGAAGACCTGTTTCACCAGCGCGAGGTGCCGCGCCCCACCGGCCATAGCGGGCTGCGCATGGCAACGCCGCGCACGGTGGACCTTGCGCTGGCGACGTCTATCATGGATGCGATGGTAGGGGCATGCAGGGCAGGCGATGCTGGCGCCGCGCTTGTGCTGCTCAAGAAGCTTGTGCCTGAATTCGTCCACAGGGGAGCATCCGGCGTCCAGCCGGCGCCGGCCCGTGGGACCGACCGTGAAAGGAACGCATCATGACCTCTTCGGCTGAACAACCGATTGGTTTTCTGGACCTGCCCCGCCAGCAGAAGGTGATAGCCGATAACCTGCGGGTCCGCCTCGACAGGGTCATGGAACACTGCCGTTTCGTCATGGGGCCCGAGGTGCAGGAGCTGGAGGAACGGCTGGCGGCCTATGTCGGGGCCGCGGCCTGCGTGGGCGTGTCATCGGGTACCGATGCGATCCAGGTCGTCCTGATGGCGGAAGGAATCGGCGCGGGCGATGCTGTGTTCCTGCCCGCCTTTACCTATACCGCCACGGCGGAGGTGCCGCTGGTACTGGGGGCGACCCCGGTTTTTGTCGATGTCGATCCGCATACCTTCCAGATCGATCCCGCCAGCCTGCGCCAGCGCATCGCCCATGTCCGCGCGCAGGGCAGGCTGCGGCCGCGCGCCATCATCGGCGTGGACCTGTTCGGGCAGCCCGCGCCGTGGCCGGAACTGCGCGCCATCGCCACGGCGGAGGACATGTTCCTGATGGCGGACTGCGCGCAGTCCTTTGGCGCCAGCCTGTCGGGACGGCGGCTGGGGCGCGAGGCGACGGCGACCACCCTGTCGTTCTTTCCGTCCAAGCCGCTGGGCGCCTATGGCGATGCCGGGGCCATCCTGACCGACGACCCGGAACGCGCCGAGCTGTATCGTTCGCTCCGCAGCCATGGGGAGGGCAAAACCCGGTACGAGGTGCTGCGGACCGGCATGAATGCCCGGCTTGATACCATTCAGGCGGCGGTGCTGCTGGCGAAGATGGATGTCCTTGACCTGGATCTTGCCCGCCGTCGCGACATCGCGCGCGTCTATGACGCCGGCGTGGCGGAGCGGGTCATCCCCCCCGCGCGCGTGCCCGATAGCGAGTCGGTGTGGGCGATCTATTCCGTGCTGACGCGCGGGCCGGAGGATCGCGCCGCCCTGCAACGGCAGATGCAGGCGCGCAACGTGGCCTCCGCGATTTACTACCCGCGTCCCCTGCACAAGCAGCCCGCGTACCAGCCGCATCATGATGGCGTGTCGCTGCCGGTGTCGGAGGACCTGTCGAATCGCATCCTCGCCCTGCCGCTGCATCCGCAGCTGGCGCGGTGGGATGTCGCGCGTGTCGTCGCCGCTGTCTGCGGGCATGACTGAATCCCGCCTGATGACGGGGCATCTGCCCACCGGCGGCGGCGCGTGGCAGGTCCTACCCCGGCAGGGTGGTCGCGGCGCGCGGGTTTGCAGTATGGGATCCGGATATCCCGGCATGCGGATATGCGGTACTGATGGGGGCGCGTTCGCGCGTTCCGGGGCACATGGCGCCGGAAGATGCGCCAAGGAGAACAGACACAGATGAGACGTGAGACAGCCCTGCTGATCGGGTTCCTGGTCATAACGATTGGTACGGCCGCGGGGCTGTGGTCGATGGCCATGCCCAATTTCCATCCCCTGACTTTCCCGCAGTTGCAGTCAGGCACCATTTCCGTCGGCCCGATGCGCAAGGATCGGGTCCTGACCGCGGCACAGGTCAAGACGCTTAACGACTGGCTTGCCGATCACAAGGCGGGCTGGGGCCCGCTGGGTCAGACGCCGCCATCCAGTGGTGACGCGATCCTGGAACTGCGCGTCGCGCATGTGGACAATGCCTCCGCCCCGCCGCCGGGCGATGACGGGCCGTTCCGCATCACCCTGTGGACCGGAATCAGTGCCGCCGACTGGAACAACACCGTGTTTGTCGAGGAACGGCCTGGCGCGGTCATCCGCATCCATCATTTCAGCGACAAGGATTTCGCCCCGCTGCGCGAACTCATCAACCAGTACAACTATCCCCGGTCCGCATTTCCATGAGCATCGTGCCGCCGGGCATGAAGGCGCTGATTTTCGATTGTGACGGCACGCTTGTCGATACATTGCCCCTGTATCTGCGGGCGTGGCTTGCGACGCTGGAGGAGGTGACGCGGCAGCCCGTCCCACGCGAATGGTTTTACGGCCATGGCGGCATGTCCGAACACATGGTCCTTGATATCGTGGAGGATCGTCTGGGCCGTCGCGTGGACCGCGAACGCATCATCACCACCGCGCGGGCCAGCCTGCATGACCTGCTGGAGGAACTGGAGGAGATTTCGGCCGTGGCCGCGATCGCGCGGCAGTATCACCGTCGCCTGCCGATGGCTGTCGCCTCCAACGGGTCGCGCCAGATCGTGCGGGCATCGCTGTCGCGGGTGGGGCTGGATCACCTGTTCGATGCGATGCTGACCATTGATGACGTGCAGCATGGCAAACCCGCGCCGGACCTGTTCCTTGCCGCCGCGAAAAGGCTGGGGGTCGCGCCGGAGCACTGCTTCGTGTTCGAGGACAGTCGCGAAGGCATGGCCGCCGCGCGGAACGCCGGCATGGCCTATGTCGATGTCGCGACATTGCTGGCCTGATCCTGGAAGAAGGATTTCCGGGCCTGTTTGAAAACAGCCTGCTGATATAAGGCAACAAACGTTTCCGGGTGTTGTCTTTTTTTCAAAATAGCGGCGTTCTTTGAAGCTTTTTGAAAAAAGCTTCAGCAAAAACTTCCTTATGATTTCAGGAATTATTGGGCCTGTCTTTTCAGGCGGCCCCTGATGCCACGGAGCTGGCATATATCCTGACCGAAGAAACCGCCCGGGAAACCACGCTGTCGTAACAGGGCGCAAGGGAGGAGGAGGAAGTTGTGACCTATTGATACTTATAAATAATTTACAGCGCATACATATGCGAATATCAAACACAGATCAGCGGATTTCATTAAATCATGCCAGATTCCCTTCCTGTCCGGCCGGTAAAGATCGAATCCGGCAGGTCCGGGTTTCCTTATCATATTTCGGCAGGGTGTCAGAAAGGACCGGAAATTCCTTCCCATCAAATATATAGGTTTCTCATTCGATCGCATGTCGCGGTTTAATATTACTGGGGGGTGAGGCTTGCTTCACACGATCTTCCGACGGGCGGTTCCTTATTTATTATCATTGATCGCAGGTTCTGTTGTTTCAGTCGGCATGAGGCAGGACAGATCGGCAGATTTAAGGAATTACCACCTTTATGATCCCTGGGCCTTTGTTACGCATCGCGAAGGGCTGGACCTTTATCCGGCGGATCTGCAGACCTTTTTCAATCCCCTTGGTGACCTTCCGCTTTATTGGCTCGGGACCGGGATATTTTCCGACCACCCACGTATTTTCGCTGCGTATCAGGGGCTTTGGTACGGTGTACTGATATGCATCGTCATATGGTTCATGAAGGGCATTGCCTGCAATGACGACAAAAAGCAGGGATTCGGCCTGTATGAAATAATTGCATCCGTAATTATCGGCGTGACCGGATCCGCGGCGGTATGTCAGGCGGGGCTGTCGTCCAATGAAGTGCCGCTTGCCGATCTTGTGCTTGTCGGCGTTGGCCTTGTCATACTCTCTCCGCAGAAAAATACGGTGGAGGAGACTGACAGTTCCCTGAAATGGAGGAGCCTTGCCGGCGGGATCATGACCGGTCTGGCCGCCGGGATCAAACCTACCGAAGTGACGTACGGTCCCGCCATCCTTGCCGCGGTTCTGGTCATGTCATCAGACAGGCGCACGCGCATGCTTTCGGCGCTTCTGTGCCTTGCCGGATGCGCCATGGGATTCTTCGTGACATATGGATGGTGGGCGGTCCATCTGTGGCACCAGACGGGAAATCCTGTTTTCCCGATGTTCAACGAATTCTTCCATTCCAACTGGGCGCCAGCCAGCGCATTCACGGATCAGCGTTACAAGCCCAAGACAATACTTCAATGGATCGCATATCCATTTTTCTGGCTGGGCCATAAGGAAAAGATCGTCACCGAACCGGCCTTTACCGACTGGCGCTTTGCCCTGGCCATGATTTCATGTCTCTGGCTGGTCGTGCATCTGGCCTTTTCGTTCAGGGAAAAAGGCCCGCTTACGGTTGATGGGCGCCGGAAAATCGCCGTCCTTGCTTTCTCTATCGTGGGATATGTCGTCTGGATCAGACTGTATTCGATCCTGCGCTATGCCATTCCCATAGAGGCCATGACCGGGTTCCTGATGATAAGTGCCACAAGGGATCTGTTGTTATGCGCGGATCATAAATCGATCAGGACGCCCGTCATGATTACGACAACCGCACTCCTCGTCTTTCTGGGGCTGACGACACGTTATCCGGGGTTCGGGCATAACAATTTTTCCAAAAAGACATTCGATGTGGCGGCACAGGATGTGGATAGGGATAGCGTCGTGCTTCTGATGGGCCGGAACCTGAGTTATCTGGCCCCGTTTTTCAGACACCCGGAAAACCTTCATTTCGTGGGCATGAATGACATGATGGAGGCGTCATTTGATTACTTTCCCGGCAGAACCGCCCGGATGCTTCTGACATCGGGACGGCCCATCTGGATGGTGGAACCCGGCGACCCCGGCGAAAAGGACTATACGGGTCTTCTCAGACGTTTTTTGCCGGACATGAATGTAGAAGAATGCCACGATATACCCACGGCGCTGAACCGTCAGAAACATCATGATGGCGAGTCCGCCGTCATACGTCTGCCCCGTCTATGCCGGGTGTCAGGCGGCATGGACCGATAGTTGCCGGTGCGGGGAATCGGCAGGTGGCGGCATGCGTCCCTGCCATCGGGCCTGACTTCGGGGACCATGTCCCCCAGGGACGCGTATCGGGGCGGCGCGTGTCGCTCAGGATGTCATGAACGGGCGCGGGAGGGGGCTTCCGCGCCCGTGATGCGTTCAGACCCGTTCGTCATCCGACAGTGGCGGCGTGGCCTTGTCCATCATCGCCAGAAGTGCCGCCGTCAGGGGGGAGGCAAGGATCAGCCCCGGAATGCCCAGGATGGTGCCGAAAATCGTCTGGGACAGGATGGTCAGTCCCGGCGGCATCTTGACCGCGTGACGCTGGATCAGCGGGGCCATGACGTTGCCCTCGAAAAACTGGATGGCGGCATACAGGCCCAGGACCGTCAGCCCTTCGCGCGTCCCCTGCGACAGCCCGATCAGGACGGCAGGCACCGCCCCGACGAATGCGCCGATATAGGGGATGAAGTTCGCAAGCCCCGCCACGACCCCCAGCGCAAGGGCCAGCGGCACACCGATGATCCACAGGCCGATGAATGACAGCAGCCCCACGACCGTCATGTCCAGCGCCTGTCCCGCCGTCCACGCCCACAGCGTCTGCCCCGCCGTCAGCAGCAGGTCGCGCGCCCGCGCGCGATAGTCACGCGGCACCAGACGCAGCGTGCCGTTGACATAGATTTCGGGCGATATCGCGAAATACAGCCCGGCGATCAGGACCACCGCCAGCGTGCCCGCCGCGCCGAAGGCGGAGGTGACGAACCCCGTCATGGATCCCGCGATGGAGCCAAAGCCGTTGCCTTCGGACGAATGTTCGTTCCCGCCGAGCGAGGCGGGAAGGTTGTCGAGGATCATGCGCCCCAGCGTGCTGTCGGCCATATGGTCGCGAAGGTTATGCGCCTGTTCCGTCAGGGCGGCGCGCAGGCGGATGGCCTGTTCCGAAATCTCCGGCCCGCTGCTCCAGATCAGGCCGGTCAGGGCGGAGATGATGACCAGCACGACAATGCTCAGCGCCAGCCAGTAGGGCAGGCGCGTGTGACGTTCCAGATGGGTGGCGAGGTTATGCAGGATCACCGCCACCAGCGTGGCAGCGAACAGCACCATCAGCACATCGCCCACCAGCCAGATCGACACCACCAGCATCGTGACCACCAGGGCAAGGCGCAGGAGGTGGTGAATGCGGGCAAGCTGTTCCGCCTGCGGGTCGCGGGCAAGGGCGGTCTCCGCCGCTCCTTCCGCTTCGGGCGGGGCGTCACGCTCTGTCTTGGAAGAGGGCATCAGGGTTTCCGTGGGTTGGTAAGGATGGGGGAAATGATCGGAATGCTGCCGTCGCGTTGCGCGAAGGTCTTGGGAAACGCGCCAACATGGCGGTCGCCCCCGCGACATTCGTGTTTTTTCATGCGGTGGCGGATATGTCGCCACGCGCAAGGTCACGCCGCGAATGCATCATCGTCGCGTCCATGTGCCGCCGCAACATGCGGGGCCACCATGCGCCCCGCGATATGAAGAAAGCGTGCAGGAACGACGCGCCATGCGCGCAACCCCGTCGCGACAGGGGCGCGACAGGACGGTCGCGGACGCCATGCCGGGCGCAAGCTCATTGCGCCTCGGCGGCTTCGAGTTCCGTTTCCGCGGCCAGCCAGTCTTCTTCCGCTGCTTCATGCTCCCGCCGCAGGGTGGCGAGGCGGGTGTTGAGGGCGGTTACTTCTTCCGCGCTGCCTGCCGCTTCATACAGGGTGGGATCCGCCAGCCTTGCTTCCACCTTCGCCTGTTCCGTGGCGAGCTTCGTCATGCGTGCCTCCGCGTCGCGGATGCGGCGGCGCAGGGGGGCAAGCGCCTTGCGCGCCTCGGCGCGTTCGCGACGGTCCTCCCGACGCGCGGGCGCGGCCGGACGCGGGCTTTCCCCGTCCGAGGAGGCCGCGCGGGCGCGTTCGATCAGCCATGCGCGGTATTCCGCCATGTCCCCCTCGAACGTGCGGACGCCGCCATCGCCCACCAGCCACAGCCGGTCGGCCACCAGTTCCACAAGATGCGGGTCGTGGCTGATCAGCAGGACCGCGCCTTCGAATTCCGCCAGCGCGCGGATCAGCGCGTCGCGCGCGTCCAGGTCAAGATGGTTCGTCGGTTCATCAAGGATCAGCAGGTGTGGCGCATCCCGCGTGGCAAGGGCCAGCAGCAGGCGTGCCTTTTCCCCGCCCGAGAGGTCGCGCGTGACGGTTTCGGCCCGCGCGGCATCCAGCCCGAAACGCGCAAGCTGCGAACGGACCGCCACCGGGGTCGCGTCCGGCAGGGCGCGGGCCATGTGATCGACGGGCGTTTCGTCGGGACGCAGTTCCTCGGCCTGATGCTGCGCGAAATAGCCGACGCGCAGGCGGGGGCTGTGCGACAGGGTGCCCGATTGCGGCGCAAGCCGTCCGGCCACCAGCTTGGCGAAGGTGGACTTGCCATTGCCGTTCGCGCCCAGCAGGGCGATGCGGTCCTCCATGTCGATGCGCAGCGACAGGTTCGACAGGATGGTGGTGTCGCCATATCCGACCGAAACCCGGTCCATCGTCAGCATCGGCGGCGGCAGGGGGGAGGGTTCGGGAAAGGAGAACTGGCTGGGCGCATCCTCGACCACCGATTCGATGACCGGCAGCTTCTCCAGCGCCTTCAGCCGCGCCTGCGCCTGCTTCGCCTTGGTGGCCTTGGCGCGGAAACGGTCGACAAAGGACTGCATGTGCGCGCGCCGCGCATTGATGCGTTCGGCCATGCGTGCCTGCTGCAGGGCCTGTTCGGTGCGGATGCGCACGAACTCCTCATACCCGCCGGGCGTCAGCGTCAGCCTGCCGCGGTCCAGATGGGCGATCGCATCGACCGCGCGGTCCAGCAGCCCGCGATCGTGGCTGACGATCAGCGCCGCGCCCGCGAAACGCGCAAGCCACCCCTCCAGCCACAGCGTGGCCTCAAGGTCGAGGTGGTTCGTCGGCTCGTCGAGCAGGAGCAGATCGGGATTGAGGAACAGCGCGGTCGCCAGCGCCACGCGCATGCGCCATCCCCCCGAAAAATCCGAGACGGGACGTGCCTGCGCCGCCATGTCGAATCCCAGGCCCGACAGGATGCCCGCCGCGCGCGCGGGCGCGCTGTGGGCGTCGATGGCGCGCAGGCGTTCATGGATGTCGGCGATGCGCATCGGGTCGGTCGCGCTGTCCGCCTCCGCCAGCAGGGCGGTGCGTTCCGTATCGCCTGCCAGCACCGTTTCCAGCAGTGAGCCATGTCCCGTCGGCGCCTCCTGCCGGATGCGGGCCATGCGCGCGCGCGACGACAGGCGGATTTCCCCGCCATCGGGCGCGATATCCCCCGCGATCGCGGCCAGCAGCGTCGATTTTCCCGCCCCGTTATGCCCCACCAGTCCCACCTTGCGGCCGGGATCGATGGTCAGGCTGGCCCCGTTGAGAAGGGTGCGCCCCGCGATGCGAAGGGTCAGGTCGGATATGACAAGCAGGCTCACGAAACGCGGTACTCCGGGAATATGTGGCGCGGATGGCAGGATTCGTCGCGCTAGTACCTACCAGTCCTTGGCGATATGCTCTAGATGGCGTCAGGTAAGGACGCCACGTGCCCTTGTGGTGCCATGTCCTGTCGATCACAACGTATCTGAGTTAAAAAGGAGCCAGTTCCATGGCTGTCGAACGTACCCTTTCGATCATCAAGCCCGACGCGACCCGCCGCAACCTGACCGGCAAGATCAACGCCGTGTTCGAGGACGCGGGTCTGCGCATCGTCGCGCAGAAGCGCATCCAGCTGACGCCCGCCACGGCCGGCGCGTTTTACGAAGTGCACAAGGAACGCCCGTTCTATAACGACCTGGTGTCCTTCATGGTCTCCGGCCCGGTCGTCGTGCAGGTGCTGCAGGGCGAGAACGCGGTGGCGAAGAACCGCGAAGTGATGGGTGCGACCGACCCGAAGAAGGCCGAGGCCCACACGATCCGCGCGCAGTTCGCCGAAAGCATCGAAGCGAACTCCGTCCATGGCTCCGACAGCTTGGAAAACGCGAAGAACGAAATCGCGTTCTTCTTCGCCGGGACCGAAATCCTGCCCTGATCGTCCCTGCGGACATCAGTGGGAAAAGCCGGCAGAAATGCCGGCTTTTTTTATGGACGGATCTTTATGAAGGCTGCCTTTGAATATCAGAAGTTTTTGGTGAAGCTTTTTTCAAAAAGCTTCGAAGGATGCCGCCTTTCTTAAAAAAGACAGCACCCGGAAACGTTTATTTCAAGTAACCCGCCCAAAGCGGTTTTTCAGACACACAGCAGCGCGTCCGCCGTCGCCTCCGCCCGCGTGTCGGGCATCAGCACGCGGCGCAGGGCGGCGGGATACAGCAGGTGTTCCTGCGTCAGGATCCGCGCGGCAAGGCTGTCGGGCGTATCGCCGGACAGGACGGGCACCGCCGCCTGCCCGATGATGGGGCCTTCATCCATTTCTTCCGTCACCAGATGCACGGTGCAGCCATGCAGGCGCACCCCGGCCTGCAGCGCGCGTTCATGCGTGTGCAGCCCCGGAAAGGACGGCAGCAGGCTGGGATGGATGTTCAGCATCCGCCCGGCCCATGCCTGCGTCAGGAACGGCGTCAGCAGGCGCATGTATCCCGCCAGGCAGACGACCTCCACGCCTGCGTCGCGCAGGGCGGCGTCAATCACGCGCTCATGCGCCGCGCGGTCGCGGCCAAAGGTGCGGTGGTCGATCGCCTTCGTCGCAAGTCCCGCCCGGCGCGCGGTCTCCAGCCCCGGCGCGTCGGGGTTGTTGCTGATGACGATGGCGATGCGCGCGGGATAATCCGCCGCCGCGCATGCCGCGATCAGCGCGCCCATGTTGCTGCCGCGCCCGCTGATCAGGATGCCGATGGGGCGCTTGGTCATGGCCGTCATTTCAGGCACGGGTCCCGGTCGCGCCGAAATCCGGCTGCGTCTTCATCACCAGCGTGGCATCGGCGTCGGGGGTGTCGGCGGCCTCGATCCGGCCGATGACATGTGCTTTTTCGCCCGTTTCGGACAGGCGCTTCATGACTTCGTCAGGATCGCGCGTGACAAGGACCATGCCGATCCCGCAGTTGAATACCCGCAGCATTTCGTCGGTCGCGACCTGACCGGTTTTCGCAAGCCAGCCAAAGACGGGCGGGATATCCCACTGCCCGTCGATCACGGCGCGCGTGCCGCGCGGCAGCACGCGCGGCAGGTTGCCCGGCAGGCCGCCACCCGTGATATGAGCCGCTGCCTGCAACAGGCCCGCATGATGCAGGTTCAGGACCTGATGGACATACAGCGTCGTCGGCGTCATCAGCGCCTGCGCCAGCGTCTGTCCCGCCGCGAACGGGCACGGCGCGTCCCATTGCAGGCCGGAACGCTTGACGATCGCGCGCACCAGCGAAAATCCGTTGGAATGCACCCCGGCGGACGGCAGCCCGATCAGCGTGTCGCCGGGCCGGATGTCGCGCGGCAGCAGCGCGGTGCGTTCGGCCGCCCCCACCGAAAACCCGGCAAGGTCATAATGCCCGGCGGCGTACATGCCCGGCATTTCCGCCGTTTCCCCCCCGACAAGGGCGCAGCCCGACCCCGCGCAGCCCGCCGCGATGCCGCGCACGACCTTCGCCGCGTCATCGACCGACAGGTGCCCCGTCGCGAAGTAGTCGAGGAAGAACAGCGGCGTCGCCCCCTGCACCACAAGGTCGTTCACGCACATCGCCACAAGGTCGATGCCCACCGTTTCATGCAGTCCGCTTTCGATGGCGATCATCAGCTTCGTGCCGACGCCATCGGTGCACGACACCAGGATAGGGTCGGAAAACCCCGCCGCCTTCAGGTCGAACAGCGCGCCGAATCCGCCAAGCCCGCCCATCGTGCCGGGACGGTCGGTGGCGCGGGCGGCCGGCTTTATCACCTCCACCAGCGCGTCGCCCGCGGCGATGTCCACGCCCGCATCGCGATAGGTCGCCCCCCCGGACGCTGCGTCCGCGCGGGACGCATCGGGGGACGAAGGGGTGGGGGGATTGGTGGGGGCGGAAGTCATGCGCAGGGGCCTTCATCGTCAAACTATCGCTTTCCCGGACTCCTGCCCGCGGGCTATGGAAGACGCGATGGATGCGACAGCATTGGGGTCAATACGGTCTTTGCGCTTCTCTTTACGTCAAGCCGGGGCCGGGCACCAAGCGGTGGTTACGCGCACAGGGCCGAAAACGGAGAAAATGCCGATCCGCGACACGATCGGGCAGCTTGTGTTGCCCTTTGCGCACAAGCCGCGTTTCACGCGGGCGGGTTTTGTCGCCGCCCCCTCCAACGCGGCGGCCCGCGCGTGGCTGCTGGGGCGCACGGCGTGGCCCGACCGGCGGCTGGCGCTGTGGGGCGCGCGGGGATGCGGCAAGACGCACCTTCTGGAAATCTGGGCCAGCGAACATGACGCGGTGCTGCTGTCGGGGCCGGACCTGACGCGCGATGATGTCGCGCGCCTGTTCGGGGCGCAACGCCGTTCGGGCATCATGGCCATCGCGCTGGATGATGCGCAGGGATGCGCGGACGAACGCGCGGTGCTGCACCTGCTCAACGGCGCGCGCGAACATGGCATGGCGCTGGCGCTGGCCGGGCGGGCGGCGCCAGCGCGCTGGCCTGTCACACTGGCGGATCTGCAGAGCAGGCTGCGCGCGACCATGGCGGTGGAGATGCGCCAGCCCGAGGATACGCTGCTGCGGATCGTGCTCCTGCGGCTGCTGGCGGAGCGGCAGATTGTCGTGGCGCATCCCGTGCTGGAGTGGCTGTTGCGCCGGCTGCCGCGCACTGCCGCCGCGATGGTGGAGGTCGCGCGTCGGCTTGACCATGCCGCCCTTGCCACAGGGCGGCCGGTCACGCGCGCCATGGCGATAGCGGAACTGGGCGACCTGCTGCCCCCCGATGCCGCATGCGAAACCCTTCCGGCGGGGGAGGCGTAGCAAAGCCCCCTCTGGTCAATGCCCGCGCTGCTGTCCTACCCTTGCATGACTGCTTTTGGCCACGGTCGCCCCCTTTCGCGGCGGCGGTCCCTATCGGGAGATCGAGTTCCTTGTCCAGACCTCCGCGCAAGCCAGCTTCCTCCGCCACGGCAAAAGACGGCAGGGCCGCGCCGCGTCGCGCTCCGCGCCGGACCACGCGCGCGCACGCGACGGCGCGCGCCACGACAAAGGCGGCGGACGATGCCGATGCCGCGCCGTCGCGTGATCTGGTGGTGCATGACCCGTGTCCCGACATGCCCGCGCCGGACGCGCATTCGCCCGAGCGTTTCATAAACCGCGAACTGTCATGGCTTGATTTCAACCAGCGCGTGGTGGACGAGGCGGACAATCCCCGCAATCCCCTGCTGGAGCGTGTGAGGTTCCTGTCCATCAGCGCCAGCAACCTGGACGAGTTCTATTCCGTGCGCGTCGCGGGGCTGGTGGGACAGGTGCGCGAGGGGCTGATCGCCCCGTCGCCCGACGGGATGACCCCGGCGCAGCAGCTTGTCGCGGTGCGTGAACGTACCGCCCGCCTGCTGCATGAACAGCAGCGCATCTGGCGCGACCTCCTCCACGAACTGTCGGAGGCGGGGATCGTCCTGTGTGACGAGGACCAGCTTGACACGGCGGAGCGGGAATGGCTCGACACCTGCTTCATGGAACGGGTCTTTCCGGTGCTGACGCCGCTGGCGATCGACCCGGCCCATCCGCTGCCCTTCATTCCCAACATGGGCATCGCGCAGGCGCTGCGCCTGATGAACGCGCGCACCGGGCAGTTCGTGATGGAGGCGCTGATCCTGCTGCCCTCGCGCATCGAACGTTTCATCCGCATGCCCGATTCCCTCTCGCCGCCGGGGCAGACGCGCTTCATCCTGCTCGAACGCCTGATCGTGATGTGCATCGGACGCCTCTTCCCCGGTCTGGTCGCCGGGGAGTGGGGGGTGATGCGCGTGGTGCGCGATACCGACGTGGAGTTCGAGGACGAGGCCGAGGATCTGGTCCGCTCGTATGAAAGCGCGCTCAAGCGCAGGCGTCGCGGGGTGGTCATCCATCTCGACATCGAATCGCGCATGCCCGAGGACCTGGCCCGCTCCATGGCCGCCTCCCTCAACGCGCCGCCGGACGAGGTGCTGGTGCAGTCGGGCCTGATCGGGGTGGTGGATCTGAAGCAGCTGATCGTCGATGACCGGCCGGACCTGCTGTTCCCGCCCTATACCCCGCGTTTTCCCGAACGGATCATCGATTGCGGGGGTGACTGCTTCGCCGCGATCCGCGCGCGCGACATGATCGTGCACCATCCGTTCGAAAGCTTCGACGTGGTGGTGCAGTTCCTGCGTCAGGCGGCGCTGGACCCGGCGGTGGTCGCGATCAAGCAGACGCTCTACCGCACTTCGCGCGACAGCCCGATCGTCAAGGCGCTGATCGAGGCGGCGGAAGGGGGGAAGTCCGTCACCGCGATGGTCGAGCTGCGGGCGCGTTTCGACGAGGAGGCGAACATCCGCCTTGCCCGCGCGCTGGAGGCGGCGGGCGTGCAGGTGGTCTTCGGCTTTTCCGACCTCAAGACCCATGCGAAGCTCAGCCTCGTGGTCCGGCGCGAGGGGGGGACGCTGCGGTCCTATGCCCATTTCGGGACCGGCAATTACCACCCGATCACGGCGCGCATCTATACCGACCTGTCGTTCTTTACCTGCGATCCGGAACTGGTGCGCGATTCGGCGCGGCTGTTCAATTACATGACCGGCTATGCCATGCCCGCGCGGATGGAGGCGATCGCGTTTTCGCCCGTGACCATCCGCTCCACCCTCAATGAACTGATCGACGCGGAAATCGAACATGTGAAGGCCGGGCGTCCGGGGCGCATCTGGCTCAAGATGAACTCCCTTGTCGATCCGGGGCTGATCGACCGGCTGTACGAGGCGTCCTGCGCGGGGGTGCACATCATGGCGGTGGTGCGCGGCATCTGCTGCCTGCGCCCCGGTGTGCCGGGACTTTCGGAAAACATCCGGGTCAAGTCGATCGTCGGGCGTTTCCTGGAACATGCCCGCATCTTTGCCTTTGGCAACGGGCACCGCCTGCCGTCGCGCAACGCGAAACTTTACATCTCATCCGCCGATTGGATGGTACGCAACATGGACTGGCGCGTCGAAAGCATGGTGCCGATGCGCGATCCCGCCGTGCATGCCCGCGTGCTGAACCAGATCATGATGGCGGACCTGAAGGACAATCTTCAGTCATGGATATTGCAGCGAAATGGCGTATGGAGACGACTGGAACCCGGACGCGCGCCTTTTTCGGCGCATGAATATTTCATGGAGCATCCCTCTGGCGGGGGACGCGCGCCCGGCGATGGCGGTATCCGCGTCAGCGCATCGCAGCCGTGGCATACGGAGCAGAGTATTGAGGACTGAGGACATACCCGCCATGGCAGGCACCATGATGATGACCCGTGACGTTCCCACCGTCGCCTTCCCCATGGCGGGAGCCCCTGCGTGAGCGGGGCATCGGGGCAGAACCGTTCGGCCGTCATCGATCTGGGTTCGAATTCCGTGCGCCTGGTGGTGTTTGACGGGATTTCGCGCAATCCCGTCCCGATTTTCAATGAAAAGGTTGTCCTGCGCCTTGGCCGCGGCCTCAACGCGACGGGCCGCCTGAACGAGGAGGCGGTCCCTATGGCGATGGAGGTCATGGACCGTTTCAACGCCATCGCCCGCGGCATGGACGCAAGCCCGTTCGAGGTACTGGCCACGGCGGCGGTCCGCGACGCCACCAATGGCCCGGATTTCGTCGCGGGCCTGCGTTCCCGCCTGCCGGGGGTTCCGATCCATATCCTGTCGGGGGAACAGGAGGCCGAATATTCCGCCACCGGCGTGCTGTGCGGGATTCCCGACGCCCATGGGCTGGTGGCCGATATCGGCGGCGGGTCGCTGGAACTGATCCGGCTGGTGGGCGGGCGCAGGATGGAGGCGTGCACGCTGCCGCTGGGGGTCATCCGCCTCAATGACCGGGCGCAGGGCGATCTCGGCTCCGCGCGGCAGATCGTCGATGCGGACCTGTCGCGCATCGACTGGCTTGATGAAGTGCGCGGATGCCCGCTGTATGTCGTTGGCGGCGGGTTCCGCGCGCTTGCGCGCCTGCAGATCGCGCGCACTGCCTATCCGCTCAATATCGTCCACCTTTATGAACTGGGCGCGACGGACGCGCGTGACATGGCGGAGTGGATCATCGGATCGTCGCGTCGCACGCTTGAACGCCTGCCCGGCGTCCCGCGCAAGCGGCTGGAGGACGCGCCCTTCGCCGCGACGGTCCTGCGCCGGCTGATGCGCCGGGTGCAGCCCGAACGGCTGGTGTTCTGCGTCGATGGCCTGCGCGAGGGATGGTACATGCGCAAGGTCGCGGCCGCCGTGGCCGGCACCGATCCGCAGGAAGCCGTGGCGCAGGAAATGTGCGCGCGCCTGGGACGCAGCATGACGCTGCCGCTGCGGCTTGTGCCATGGACGGCGCCGCTGTTCCCGGCGGAGGACGAGGCGGCGCGCCGCCTGCGGCATGCCGCGTGCTGGATGTCGGATGTCGGGTCATACGATCATCCGGAATACCGGGCGGAGCAGACCTACCTGCGGATCCTGCGCATGCAGGGGGTCGGTTTCACGCATACGGCGCGCGCCTCCCTCGCGCTGACGCTGGCGGTGCGGTACGGCGTCGACATGGGAATCGCCTGCCTCGAACCCTCGCGCCGGCTGCTGGACGAGGCGGAATTCGCGCGCGCCGTGGTGCTGGGGCAGGCGCTTCGCCTGGCCTACAGCGTCAGTGGGGGCACCGATGCGCTGCTGCGCGGGACGGAACTCCTGTTCGACGGGCAGACGCTGACCCTGCGTTTCGCGTCGGGGCAGGACGTGGTGCAGGGCGAAAGCGTGCGGCGGCGGCTGGAGCGGCTGGGCGCGAGCCTGTCTGTGGCGACCGCGATCGCGCAGAGCGTCTAGCGGGCCATTCAAAAGGGCAGGTTCAGTAATCTCCTGAAATCATGAAGTTTTTGGTGAAGCTTTTTGCAAAAAGCTTCGAGGGATGTCGCCTTCCTGAAAAAGTGCGACATCCGGAGGCCGTTATTGTCTCCTTCGCGCCTGTCATCGGGGGATTCGCGCCTGCCGGATGGGGGATATCGCGGCCTTTTGCATGGAACGTCATCTTCCCTGAAAATGGGCTGTTCGGAATGGATGGGGGAAACAGGCGATGCTGCTGGTGCGCGGTGGGACGGTGGTCACGGCGGAGGCCTCCTTCAGGATTGACGTCCTGTGCGGCAGGGGCGGGGAGATCGCAGCCATCGGCCCCGCGCTGGACATCCCCCATGGATGCCGCGTGCTGGATGCGGGGGGATTGCTGGTGATGCCCGGTGGCGTTGATCCCCATACCCGCATCGGGGGGGATGCCGGCCGCTTTGCCGATATCGGCCATGCCGCGCTGGCGGCGGGAACGACCACGCTTATCGATTGCATCGACGTGCCCGCCGGGCACGAAATGCGCGCGGCGTGGGAGGAATGGCGGCACGCGGCGCGCGGGGGCGGCGTTGATTTTTCGGCCCATATGGTCGTCAATCACTGGGACGCGCGGATGGCGGCCGGAATGCGGGCGGTCACGCGGGATTGCGGGGTCAATTCCTTTCGCCTGTCCTGTGGCGGCGACCTGTTGGATACGCAGTTGCTGGGCGTGATCGACCATGCGATGGCGCTGGGCGCGCTGTGTGCGTTCGATACGCACCGGGGGCAGGTCGCGGACTATCTGCGTGTCGGGTTATGCGATGCCGGGATCGGAACGGCTGAGGCACAGGCGCTGTCCTGCGTCCCCATGATCGAGGACGCCGGGACCGCCCGTGCCCTCATGCTGGTGGGCGTCCTTGGTTCGCCGGTGCATCTGGGGCCGGTTTCGACGAAAGGGGCCATCAGCGCGATCACGACGGCACGCCTGCATGGACAGCGCACCAGCGCGGAGGTGCTGGTCCGGCATCTGGTGATGACGGAAGACGACGATGCGCCGTTCTGCCCGGATTTGCCGCCATTGCGGGGGGAAGAGCACCGACAGGCCCTGTGGGGCGGCCTGTCGGCGGGCATGGCGGGCATGACCGCCAGCGGCGCGGGTGATGAGGGGACGCTGACGGATGAGGATGCGCGTCCCATGCCCGACCTGTCCGGACGGCTGGGGCTGCTGTGGCATCACGGGGTGGGAACAGGTCGCCTGTCGGTGGAGGAATTCGTGGCCGTGACCTCCGCCAACGCGGCGCGGGCCTTCAACATCTACCCCCGCAAGGGCGCGATCATGGTGGGGGCCGATGCGGACCTCGTGCTGTGGGACCCGCGGGGCGAGGCCAGGGCGCTGTCGTCCTGTCACGGCGCGCCGGTCATGTCGGGATGCGTCCGCCACGTGGTGCGCGGTGGCGTGCTGGCATGGTCCGGCACGCAGGCGTGCGGGGCCGGGCGGGGCCGGCATGTCGCGCGCCCCTGTTTCGGGCGTGAACTTTCCGCGCGGGTCAGGCGCGGCGCGCATCTGGCGGCACAGGATGGTTAGGCGATATTGGACGATATCCCGCGCGGGTTCTGGCAACCGGGCGCGAATGAAGTATCATCCCGCCGGGATGTTTCGCGCCTGCGTGCCCGATGGGGCGATGCCGGGCGCATCTGTATGACGCGGGGAGCGGCTTTGGACATGGAATGGCAGGCACGGTCGGATGGCACGCAACGCATGGCCTGCCGCCATGGCGGTGCGACGCGGGGGGATCTGGCGGCGGTGTCCGTGATGCTGGCGGGTGATCGCGCATGAGTGAGCCGTTATTGCGCACCCCGCGCATGATGCGCCTGCATGCGCGGGGCATTTCCTATTTCAACGCCGTGCGGGAATGCCGTTCCATCCGCGAGGCCGCGCGCCGCCTGAATGTCACCCCTTCCGCCCTGACGCGGCAGCTGGCGCAGATGGAGGCCGAGGTCGGCGCCCCCCTGTTTGACCGCCTGCCCGAAGGGATGGTCCTGACGGAGGTGGGGCGCATCATGGCGCGGCATATCGTGACCGTCATGCAGGACGCCGCCCGGACGGAGGAACAGATCAACGCGCTGTCGGGACGGCAGGACGGGCGCCTGCGCATCATGGCGGTGGAGGGGGTGACCGGCCAGCTTCTGCCGCCGCTGCTGGAACGGATCACGCGGATGTATCCCGCCGTGGACCTGAATGTGGAGATCGGATCGCCCAAGAACATCGTCTCCGCCCTGCAGGATGGCAGCGTGGACCTTGGCATCGCGTTCTCGCTGGCGCTGTATCCCGACCTGCGTCGCGTGGCGGTGGCGCATTTCCCCGTGGGGGCGGTGGTGCGGCGGGACCATCCGGTCGCCCCCCTGCGCACCGTCACGATCGAGGAATGCGTGCGCCATCGCCTGATCCTGCCCACGCGGACGCTGTCGCTGTACCGCGTGATGGAACCGATGCTGCGTCCCTGGCAGGAACACCTGCATGTCGTGCTGCATACCGGATCCATCGAACTGACGAACCGCATGGTGGCTGCCGGCAGTGGCCTTGCGTTCCAGTCGCCGCTGGCGGTGGAAATGCAGGCCGGCCATGAAAGCCTGTGCCACGTCCCCCTGCGCGATACCCGCGCGGTGACGGACCTTGGGGTCTATGTGCGGGAATCGCGCTGGCTGCCGCCGCTGCTGGAAACGGTGATCGAGGAACTGCGGCAGGAACTGCGCCGGATACAGGGCGTGGGCGACGAAAAGATACTGTAGCTCAGCGCACTGTCTTCCTGTTCTGTTTTCTGAAACAGAATGGTCAGATCATTCTACTGGACGAAACACGCGACGGCCTGATTACACTGTTTCATCAACGGTGCGGTTGGGGGGATATCGGACGCGTGGTGTCGGGGGACGCCACGCCCACTGCATCGGCAATGACGCAAATGACGGTGGGACAGGCATATGACGATGCACGGACGGGACGGCACGGATGCGCGCGGTGGCCTCGGGACCCTGGATGAGGCCGTGCGCCGTGATCTGGAGGTCATCGGCTATCCCCGGCGCGAATGGGTGCCCCCACGCTATCATGACGGCAGGCGGGTGCTTGATGTCGCGATCATCGGCGCGGGGCAGGGTGGCCTTGCCACCGCCTTCGCGCTCAGGCGCACCAGCATCGACAACGTGCAGATCTTCGACCGCGCCGCCCGTGGGGGGGAGGGACCGTGGATCACCTTTGCCCGCATGATTACCCTGCGCACGCCCAAATACGTGACGGGACCCGACCTTGGCGTGCCGAACCTGACGCCGCGCGCGTGGTTCGAGGCGCGTTACGGCGCGCAGGCGTGGGAAAAGCTCGACAAGATACCGCGTCAGGACTGGCAGGCCTATCTGGACTGGTATCGCGACATCCTCGACCTGCCGGTCGCCAATGACCACGCGCTTGAGGCGGTGGAATGGGAAGACGGCCTGCTGCGCCTGTCGTTCCGCACGTCGGGCGGGGATGTCCACACCCATTACGCGCGCAAGCTGGTGCTTGCGACCGGGATCGAGGGATGCGGCGAATGGCACGTGCCCGCCTTCATCCGCGACAGCCTGCCGCGCGAACGGTTCGCCCATACGTCCGAATCCATCGATTTCGCCGCGCTGAAGGGCAGGCGGATCGGGGTGCTGGGGGCCGGGGCATCGGCCTTTGACAACGCCGCTACCGCGCTGGAGGCCGGGGCCGGGTCGGTCACGCTGTGCCTGCGCCGGCGGGAAATCCCCTCGATCAACCCGTACCGCTGGATGGAAAACACCGGCTTCCTTGCCTATTTCCCCGCGCTGGAGGACCGGCTGCGCTGGGGCTTCATGCGGCGCATCTTCGAACTGAACCAGCCCCCGCCGCAGGATACGTTCTGGCGTTGCCGTCGCCATGCGAATTTCGCCTATCACACTGGCTGTCCGTGGGAAGGTGTACGGATGGACGGCGATGACATTGTCGTGCGCACCCCGAAGGGGGAGATGAGGTTCGATTTCGTCATCATCGGCACGGGCTTCAGTGTCGACCTGTCGCGCCGTCCCGAAACCCGTTCGTTCGCGCATTCCGTGGCGCTGTGGCGCGAACGCTATGTCCCGCCCGCGGGCGAGGAAAGCGAGGTGCTGGGCACGTATCCCTACCTTGGGGAGCGGTACCAGTTCATCGCGCGCGATCCCGCCGATCCGCTGGCGCCGATGCTTGCGAACATCCATAACTTCACCTTCGCCGCCACGCCGAGCATGGGCCTTTCCGGCGCCTCCATCAGTGGCATGCGTTTCGGCGTCGAACGGCTGGCGCAGGGGCTGGGGCGCGACCTGTATGTCGCGGACGGGCAGGAACACCTCGACAGCCTGCTTTCCTACGACACGCCCGAACTCGTCAGCCTTGACCCCCCTGTCTCCGATCCCGTCTAAAAGGAGACGGTATTTCAACGGACAGTTCCGGGAGAAGAACGGATGAGCAGCCCTTTGCATGATGAGACGGCACCCCCGCCATCACCTGTCGTGACGCCCGGTGGCGATGGCGTCTTTCCAGTGGTTCAGGTCGCGCGGTGCATCGGGCTGAGCGTCCCGCCGGCATGCATGAACGATGTGACCGCCAATGCGGCGCTCCTGCAGGGATATGCCGACCTGCTGAACGGTTTCGCCCTGCCCGATACGTGCGAACCCGCCGGGGAGTACGTCCCATGACGCAGGCGCAGGCGGGGACGACGGCGCGTGACGCGCTGGGGATCGCGGCGGACGTCCGCGCGGGCCGGCGCACCGCCGTTTCCGTCGTGACGGGCGTCATCGCCGATATCGAGGCCCGCGACACCCGTTACAACAGCGTGACGCGCATCTTCGGCCCCGCCGCAGTGGCGCGCGCCGAAACGCTGGACCAGCGGATCGCGCGCGGGGAGGACCCCGGCGTGCTGGCCGGCGTGCCGTTCGGGGTCAAGGACCTGTTCGATATCGCGGGCGAGGTCACGACGGCGGGGTCCATCGTCCTGCGCGGCAATCCGCCCGCGCAGCATGACGCCACCGTGGTTGCGCGCCTTCAGGCGCAGGGCGCGATCGCGGTCGCCAGCCTGAACATGGACGAATTCGCCTATGGCTTCTCCACCGAGAACGCGCATACCGGCGTGACGCGCAACCCGCATGACCCGGCCTGCCTTGCCGGTGGGTCATCGGGCGGTTCGGCGGCGGCGGTGGCGGCGGGGCTGATGCCGTTCGCGCTGGGATCGGACACCAACGGCTCGATCCGGCTGCCCGCGGCACTGTGCGGGGTATGGGGGCTGAAGCCGACATTCGGACGGGTGCCGCGCGACGGGGCCTATCCCTTTGCCGCCAGCCTTGATGTCGTGGGGCCGATGGCCGACAGCATCGGGGACCTGCGCGCGGTGTTCGAGGTCATGGATGGCCGTTCGCTGGGGGCGCTGCCCGATGTCGCCTCGCTGCGTGTCGCGCGTCTGGGGGGCTGGTTCGCGCGCAATATCAGCGCGGATTTCACCGCCGCCATTGACGCGGTGATGGCCCACCTGAACAGCACGAAGGTCATCGAACTGCCCGAGGCCGCGCGCGCGCGTGCCGCCTCGTTCCTGATTACCGCGTCCGAAGGCGGCAACCTGCACCTGCCGCGCCTGCGCCAGCGCGCGATGCAGTACGACCCCGCAACCCGCAGCCGCCTGATGGCCGGGGCGATGCTGCCGTCCGCGACGCTGGTGCAGGCGCAGCGCTTTCGCAACTGGTTCCGCGCGCGGATCCATGAACTGTTCAGCCACCATGACGTTCTGGTCGCGCCGGCGACCGTCGGTCCCGCGCCGCGTATCGACCAGCCCACCATCGTGGTGGAGGGACGCGAGGTTTCGGCCCGCGCCAACCTGGGCCTGTTCACGCAGCCGATCAGCCTGGCGGGCGTGCCGGTGCTCTCCACGCCGCTGGCCCATCCGTCCGGGCTGCCGCTGGGCCTGCAGCTGATCGGCGCGCCCGGGGCGGAGGCCGCGCTGTTCGCGGTGGCGGGGGAATTGCAACGCGCGGGGCTTGCCCGCTGCACGCCACTGACCACCGGGAACTGAACCTTCATGCTCAACACGCCGCGCTCCTGCCGGGGGATGGTGACATCGCCCCATCACCTCGCCAGTCAGGCGGGTCTTGATGTCCTCAAGGCCGGGGGCACGGCGATCGAGGCCGCCGTCGCCACCGCGGCGGCGCTGGCCGTGGTCTATCCCCACATGACGGGCATTGGCGGGGACGCGTTCTGGCTGACGCTGTGGCCTGACGGGCGGGCGGAAACGATCGACGCCTGCGGCGCGGCGGCGCGGCATGCGGATGTCGGTTTCTACCGCGACAGGGGCCTGTCGCGCATTCCATGGCGCGGGCCGCTGGCGGCGAATACGGTGGCGGGCACGGTTTCGGGCTGGGACATGGCCCTGTCATGGAGCCATGGCATACAGCCCGGCCTGCCGCTGGGGCGCGTGCTGCGCGATGCGATCTATTACGCCGAACAGGGCGCGCCGGTTACGGCGGGTGCCGCCGACATCACGCGGGCAAAGGCGGACGAACTGCGGAAGGTTCCGGGGTTCGCGGATCAGTTCATGCCCCATGGCCGCCTGCCACGCGCGGGCGATATCCTGCATAACCCGCGCCTTGCCCGCACGTTGCGCGCGCTGGCGGATGACGGGCTGGACAGTTTCTATCGCGGGCGGGTCGCGGCCGACCTTGCGGCCGACCTTGCCGATCTGGGCAGCCCGCTTGCGCTGGCGGACCTTCAGGCCCATCGCGCCGTGCACCAGCCCGCGCTGCATGCGCGCATCAGGGGGGCGGATCTTTACAATGTCCCGCCCCCGACGCAGGGCGTCGCCTCCCTGCTGATCCTGTCGCTGTTCGATCGCCTGCGCGCGGCGAAGGCGGACAGTTACGATTACATGCACACCCTGGTAGAGGCGACGAAGATCGCCTTTCGCTATCGCGACACGCATGTGGGCGATCCCGCACTGATGACCGTCCGGGCGCAGGATATCCTTGACGACGCGGGGGCGCTGGACCGCATGGCGGCGTCCATCGACCCGCAGCGCGCGGCGCCGTGGCCCGACCCGTCACAGCCGGGTGACACGGTGTGGCTGGGCGTCGTCGATTCCGACGGGCTGGCGGTCAGCATGATCCAGAGCCTGTATTTCGAATATGGCTCCGGCATTGTCCTGCCGCGCACCGGCGTGGTGTGGCAGAACCGGGGCACCAGCTTCGGCATGGACCCTGATGGCTGGAACGGCCTGCGTCCGGGGCGCAAGCCCTTTCATACCCTCAATCCCGCCGGGGCGCGTTTCGATGACGGCCGCGCCATGGTCTATGGCACCATGGGGGGCGAGGGACAGCCCCAGACGCAGGCGGCGGTGTTTACCCGTTACGCCTGTTACGGCGTGCCGCTGCAGCGCGCCGTCACCGCCCCGCGCTGGCTGCTAGGCCGCACGTGGGGGGAGGAAAGCGTCAGCCTGAAATACGAGGACCGCTTTGACCCCGAACTGATCGCGCGCATGTCGGCCGCCGGTCACCAGATGGAACGGGTGGAGGCATTTTCACAGGCCATGGGACATGCGGGGGCACTGGTGCGCCATGAAACGGGCCTGATCGAGGGGGCGACCGACCCCCGCAGCGACGGGGGGGTGGCGGCATGGTGAACATGCAGGAAATTTCCGCCCTGCCGCCGGGCGGGCGTCGCATTGTCGAACGCTGCGACCTGCTGGGCCGTCCCCCCTATTCCGACGAGGCGGGCAGCCTGTTCCGCCCCTATCTCGGTTCCGGCTACCGGGCGACGCTGGACCGGATCGCGGCGTGGATGTCGCTGGCGGACATGTCCGTGCATGTCGATGCGGTGGGCAACGTGGTGGGACGGTACGAAGGCAGTGTCCCCGACGCGCCCGCGCTCCTGCTTGGCTCGCACGTGGACAGCGTGCGCGATGGCGGCCGTTATGACGGGATGCTTGGCGTTATCCTGGGGATCGAGGTGGTGGCCTGCTTCGCGCGGGAGGGACGGCGCTTTCCCTTCGCGCTGGAGGTCATCGGTTTCGGGGATGAGGAGGGATCACGCTTTCCCGCCGCCATGCTGACGTCGCGCACGGTCGCGGGGACACGCGATGGCTTCGACCTGTCGATGACGGATCGTGAGGGGATTTCCCTGGCGGAGGCCCTGTCGGAATTCGGCCTCGACCTTGCCAGCATCGACGAGGCCCGGATGTCGCGCGAACGCGTGCTGGCCTATGTCGAGGCGCATATCGAGCAGGGGCCGGTGCTGGAGGCAGAAGGACACGCCGTGGGTGTCGTCAGCGCCATTGCCGCGCAGTACCGCTATCTCGTGAGGATGCACGGTGTCGCGGGCCATGCGGGCACGATTGCGATGCGCCTGCGCCATGACGCGCTGGCGGCGGCGGCGGAAGCGATCGCGATGGTGGAACGTATCGGCCGCGGCGGGCCGGATGACCTTGTCGCCACGGTGGGACGGCTGGAGGTTTCGCCGGGTGCCGCGAATGTCGTGCCCGGCGACGTGGTCTTCAGCATCGATGTCCGCGCGGGCACCAACGCGCGGCGCGATGCGGCGGCGAAGGCGATACGCCACGAACTGCGCCAGATTGCGGACCGGCGCGGGATCGGGCTGGAGGTCGAGCTGCAGCAGGACCTGTCGGCTACCCCCTGTGATGGCGTCCTGACGCAGCTGATGGAACAGGCGGTGGCGGATGTGACGGGTACCCCGGCGCGCGTGCTGGTCAGTGGCGCGGGCCATGACGCGATGGTCATGGCGCATCTGGTCCCGGTTTCGATGCTGTTCGTCCGCTGTGAAAAGGGGATCAGCCACAACCCGGCCGAGGCCGTGACGGCGGCGGATGTGGAAATCGCCCTGCGCGCCATGATGGATTTTGTCCGCCTGTTTGAAAGACGTTGTTGATGACACAGAATATTTTTGGCCAGATCGATCCTCCTTCGCGGATGCTGATGGGGCCGGGGCCGGTCAACGTGCATCCGCGCGTGCTGCGCGCCATGGCGGCCGACATGCTGGGGCAGTTCGATCCCGAAATGACCGGCTACATGAACCAGACCATGGCGCTGTACCGTCAGGTCTTCATGACCGAAAACCGCTGGACGCTGCTGATTGACGGCACGGCGCGCGCGGGGATCGAGGCGGCGCTTGTCTCCCTGCTGGAACCCGGCGCGCGGCTGCTGATCGTGCGCGCGGGGCGCTTCGGGCTGCTTCTGTCGGAAATCGCGCAGCGGATAGGCGCGGAAATCTTTACCATCGACATCCCGTGGGGCGAGGTCGCGACCCTGAAGCAGATCGAGGAGGGCATCGTCGCGCATCGCCCGCATGTGCTGGCGTGCATCCATGGCGATACCTCCACCACCATGGCGCAGCCGCTGGACGGGGTGGGGGAACTGTGTCGCCGGCATGATGTGCTGTCGTATGTCGATGCGACGGCGACGCTGGGCGGCATGCCGGTTGCGACCGACCGCTGGGGCGTGGATATCGTGACCGGCGGGCTGCAGAAATGCATGGGCGGGCCGCCCGGATCCTCGCCCATCACGATTTCGGACCGCGCCGCCGACTACATCATGTCGCGCCGCCATGTGGAGGCCGGGATCCGCAGCGCCACGACCACGGACGGAACGCGCGCGCGCATTGCCTCGAACTATTTCGACCTTGCGATGATCATGGATTACTGGTCCGAAAAGCGCCTGAACCACCATACCGAGGCGACAAGCATGCTGTATGCCGCGCGCGAGGCCGCCCGCATCATGGTGGAGGAAGGGCTGGAGGCGCGTTTCGCCCGCCATGCCGCCGCCAGCCGGGCGATGGGCGCGGGCCTGCGCGCGATGGGCCTGCGCCTGTTCGGCAGTGACGCGCACCGCATGACCAACGTGACCGGTGTCCTCATCCCCGATGGCGTTGACGGCGAACGGGTGCGTGCGCGCATGCGCGAGGATTTCGAGATCGAGATCGGATCGGCCTTTGGCCCGCTGCAGGGCAGGATCTGGCGTATCGGCGCGATGGGATACAACGCGGCGAAGCACAAGGTCCTCCTGACGCTCGGCGCGCTGGAGGCAGTCCTGCGGCAGGAGGGGCACGACCTGGTTTCGGGACGTGCGGTCGATGCCGCGCTGGCAGAATATGGTGAATGACGTGATGGAACAGCAGACCGGATATCCGCGTGACCTTGTCGGTTATGGCGCATCGCCGCCGGACGCGAAATGGCCGGGCGGGGCGCGCATCGCGGTGCAGTTCGTCATCAATTACGAGGAGGGGGCCGAAAACTCCATCCTGCATGGCGATCGCGGGTCCGAGGCATTCCTGTCGGAAATGATCGGCGCGTCCTCCATCCCCGGCGCGCGGGCGATCGCGATGGAAAGCCTGTATGAATATGGCGCGCGTGCCGGGTTCTGGCGCCTGCACCGGATTTTCACGCAGCGGCGCCAGCCCGTGACCGTGTTCGGGGTCGCGATGGCCATGGCCCGCAACCCCGATGCCGTGCGCGCGATGAAGGACGCCGGGTGGGAAATCGCCTCCCACGGGCTGCGCTGGATCGATTACCAGCACATCCCCGAGGCGGTGGAACGCGCCCATATCGAGGAATGCATCGCCCTGCATACCAAGGTGACGGGATCGCGTCCGCTGGGATGGTATCAGGGCCGCACCAGCCCCAACACCGCGCGTCTGGTCGCGCAGGAAGGCGGGTTTGTCTATGACGCCGATTCCTACGCCGACGACCTGCCGTATTACGATCGCGCGAATGGCCGCGCGCAGCTGATCGTGCCCTATACGCTGGATGTGAATGACATGCGCTTCGTCGCCCTGAACGGCTTTACCGAGGGGGAGCAGTTCTTCCACTACCTGCGCGACACGTTCGATGAGCTGTATGAGGAAGGGGCACAGACGCCGAAGATGATGTCGGTCGGGCTGCACTGCCGGGTGGCGGGGCGGCCGGGCCGCGCGCGGGCCGTGGCGCGGTTCCTTGATTACATCGCCACCAAGGATCAGGTGTGGGTCGCGACACGGCTGGATATCGCGCGGCACTGGCTGTCGGTGCATCCGGCATGACGGCGGATATCGCACGCGTCAATGCGCTGGACGAGGCGGGGTTCGTCGAACTGTTCGGGCCGATGTACGAACATTCCCCCTGGGTGGCCGAACGCGCGTTCGACCACCGTCCGTTCACGGATGCCGCGCACATGCTGCGCGTCATGGACCATGAGATGCGCCGCGCCACGGACGGGGAACAGATGGCGCTGATCCGCGCCCATCCCGAACTTGCGCGTCGCGTCGGGGTGGACCCGACGCTGACCGATGCCTCCGCCGCCGAGCAGGCCTCCGCCGGACTGGACCGCCTCACGCCGGAGGAATTCGCCCGGTTCCGTGCGCTCAATGATGCCTATGCGGCCAAATTCGGCATTCCGTTCATCATCTGCGTCCGGCTGGCGGACAAGGAACGGATCCTCGCGGAGATGGAGCGGCGGCTGGAGCATGACCCCGACACCGAAATTCAGGCAGCGCTTGACGAAATCGCCAGGATCGCGGCCCTGCGACAGGACAGCATCCTCAGACAGATGGGCGACGCGTCATGAGCACCCTTTCGACGCATGTGCTGGACCTTGTCTCCGGACTGCCTGCGGCTGGCATGGAAATTACCCTGTGGTCGGGCGATGAGCGCCTGTTCCACGGGATCACCAATGCGGATGGGCGCTGCCCCGACCTGTCGGCCGCGACGGGGGAGATGGCGGAGGGCACCTATCGGCTGGAATTTGGCGTTGCAGCCTATTTCCGGGGGCGTGGGGTGGCGCTGTCCGATCCGCCATTCCTCGATGTCGTGCCGATCGTCTTTGGCATGGCGGGGGCCACGGCAGGGGAGAAAGGGGGGCACTACCATGTGCCGCTTCTGGTCTCCCCCTACGGGTTTTCGACCTATCGCGGAAGCTGAAAGCCGGTAGGGAGTTTTTGGTGAAGCTTTTTGCAAAAAGGCGACACTCGGGAACTTTTGTTGTTTCCGCCGGACGGAAACGTAAAAAGGGCCGTGGCATCATCTGCCACGGCCCTTTTCTCATGTCCCGCGACAGCCATCGGCCGTCGCGGGAGTAATCACCGGATCAGACCAGCGCCTGCTTCAGGGCCGCCGTCAGGTCGGTCGTGGTTGCCTTGCCGCCAAGGTCGCCCGTGCGCACCGCACCGGAGGTGATGACCTTGTTGATGGCGCTGTCGATGCGATCGGCAAGATCCTTGCGGCCGACATGCTGCAGCATCATGTTCGCCGCCAGCAGCAGCGCGGTCGGGTTGGCCTTGTTCTGGCCCGCGATGTCGGGGGCGGAACCGTGGACGGCTTCGAACACGGCGGCCTTTTCGCCGATGTTCGCGCCGGGCGCTAGGCCCAGGCCACCCACCAGGCCGGCCGTCAGGTCGGACAGGATGTCACCGAACAGGTTGGTGGTCACGATGCAGTCGAACTGCCACGGATCGGTCACCAGCTGCATGGCGCAGGCATCGACGATACGCTCGTTCACTTCCACGCGGCCTTCATATTCCTTGGCGACCTTGCGGCCTTCTTCCAGGAACAGGCCGGTCAGCAGCTTCAGGATGTTGGCCTTGTGCACCAGGGTCACGCGCTTGCGGTTGTTCTTGACCGCGTATTCAAAGGCGTAACGCACGATCCGGTTGCATTCCGCGCGCGAGGTATAGCCCGCGCTGGTGGCGATGGCATGCGGGTCGTCGCCAACCGGGATGTAGTTTTCCAGGGCGGCGTAATAGCCTTCGAGGTTTTCGCGGAAGATGACGAGGTTGATGTTGTCGAAGCGGCCACCTGGCACGATCGTTTTCGTGGGACGGACATTCGCGAACAGACCGAACTCCTGGCGCAGTGTCACGTTGATGGACTTGAAGCCGCCACCGACGGGGGTGGTCAGCGGACCCTTCAGCGCGAGGCCGGTGCGACGGATGCTTTCGATCGTTTCCTTGGGAAGCGGGCTGCCGGTGGCATCAAGGGCCGCGACGCCACCCAGTGCCTTTTCCCACTTGAACGGTGCGCCGACGGCGTCGAGGATTTCGATGACGGAGTCAACAATTTCAGGGCCGATCCCGTCGCCGGGGATCAGGGTGGCGGGAATTGTTTTTTCTGCGGACATTTTGAACGTCTCCCTATCGTGCTTGCGCCTGCCCGGGGGGCAGGTTGCGCACCGGCTTGGCTGTTTCCGCTGATGCTTCGGATCCAGTTGCGTCGGAACTGGTAAAAAGTCCTAGGCCCCGGACCGGCATGTGACAATTCCATCCCCCCCGTCCGGGACCAGATTCGTGGTCACATTATCTGGCGCTCAGCGGCGCGCAGGCCGCCTGCAGCCATGTCTGCCCGACTTTGTCCAGATGTGGCGCGACCTGTTCAAAAACGCGTGCATGATAGGCGTCGAGCCATGCGATTTCGGTGGTGTTGAGCATGTCCACCGCGATCAGGCGGCGATCGAACGGCGCCAGCGTCAGCACCTCGAACGCCAGGAAACGCCGCGTCGCGCCCGTGGTGGCCGCCGGGGTGATCGCGGGCTGCACCAGCAGCAGGTTTTCCAGGCGGATGCCAAACGCGCCGGGGCGGTAATATCCCGGCTCGTTCGAGATGATCATCCCCGCTTCCAGCGGGACGGGGCGGTAATTGGTGGAAATGTTGCACGGCCCTTCATGCACCGACAGGTAGCTGCCGATTCCATGCCCGGTGCCATGGTCGTAATCCAGCCCGCCTTCCCACAGGGCCTGCCGCGCCAGCGCGTCGAGCGCGTGTCCCGTGGTGCCGTGCGGGAAATGGGCGCGCGCCAGCGCGATATGGCCGCGCAGGACGCGGGTAAAGGCGTCGCAGACATCATCGTCGGGCTGTTCGGGGCCGGTCCACACGGTGCGGGTGATGTCCGTGGTGCCATAGGGATACTGTCCCCCGCTGTCGATCAGGTACACCTCGTTATGGCGCAGGATGCGGTCGGTTTCGGCCGTGACGCGGTAATGGATGATCGCGCCATTGGGGCCGGAGCCGGAAATGGCGGGAAAGCTTTCCTCGCGATAATCCTGCGATCCCTTGCGGAATGCGTCCAGGCGCTGCGCCGCCTCCAGCTCGCCCGTGCCGACCCCTTCGGTGTCCAGCCAGTGCAGGAAGCGGCAGATGGCGATGGCGTCCTGTTCATGGGCGTGGCGCGCGCCCTGCTGTTCCACCTGGTTCTTGATGGCCTTGGGCAGCAGGCACGGGTCGGTGGCGCGGATGACGGTGGCGCCGGCCTGTTCCAGCGTCTGGATGAACCACACGGAATTCGCCGCCGGGTCGATCTGCACCCGCTGTCCCGCCTGCGCCGCCAGCTGCGCCGGCAGGTCATCGGGGGTGAAGACGCGCACGTCCTCCCCCAGCCATTCGCGCGTGCGCGGGGTCAGCTTGACCGGGTCAATGAACAGGGAGACGGAGGCATCCGCGTTGACGATGGCAAAGCACAGGCTCAGCGGCGTATAGGGCACATCGTTGCCACGGATGTTGAGCAGCCATGCGATGGAGGCCGGATCGCTGAGCACCACGCAGGCTTCGCCCGACGCGCGCAGCTGTGCCGCCAGCGTCTGGCGCTTGGTCAGGCTGTCGATGCCGCTATATTCAAGCGGCTGTTCCAGGCAGGGGGTGCGTGGCGGCTGGGGGCGGTCGGTCCATACGGCGTCAACCGGGTTGCGCACCAGGGCCACCAGCGTCAGTCCCGCCTGGATGAAGGGCAGGAGGGCATTTTCGCTCAGCAGGCGCGGGTCGTACCCGATCCGCGCGCCTGCGGCGTGCTGGGCCAGCCATTGGGCGGGCGGCGTTTCGCGCAGGTGCAGCCGTTCCCAGCACAGCCCGTCCACCTGATGTTCCATCTGGGTGGTATAGCGGCCATCGGAAAAGACCGCCGCGCGATCCATCAGCACCGTCGCCATGCCCGCGCTGCCGGTGAAATCCGTCAGCCACGCCAGCCGTTCGGCGCAGGGGGCGACATATTCGCCCAGATGTTCGTCCCCGCGCGGCAGGATGAAACCATCGACATTGTCCTCCCGCAGGATCTGTCGCAGGGCGCGGAGGCGGGTGGGGGCATCCGTCATGGAACGTGACTCCGTTTCTGGAATGGAAAAGCAGGCGCGCGCGTCATGTTCATGACGACGCTCAGTCGTTCGGGACAAGCCGGTAGAGGAACATCAGGTCCATCCATTTTCCGAACTTGGTCCCACATTGCGGGATCGTGCCGCCGCGCTGGAAATCGAAACGTTCATGCAGCAGGCGCGACGCCGTGTTCGACGCGGTGATGGCCGCGACCATCACATGCACGTCCGAATGGCGTGCAAGCTCGCACAGGTGCCCCAGCAGCAGGCTGCCAATGCCCCGGCGCTTGTACGCGGGGGCGATATAGATGGAATGTTCGACCGTGTGGGCATAGCCCGAAAACGGGCGGAAGGTCTTCCAGCTGCAGTATCCCGCGACCACGCCTTCCGGCGTGACGGCAACAAGGATGGGAAAGCCGTTCTTCTGGCTGTCATGCAGCCACTCCAGCCGGGCGGGCACCGTCGTCTCGCGCGTTTCCCACAGGGTGGTGCTGTTGCGGATGGCGTCGTTGATGATGTCCACGATCGCGGGGATGTCGTCGTCCGTCGCGGGACGGATATGAACGGGGGGCGTGGGCTCAGGCATCGGGTTTTCTCAGGATCAGCGTGGCCCAGTCGCCTTCGCGCAGGCGACGTTCCAGTACCAGCCCCTGCCGGCGGTGGGCCGAAAGCACCATGCGCACCTGCGTCTGCAGCAGCCCCGCGAGGATGGCCGTCCCCCCCGGCATGAGGTTGCGCGCAAGATCGCCCGCCATCGCGCACAGCGGACGCGCAAGGATGTTGGCGAAGACGAGGTCATAGGGCGCATGCCGGCGGATGGCAGGCGTGCTCCACCCGTTGCCAAGGCGGCATGTCACCATGTTGGCAAGGCCGTTCATCCGCGCGTTGCGCCGGGTGACGCGCACGGACCAGGGGTCGATGTCGGTCGCCAGAACCGGCTGTTTCAGCAGTGCTGCCGCCGCCATGGCAAGGATGCCCGACCCGCACCCGAGGTCGAGGATGCGGCGTGGCCTGCGATGGGCCACCATTTCCAGCGCGCGCAGGCACCCGCGGGTCGAACCATGTTCCCCCGACCCGAACGCGACGCCCGCATCCAGCACCAGGGTGATGCGCTGCGGGTTCGCGCCGGGTTCCAGGTGCGTGCCACGAATGGCGAACCGCTTTCCCGCCGTCTGTTCGGGAAAGGCCTCGTACGTGCGGGCAAGCCAGCCCTCGGATTCCGTGCGGGCGCGTTCCAGCGGGGCGTTCACGCCGCTCAGGGCCGCCGCCAGCACAAGTGCCGCCTGCAGTTCGGCTTCGGCATTGCCGATATCGCGCACGCCCTCGACCCGCCACCGGGTCTGGGCGTCGTCCACTTCAAAGATGCCGATGGTCGCGCAGGCGGTGGCCAGTGCATTTTCATAGGCTTCCACGGCCTCTGGCGGCACGGTGACCGAAATGGTCTCCAGTTCGGTGGCGTGGCGGCGGGGGGGAATGGTCATGATACCTGCTCAACAAAGGAATCGATCACCCGTTTGGTGCCCGCTTTTTCAAACGCGACCTCCAGACGGCTGCCTTCTGCGGACGCGACGGTGCCGTATCCGAATTTCTGGTGAAAGACGCGGGTGCCCACGGGAAAGGCACCCTTGCGCGCCTGCGTGGGGGATGTCGCGACGTCGGTGACGGGACGGCGGCGGGCGACGACCGGAAACGGGGTCGCGCCGAATACCGGCGTGCGCATCGCGCCATTGTGGCGCGCGCGCGTCGAATCGCCCACGGCCTCGATATGCTCGTCCGGCAGCTCCTCGACAAAGCGGCTGGGGATCGAGGACTGCCAGTTGCCATAGATGCGACGGTTGGCCGCATGGCTGATGATGGCGCGCAGCCGCGCGCGCGTGATGCCGACATAGGCGAGGCGGCGCTCTTCCTCCAGCCCCTTCATCCCGCCTTCATCCAGCGTGCGCTGCGACGGGAAGACGCCTTCTTCCCACCCCGGCAGGAAGACCGTATCGAACTCCAGCCCCTTGGCGCCGTGAAGGGTCATGATGTTCAGGCGTTCGTTCCCGGCATTCTCCTCCGTCTCCATCACCAGCGCCACATGTTCGAGGAAACCGCCAAGGTTCTCGAAATCGGCAAGCGCGCGCACCAGTTCCTTGAGGTTGTCGAGGCGTCCGGGCGCGTCAGGCGACTTGTCCGCCTTCCACATGTCGAGATAGCCGCTGTCCTCCAGCAGGCGTTCGACCACCACCACGTGCCCTTCACGCGGCAGGTCCTCGCGGCACTGTCCGAAACAGCGCATCAGCGTCGCAAGATGTTCGCGCGCGCGTCCCTTGATCGCGCCATCGGCCAGCAGTTCCAGCACCGCCGCCGTCAGCGGGATGTCGCGCGCGCGGGCGTGGAGGTGGAGTTTCTGCAGCCCCGTCGCGCCGATGCCCCGGCGTGGCACGTTGATGATGCGTTCGAACGCAAGGTCGTCCGAAGGCTGGTTCAGCACCCGCATGTAGGCCAGCGCGTCGCGGATTTCGGCGCGTTCGTAAAAACGCAGGCCACCCACCACGCGATAGGGCAGGCCGATGGTGATCAGCCGCTCCTCGAACGCACGGGTCTGGAAGCCGGCGCGGACAAGGATGGCGCATTCCGCCAGCGAATGGCCGTCATTGCGCAGGCGTTCCACCTCCTCGCACACCATGCGGGCCTCGTCATCGGAATCCCATACCGCGACGACGCGCACCTTCTCGCCTTCCGCGTCCTCGCGTCCCGGCTGCAGCGTCTTGCCCAGCCGTTCCTCGTTATGTGCGATCAGGCCGGACGCCGCGCCAAGGATCTGGCGCGTGGAGCGGTAGTTGCGTTCCAGCCGCACGACCTTCGCGCCGGGGAAGTCGCGTTCGAAGCGCAGGATGTTTTCCACCTCCGCCCCGCGCCAGGAATAGATCGACTGGTCATCATCGCCCACGCAGCAGATGTTGGCCCGCCCGTCCCCGCGTTGCGCCAGCAGGCGCAGCCACAGGTACTGGATCGTGTTGGTGTCCTGGTATTCATCGACAAGGATATAGCGGAAGAAACGGTGATACTGCGCCAGCACGTCGGGATGGGTGCGCATGATTTCGGTCATGTGCAGCATCAGGTCGCCGAAATCGCATGCGTTCAGCTGGATCAGGCGTTTCTGGTAATCGGCATAGATCGCGCGGCATTTGCCATCGGCGAAATCACAGTCCTCGGCATCGCTGACGCGATCGGGCGTCAGGCCCCGGTCCTTCCACCGCTGGATGACGCCCATGATGCCCTGTGGCGGCCAGCGTTTGGTGTCGATGCGGCGCGGTTCGATCACCTGCTTGAGCAGCCGGATCTGGTCATCGGTGTCGAGGATGGTGAAGCTGCTGGTCAGTCCGACATATTCCGCGTGGCGGCGCAGCATGCGCGCGCACAGGGAATGGAACGTCCCCAGCCACAGCCCCTCCACCGGCGCGCCGAGCAGTGCGCCGATTCGCTCCCGCATTTCGCGGGCGGCCTTGTTCGTGAAGGTCACGGCAAGGATCTGGTTGGGCCGCGCCCGTCCCGACAGCAGGATATGGGCAAAGCGCGTGGTCAGCACGCGCGTCTTGCCCGTGCCCGCCCCGGCAAGGACAAGCAGCGGACCGTCCGTCGTCTCGATCGCGGCGCGCTGTTCCGGGTTCAGCCGGGCGAGGTACTCGGGCGCGCCTTCGTCGGGAATGCGCGTGGGGGGGAAAAGACTGTCCATCACATGGTTACCTATAGCAATGTCCTTGCCAACAGGCCATGACGCACACGCATCGGGAACTGAAACGCTGCCGGACATGACAGGGCGGCCGCACGGAATGAAGGGGGACAGGTGGCATCGCGCGCGGATGGCAGGGGAAGTGGATCAGGAAACAGCGGGCCGGGCGGGCACCGCGCACGCATGCGCGCGCGCATACGCGCCGCCGGGGAGGGATCGCTGGCGGATTACGAGATTCTGGAGGTGCTGCTGTTCGCCGCCATTCCCCGTCGCGATACCAAGCCGATGGCCAAGGACCTGATCGCGCGTTTCGGCTCCCTTGGCGGGGTGCTGTCGGCAGGGGCGGGGGAACTGCGTGCCGCCGGTGCCGGGCCGCGTGCCTGCGCCGTGCTGGGGCTGCCCGCGCTGGTGGCGGGACGGCTGTGCCGGGGGGACGGGCGATCGCGTCCGTACATCCATGACCTGCAGGCGGCATGGACCCATTACGCCACCACCCGCGATGCCATGCCCGCGTCGTCGCGCGATGGGCAGGACAGCAATGCGCAGGGACAGGTGACGATCCTGCTGCTGGACGCGGGCAACCGCCTGGTGGGCGATGAACGGGTGCCCGCGGGCCCGCCCGCCGACATGTGCCGGACGATCCTGCAGCGCGTGCTGCACCTGCATGCGGTTTCGATGGTGGCGGTATGGGAGGGCGGGACGTTCCCGCCCGCGCCCCGGCTGCTGGAGGACGCGGCCGTCGTCATGCGGCAGGTGGAGGCCCATGGTCGCCTGCTGTCCACGGTCATGCATGACTGCATCATCGCGGGCGCGAAGGAGTGGACCTCCCTGCGGCGGGAGAAGATGCTTTAGGTAGAGCCTGAAAGGGCAGGCCCCAAACCCTGAAATCATAAAAGTTTTTGGTGAAGCTTTTTGCAAAAAGCTTCGTAAGACGTCGCCTTTACTGAAAAAAGGCGACACCCAATAAACTTCTGTTTTCAAACAGCCTGCCAAGGATCAGGCGGCATGCTTCGCCATCAGTTCGAACTGCGTGGCGATGGCCTGCAGGAGTTCGTCCGGCTGGCTGACCAGCGCATCGGCGCCCGCCGCGATCAGTTCGTCGCGTCCCCCATATCCCCACAGCACGCCCAGCGCGCGGACATGGTTCGCATGCGCGCCCGTGATGTCGAAGCGGCGGTCGCCGATCATCAGCGCATGGTTGCGCGCCACGTCATGTTCGCGCAGCAGTGCGGCGATCAGTTCCGGCTTTTCCGCGCCGCTGTCATCGGCGCGCGCGCCTGACAGGCCGTCGAAATACTCCGACAGTCCGCGCAGGTGCAGGATCTTGCGCGCCAGGTAGCGTGGCTTTGACGTGGCGATGAAAAGCTGCGTGCCCCCGGCATGCAGGGTTTCGATGACATGGCGCATTCCGTCGAACAGCGGGCTTTTGCGCATGCCGCCGCCTTCGTAATGCCTGCGGTACAGGTCCATCGCCTCGTCTACGCGGTCGTCGCCGTAATGGGCCAGGATATGCCCCAGAAGATCACGCAGCGGCGGTCCCACCACCCATGTCAGGTCGATCGACAGGTCCGGTTCATGGCCAAGGTCGCGCAGGACGGCATGGATGGATTCGATGATGCCGTCATGGGAACGGATGATCGTGCCGTCCAGATCGAACAGGACCGCATTGCGCGGGGCAGGGGGGATGGAAAAATTCATGCGGGTATGTGACCTCCGTCTGTTATCGATTATTGGTTCCCATTATGCCCTGTCGTCGGGCTGTCTGTCCTGAATTTATCGACACATGCACGGGGTTGGCCGCGAATGGGACTGCACGGATCGCCACATGACGCCCCGCCCGCGCCATGGGAGGGCGAAAATGACGCGGCGGGGATGGATGACCGGACACTCCTGCGCCATGTGATCCGGACGCTGGATCCCCGCCATGCCGATGCCGACGTTCTGGCCGATATCCTGCTGGCGCGCTTCGGATCCGCCGGGATGGTGCTGTCGGCATCCCCGCAGGATCTTGACGCGGTGACGGGCATGTATCCCATGCTTTCCCCCCTGATCGCCGCCCTGCGGGAGGCGGCGCTGCGCCTGCACCGTGCCTATGTACGCCATGGCGATGCGCTGTCGGGGCATCGTCGCATCGTGGATTACCTGCAGGCGGTGATGGGTCATGACAGCACCGAACAGTTCAGGGTGCTGTTCCTTGACGCTGCCTACCGGCTGGTGGATGACCGGGTGCTGGGGGTGGGGACCGTTAATCAGGCCCCCGTCTACCCGCGTGAAATCATGCGCCACGCCATGGATCTGGATGCCCGTATCCTGATCCTCGCGCATAATCACCCCAGCGGCGATCCCATGCCGTCCGCGGCGGATATCCAGATGACGATGCACATAGAACAGATCGCGCGCGTCATGGGCATCCGCCTGCATGACCATATGGTCGTGGGAAACGGCCGCAGCCTCAGTTTCCGCAGGGCGGGCCTGATCTAGGGCCTCAGTCCCCGTCCGCCGGCGTCGCGAGGGGGCCCAGCGCCGCCTCCACCCCGAATTCCCCCGGCAGGCCGCCATAGGGGAACAGCACGTTGACATGTCCCATCTTGCGCCCCGGACGGGCCTCCGCCTTGCCGTAATGGTGGGCCAGCAGGCCGGGGGCAGCCATGATCCGGGGCCACAGGGCCATGTCGTCGGGGCCGATCAGGTTTTTCATCGCCGCGTCGCTATGGCGCGTCGCGGGCGGCAGCGGCAGCCCGGTGACCGCGCGGACATGCATCTCGAACTGGTCCACCGGACAGGCATCCATGGTCCAGTGACCCGAATTGTGCGGACGCGGGGCGATTTCATTGACCAGCAGCCCCCCGTCGCGATCGACAAACATCTCCACCCCCATGATGCCGGTCAGGTCCAGCGCACGGGCGATTTCGGCTGCCAGTTCGCGGGCGCGCTGTGCAAGTCCGTCGGAAATCCGCGCGGGGGCAAGGCTGAGGTCAAGGATGCCGTTGCGGTGACGGTTTTCCGTCGTATCGAACGTGACGGTCCCGCCCATGGCGTTGCGCGCCACCATGACGCTGACCTCGCACGCGAAATCGATCATGCCCTCCGCCACCAGCGGATGGGGGGCAAGGCGGGAAAATGCGGCGGACAGGTCTTCCGGCGCGTGGATGCGCGCCTGTCCCTTGCCATCATATCCCAGCCGCGTGGTCTTGAGGATGAATGGATAGCCAAGTTGCGTGGCCGCGACCTGCAGGTCGGCCTCGTTCTCCACCAGATGGAAAGGGGCGATGGGGATTCCGGCATCCCGCAGGAATGTCTTTTCCGCAATGCGGTCTTGGCTGATGCGCAGGATCCTGCCTGACGGATGGACCGGGCGGAGGGAGGAAAGCAGGTCCAGCCCGTCGGCGCTGATGTTTTCGAATTCGAACGTCACGACATCCACCGCATTGGCAAAGCGGCGCAGCGCGTCATGGTCGTCATAGGCGCCGATGGTCACCGCATGGGCGACCTGCGCGGCCGGGCCATCGGCCTGCGACGTCAGGATATGGGCGCGAAAGCCCAGGCGTGCCGCGGCGATGGCCGACATGCGGCCAAGCTGCCCGCCGCCAACGATGCCAAGGACGGAGTTCGGGGAAAGCGGCGTCATCGCACGGGCTCCTGCGCGACGGACTCCGTCTGGGTCGCGCGCCACGTTTCCAGCCGCTGCGTCAGCGCGGCATCACCAAGCGACAGGATGGACGCGGCCAGCAGCCCGGCGTTCTTCGCCCCCGCGCGACCGATCGCAAGCGTGCCGACCGGCACGCCGCCGGGCATCTGGACGATCGACAGCAGGCTGTCCATTCCCTTGAGCGCCTGCGATTCGACCGGCACCCCCAGCACCGGCAGGCTGGTCCACGCGGCGCACATGCCCGGCAGGTGGGCGGCGCCGCCCGCCCCGGCGATAATCACCGACAGCCCCCGCCCGCGCGCCGTCCGCGCGTATTCCGCCAGCCGGTCCGGCGTGCGGTGGGCGGACACGATCCGGATTTCATGGGCAATCTCCAGCTCCTCCAGAACGGCGGCGGTATGGCGCATCGTTTCCCAGTCGGACTGGCTGCCCATGATCAGCCCCACATGCACGGCGCTGTCCTTGGCGGAGGAAGGGGCAGGGGAATTGGTCACGGCGTCTTTACTTTCACGGCTTTGCGGCAGGAAGGGCGGATATGCCAGCGGCAGTTAGAAGAAATGCCGCGATCAGGCAATGCTGTCGGGGATCAGGCGGCTTTCGAGCCACATGATTTCATCCTTGAGCAGCAGCTTGCGCTTTTTCAGGCGCTGGATATGCAGCTGGTCCACTGGCTGTTCGCCCATCCGGCTGATGACGGTGTCAAGGTCGCGATGCTCGCTGCGCAGCTCGTGCAGCTTGCGAAGGAGGGTATCCCGGTCTGTCAGCATGGCGCTCCATCCAGCACATGAACATGATGCCATCCTAAGCACATCGCATGCAAAAAACGAAATGATGGCGAATTCGCGCAAGGGTGCGATTTTGTCATGGCATCGGGCAATCGGGTTGCGTTAGCGTACCCCCGTCGTAGCCAAACATGCTGGAGGAGAGTCCATGCTGTACGAAGCGCGTATCAACAGCCTCAAAACCCGTCATGCCCGTCTGGATGACCAGATTTTTGACGAAGACAGGCGCCCCATGCCCGACCAGCGGGTACTGATGCGACTCAAGCTTGAGAAACTGCGGCTCAAGGAAGAAATCGAACGGCTCAGCCTTCAGGGCTGAAACATGGCCCGTCCCCCTGTCGCGCGGGGCGCAGGGGGACGGTAGCCCGCAGATCAGACCGGGTCGTTGTCGAGTTCGATCGGCGGCGGGACGGCCTGTCCCTCCCGGGCGAGGCGATCGTTGGCGGCCGTCACCATCGCGTTCAGGTCCGTCTGGCTGCACAGGCCCAGAATGACCGGGTCGCGCGGCTTGATGTTCGCGCTGTTCCAATGCTGGCGCGTGCGGACCTTTTCAATCGTGTCCTTGGTCGTGCCCAGCAGCTTGACCATCTGCACATCCGACAGCTGCGGGAAATTGCGCAGCAGGAACGCAATCGCGTCGGGGCGGTCATTCCGCTTGGCCACCGGGGTATAGCGCGCGCCCTTGGACCGGCGATGGATCGGGTTGGGGGCCGGCAGGACCTTCAGGCGCTGTGCCGGGTCCTTTTCGCAGCGGTCGATTTCCGCCTGCGTGACCTGATGATTCTTGACCGGGTCATAACCCACGATCCCCTGCGCGACCTCGCCATCCGCGATTGCCTGGACCTCCAGCGGATGCATGCCGCAGAATTCGGCGATCTGGGTAAAGGTCAGCGCAGTCTTTTCAATCAGCCACACGGCGGTGGCCTTGGGCATAAGGGGCAGAGCGTTCATTGCAAGACAGGTCCTACTGCGTGTGATGGCGCCACGCGCAGGCACCTCGGAACGAAGGGCAAATCGTCAATGCCCCCGCGGGCATCGTGCGTGCCTGCTGGCGCGCAAGAAACAAAAGCACTTGATGGGATGGGATATGAAGGCGCGGCCATGCAAAGGTCAAGTGGGTTGTGCGCGCAACGGCGCATTTCATCACCATTGCCGAGGTGCGGCCCTGTAAATGAAAATAAGGGGAGGCCGCGATAATGCGGCCTCCCCTTTGACTGTCTGCCTGACCGCACCTGTTCCCGTCAGGCGGCCTGCCGGGCGGCGCCTGCGTGGCTGGCCTCCGCATCATGCGCGCCGAACGTGCCTGGCAATGGCGCGGGGACGGAGCCTGTTGTGGCATGTTCGCCGGCCCCGGCTGCCTGTGGCGCGGACGCGGCATGTTCGGCCGGGGTCGGAACCGTGGCGCGCGCGCCGGACGAAATGGGAATGCGCCGTGGCTTCAGCGCCTCGGGGACGATGTGGCGCACCGCGATGCACAGCAGCCCGTTATCGAGGTTGGCGTCTTCGACCACGATATGGTCAGCCAGCACGAAGCGACGCTCGAACGCGCGCTTTGCGATGCCACGATACAGCATTTCGCGGTCGGGCTGCGTGCTGGACACGCGTCCGGCGACGATGAGCGTGTTGTCCTGCACCGTCAGTTCGATGTCATCCGGCCCGAAACCCGCCACCGCCATCGTCAGCACGTACTGCGACTCCGCCAGCTTTTCGATGTTGTAGGGGGGATAGGACGGGCTGACAGGATTCTGTGCCGCCGTGTCGACCAGTTGCGCCAGACGATCGAAACCGATCGCGCTGCGGAACAGGGGGGCAAAATCGTAACTCATAAAAACCTCCTGAAAGTGAGCAAGGCCTGTTGTCACGCGGTCCCTCGATACGGAGCGGACCGCCATTTCCGGTAGTTCGCCGCAACCCGTCATGCGGCATTGCGACACACTGGAAATGGAAATGCCCGGTCCCTTTTTCAAGGGCCGGGCATTCACGTGCTGGCAGGCAGGCCTGACTGCGGGCGGAGGTTTTACGCCCCTCAGGACTTCTTGCGCTGGCCCAGGCCGCCGAACTTCTTGTTGAACTTCGCCACCTGGCCCCCGGTATCGAGCATGCGCTGCACGCCCGTCCACGCCGGATGCGACTTCGGATCGACGTCCAGACGCAGGGTCGCGCCCGGCGTGCCATAGCAGGAACGGGTCTTGAACTCGGTCCCGTCGGTCATGACGACAGTGATTTCGTGATAGTCGGGATGGATGCCGGGTTTCATGTTCAACAACTTTCGCGCGTTGGGGGCCCCGATGCCGACCGGGGCATAACTTTCGCTGGCGTATAGACGAGGACGCCGTCCCGATCAACATCTGATTGTCCCGCCAGGCGGCGCCATGCCGGCACATGCGGTTTTTCATGTATCCATCACGTTACACTCGGCGGAAATCTGTCACCTTTCCGCATCACCCGGATGACGGAGCGCATGGCATGTCATTTCCCATGTCGTAAATAAGATGACAGATTGTTAGACAGTGCAGGAGAGTGATTTTCAAAAGAGGATGATACAGCATGGCGCAAAAGCCAACGCACCTGCATGTGCCTGAAATCCACGCCCCCAGCTGGCTGGGGGATTTCCGCGCGTTCCTGATGCGCGGCAACGTGGTTGATCTTGCAGTCGGTGTGATCATCGGCGCGGCTTTCACCGCGATCGTCAACAGCCTGGTGAAGGATATCTTCACCCCGTTCCTGGGCCTCCTGATCGGGGGCATCGATTTCACGAACCTTTTCATCACCCTGCGCGGGCCGCACATGCCCACGCTGGCGGATGCGCAGAAGGCCGGCGCGGTGACGCTGAATATCGGCGTGTTCCTCAATGCCGTGATCCAGTTCATCATTATCGGCTTTGTGATTTTCTGGGTGGTGCGGATCATTTCGCGCTTCGCCGCCAAGAAGGAGGCAGCGCCCGCCGCTCCGCCGCCGCCGCCGCGCAGCGAAGTGCTGCTTCAGGAAATCCTTGATGTCCTCAAGGAACAGGAAAAGACAAAGACGACGCCGTCCGCCTGATACGGCTTCGCGGTTGCGTCCATGCGGGGCGGGTCCGGCCATGGTGCCGGACCCGCCTTTTGCATTCATGGGGATATTGCTGCCGGGCGGCCGTGACGCGATCCCTTGCCCATCGTGTCACGGAACGTGCTAGGCTTCGGCCCGATGAAAAGTATTTTCAGGCGATTACGAACATCGGTCCTCGCCGTGGCCGGTTGCTGCATTCTTGCGGGTTGTCATGGACAACAGCAGGTGCGTGATGTCAATCACCTGCCCCGCGACGTGCAGAACTACCTCCTGGTGACCACCTACGCGATGGCGGAAGGGGGGCTGCTCAGCCGTATCCAGGATGGCGCCCTGTCGCGTGATCAGGTGCTGGACATGTCGATTTCCCTGAAATACGGCAGGCTCATGGTCCTGAACAACCTGATGCATCCTTCCCACCGCCGGCGGGAACGCGCGCGTCAGGCGGTGGAACTGATCATCGCCTGCACGGCGCAGCCGGACACCCTCAGCAAGGATGCGCCGCCCGCGCCGCACTGCATCGCCGATCCCCATGCCCTGCTGAAGAATGCCAGCAAAATAAAGCCGCCACGATAAGAGGCCGGTTGAAATAACCTGCCGATAAAAAATGACAGAAGTTTTTGGTGAAGCTTTTTGCAAAAAGCTTCCTAAGACGCCGCCTTTCCGAAAAAAAAGGCGACACCCGGAAGCTTTTATGATTTCAGCGGATTATTGAACCGACCCCGGGTAATCGGCTGCAATGGCGGCGAACGACCCACAAATGACCGCCCCCGGAAGACCATGCCCGGGGGCCATGCTCACCGGGGGGCAGGCGGGGTGGCTCAGTTGCGCGCGGGCGGACGCGCGCTGCGGCGCAGCCGCTTTTCCCCCAGCAGCAACAGCAGGGGGGCCGCGATGAAGATGGACGAGGACGTGCCCACCACGATCCCGAACAGCATGACCCATGCAAAGCCCGACAGGCTCGCGCCCCCGAACAGGGCCAGCGGAAGGGCGGCAAGGAACACCGTCGAGGACGTGCCCAGCGTGCGGCTCAGCGTTTCGTTGATCGACAGGTTGATCAGTTCCGCCAGCGGCATGGAACGGTACTTGCGCAGGTTTTCGCGGATACGGTCATAGACCACCACCTTGTCGTTGGTGGAATAGCCAAGGATCGTCAGGATCGCGGCGACCATCACAAGGTCGAATTCGAAATGCGTCAGCACAAGGAACCCAACGGTCTTGGTCAGGTCCAGCACCAGCGTGACCACGGCGCTGACCGCGAATTCCCATTCGAAACGGAACCAGATATAGGCCAGGATCATCAGCAGGCTGATGCCCAGCGCCAGCATGCCGTTGCGAAACAGTTCCGCCGATACCGACGCCCCGACCGCGTCGGCGCGCAGGACCTGCGCGCCGGGGATGGTGCCGATGGCGTGGCGCACGGAATCCACCAGCGCCTGCGTCTGCGCCTCATGCGCGGGATCGCTCTGCGCCGGGGTATCGAGGCGGATCAGCACATCGTCCGGGCCGCCGAATGACTGCACGCCGGCGGCCGAGACATGCTGCGCCGCCAGCGCCGCGCGGATGGCCGGCACATCGGCCGGCCCCTGCGTGTGGGCTTCCACCACGATGCCGCCCCGAAAGTCGAGGCCGAGCGTCAGGCCGGGGTGGAAAAACAGGATCAGGGAGGCGATCGACAGCACGGCCGACGTCGCAAGCCCGATGAAGCGCCCGCGCATGAAATCGATTTTCGTGCCACGGGGAACAAAACGCAGAAGGGGACGATCAAGCATCATGTCAGCGCGCCTCAGACCGGCAGGACTGTCGGACGGGTGCGCGCGTACCAGCGCACCATCAGCATCCGCGACAGCACAAGGGTGGTAAACAGGGTCGTCACGATGCCGATCGTGATGGTCAGGGCAAAGCCCTTGACCGGCCCGGTTCCGAAAACGAACAGCATGACATGCGCCAGCAGGGCGGTGGCATTGCTGTCGATGATGGTGGAGGTCGCGCGTTCAAAACCCGCCTGCATCGCCTGCAGGGCGGTGCGGCCGCGCGCGATTTCCTCGCGGATGCGTTCGTTGATCAGGATGTTGGCATCCACGGCCATGCCCAGGGTCAGCAGCATGCCCGCCATGCCCGGCAGCGTCAGCGTCGCCTCGAACATCGACAGGATCGCGATCATCAGCACCAGGTTCGCCAGCAGCGCGATGTTCGCGTACCAGCCGAACCGGCCATAGAACAGCGCCATGAACACGATCACCAGCACAAGCCCGGCCAGCAGGCTCATCGCGCCGGCCCGGATCGAATCGGCGCCCAGCGACGGCCCGATCGAACGCTGCTCGATCACGTTCAGTGGCGCGGGCAGCGCGCCGGCCCGCAGCAGCAGCGCCATGTCGGTCGCCTGCTGCGCGCTGAACCCGCCGGTGATCTGGCCCGACCCGCCGGTAATGGCGGTGCGGATGACCGGGGCCTCGATCACCTTGTTGTCCAGCACGATGGCGAAACGCTTGCCGACATTGGTGCGCGTGACCTCGCCAAACTGGCGGGCACCCACGGAATCAAAGGTGAAGTTGACGGCCCATTCGCCGCTCTGCTGGTCGATGGAAGCACTGGCGTTGGTCAGGTCCGCGCCATCGACATCGACATGGTTATAGACCGGAAGCGTGCCCAGTGCCGCGTCGCTCATCGGCAGGATGGTCACGCCGGGCGGCGGCACGGCCGACCCGATCGCGGAATCCGCGACAAGGTGGAAGGTCATCTTCGCCGTCGTGCCCAGCAGGTGCTTTACGCGCTCGGGGTCGCTGATGCCGGGCAGTTCGACAATGATCCGGTCCTCGCCCTGGCGGGTGATCTGCGGGTCGATCGCGCCGGTGGCGTCAATGCGGCGTCGGACGATTTCGATCGACTGGGTGATGGCGTCGCGCGCGCGCTGGTGGCTGGCCTCGTCCGACAGGGCGACGGACACCAGGCCGTCAGGCGCCTGTGTCACCGTGAACTCCGACGGCACGTTCATCGGCATCGCCCGCAGCGCCTTCAGGTCGGCCTCGGCCTCAGTCGGTGCGCGCGGGGTGAACGTCACCGCCCGCGTGCCCGTGGTGAGGTTGCGGTAGCCAAGCCCGTTCTTCAGCAGCGTCTGGCGCGTTTCATCGGTCAGGGTCCGCAGGCGGTCGGATGTGACGCTCTGCATGTCCACCTGAAGCAGCAGGTAGGACCCGCCGCGCAGGTCAAGCCCGAGGTGAATCTGCCGCCACGGGATGGAGGCCACGGGCTGGCGTATGAAATTGGGCAGGCACAGCGCCAGGCCGATGAGGCATACGCCAAGGACCGAAGCCATCTTGAGCCGACTATAATACATCATGACTGAAAGGAGTGCTCCCCACGCCCGGCCGCGACCGGCTCCCTGTCTGTTGGTGTCGTATCTGCTGGCGCCATGGTGCCATGACGCATCACAACAGGGCGGGAACATGCCGGTCCACAGCGCAGGATGCAACCGCTGTTGCGGATGTCGGGATCATTGCGTTGCCGTTTTGTCGCATCCACGTGACCCGGATGGCGCGGGACCCTGCCGCCCGTGGTGGGGGCTGGGGTGCGGGGGCGCGGGTTGTTAATCGCGCCCATTCATGACACTGCTCGAAAAAAACATGGATGGCTTGGAGCGGCGGCAATGACGCAGGCACGATCGGATGGCGCGACGGCGGGACGGCGGTTAAGGGTCGGAATCGCGGGGGCGGGGCATTTCGGGCGTTACCATGCGCTCAAGGTCGCGTCCTCCGCCCGGGAAAGCCTGTCGGGCATATACGATCCCGACCATGCGCGCGCCGAACAGGTCGGGCGGGAGGCAGGCGGTGCGCCCGCCCTGTCCTATGCCCGGCTGCTGGAAGTTTCCGATGCCATCGTGGTGGCGGCCCCTGCGGAGTATCATTTCGAACTGGCGCAGCAGGCGCTGGAGGCGGGGCGGCATGTCCTTGTCGAAAAGCCGATCGCCGCGACGCTGGAACAGGCCGACCGTCTGGCGGCACTGGCTGGCGCGCGTGGGCTGGTACTGCAGGTTGGCCACCTCCTGCGTTATTCCGCGGAACATCGCGCCATTACCGAGCGGATCAGCCGCCCGCTTTATATCGAGGCCACGCGTATCGCGCCGTACAAGCCGCGCGGCACGGATGTTTCCGTCATCCTCGACCTGATGATCCATGACCTGGACCTCGTGCTTGCGATCGTGGACAGCCCGATCGAAAGTGTCGATGCACTGGGGGCGGCCGTCAGTTCGGAGCATGAAGACATCGCCAACGCGCGCGTGCGGTTTGAAAATGGCTGTGTCGCGACCATTACCGCCAGCCGCATTTCGCTGAAGACCGAGCGGCGCATGCGCCTTTTCTCGCAGGAGGGATACCTGTCGGCGGATTTCATGCGGCGCGAACTGACGATGATCGGGCGCAAAAGCGGCCTGCCCCTGCCGGGGACGGGGGGCTTCCGGCGGCAGAGCGTGACGTGGAGCGACCATGACACGCTGGCGGCGGAGCACGAGGCGTTCGCGGCGTCCTGTCTTGATGGCGCGCCGGTTCTGGTCGATGCGCAGGCGGGTCGCCGGGCACTGGCCGCCGCCCTTGCCGTGGGGCAAAGCATCGCGGACACCCGCGCGCGGATGGAAGCATCAGGCGTGCTGCGTTTCCCGGACTGATCATGATGCGGGCATGACGGCCCGGGCCAGGGACTGTTTATTGATGAACAGTTTCCAGACTGTCCCTCAATTGGCCTTGAGCGATTCCCTGAGCATTTCCAGCTCCAGCCATTTTTCCTCCGCCGCCGTCAGGTCCGCCTGCACCTTTTCCAGCTTCTCCGTGGTGGCGGTGAAGCCGTCCGGGTCGCGGGCGTACAGGCCCGGATCCGCCAGGATGGCGCGCAGGCGTTCGACCTCCTTTTCCAGATCCGCGATCTGTCCCGGCAGCCGTTCAAGCGCATGCTGGTCCTTGTATGACAGCTTGCGGCTGGCGGACTTGGGGGCAGGGGTGGCGGATTGCGCCGGACGCGCCTTTGCCGGGGGGGCGGCCAATGGCCGGGCGGCAAGTGTTTCGTCCTGCCGCTGCGCCAGCATGTCGCTGTAGCCGCCGGCATATTCAACCCATCTGCCTTCGCCCTCAGCCATCAGCACCGAAGAGGCGACCCGGTCGAGGAAATCACGGTCATGGCTGACCAGCAGGACGGTCCCCGCGTACTGCGCCAGCATGTCCTGCAGCAGGTCGAGCGTTTCAAGGTCAAGGTCGTTGGTCGGTTCGTCCAGCACCAGCAGGTTGGACGGCCGCGCCAGCGCGCATGCCAGCATCAGGCGTCCGCGTTCCCCCCCCGACAGGACGCCCACCGGCGTGCGGGCCTGTTCGGGGCGGAACATGAAGTCCTTCATGTATCCGATGACATGGCGTTTTTCATGCCCGACCTGCACCATGTCGCCGCCGCCGCCCGTCAGCGTGTCGGCCAGCGTGCGGTTGGGGTCAAGCTGCCTGCGCTGCTGGTCCAGCGTTACGATGGACAGGGCGGTGCCGACCGTGACCGTGCCGCTGTCGGGCGTGTCCTGCCCTGTCATCAGGCGCAGCAGGGTACTCTTGCCCGCGCCGTTGGCCCCGACGATGCCAAGCCTGTCGCCACGCAGGATGCGCAGGTCCAGATCGCGCACCACCGTATGCTCGCCATAGGATTTGCTGATGTCCTCCGCCACGGAAACCAGCTTGCCCGACAGTTCGGCCTCGCGCGCTTCCATCTTCGCGCCGGTGGCGGGCTTGATCGCCTCGCGCCGGGTCTGGCGCAGGGCGGCAAGTTCGGCGACGCGGCGGACATTGCGCTTGCGCCGCGCCGTCACGCCGTAACGCATCCAGTCTTCTTCGCGCGCGATCTGGCGGTCCAGCTTGTGCGCGTCGCGTTCTTCCTGTTCCAGCACCTCTTCGCGCCATGTCTCGAACCGGGCAAAGCCCTGGTCCAGGCGGCGCGTGACGCCACGGTCCAGCCAGACGACCGAACGCGACAGCGTTTCCAGCAGGCGGCGGTCATGGCTGATGATGACCATGGCGGAAGACAGCGACAGCAGTTCGCGTTCCAGCCATTCGATGGTCGGCATGTCGAGGTGGTTTGTCGGTTCATCAAGCAAAAGCAGGTCAGGCTCTGGCGCCAGGGCCCGCGCCAGCGCGCATCGCCGTGCCTCCCCCCCCGACAGGTTGGCGGGGTTTTCGCGTCCCGTCATGCCCAGTTCGGACAGGAGGGCGGCCGCCCGGTAATCCCGATCCCCCGGCCCCATGCCCGCCAGCACGTAATCCAGCGTGGTTTCAAACCCCGACAGGTCGGGTTCCTGCGGCAGGTAGCGCACGGTGGTTCCGGGCTGGAGGAAACGCGTGCCGCTGTCGGCCTGCAGTTCGCCCGTCGCGATGCGCAGCAGGGTCGATTTGCCGCAGCCGTTTCGCCCCACAAGGCAGATCCGTTCACCGGGCGATACGCCAAATCCGGCCCCGTCCAGCAGCGGCGCGCCACCAAGGGTCAGAGTAATGTCCTGAAGGAGGAGGAGGGGAGGTAAGGCCATGCGCGTTTGTCACCTACTCCCGCCGCAGGTGCAAGGGGTCAGCGGACCGTTGCTTCCAGCGTGCGCAGGAACGCCTGTCCCCATCCCAGCGCGGTGCAGCCCTCAAGGTTGCGGCGGCATGTCCGCCAGCGTTCGCGGCGTTCTTCCCTGGGCATGCCAAGGGCATGGTTCAGCGCGTCGGCCAGGTCGTCATGGTCCAGCGGATTGACCAGCAGCGCCCCATCCAGCTGCCGCGCGGCCCCGGCCATGCGCGAGAGGATCAGCACGCCCGGATCGTCCGGGTCCTGTGCCGCGACATATTCCTTGGCCACAAGGTTCATGCCATCGCGCAGCGGCGTGATGTATCCGATCTGCGCCTGCCGCATGTATCCCGACACGACCCGGCGCGGGCTGCCGCGCGTCAGGAAACGCAGCGGGGTCCAGTCGGCCTGCCCGCGGCGGCTGTTCAGCCTGCCGATCAGTCCCTCCAGTTCCGCGCGCAGGGCCTTGTAGGACGGCACGTCCACCCGGCTTTCCGCCGCGATCTGCAGGAACGTCACGTTGCGCTGCCAGATGGGATAGCTTTCGAGCAGTCGGTCATAGCCCGCCAGCCGGTCGCACAGGCCCTTGGTCGGGTCCATCCGGTCCACGCCAAAGATCAGCTTGCGCCCCGCGAGGGAGGAACGGAGCTGCTTGAGTTCCGGGACCTCGATGGCGTCGGCGGCCGTCTTGGCAAAGGCTTCGGGGTCGATTTCCACGGGGAACGTGCTGACGCGCACCGTGTGTCCCTCGAACTGCAGGGTGTCGTGCGTGACCAGCGTGGCCCCGGCCGTGCGCTGGGCCGCGAAGATGAAGTTGGCCGTATCGTCGCTGGTCTGGAAACCCAGCAGGTCCGCGCACAGCATGTCGCGCAGGAACGTCCCCCCGTCAGGGGCGATCGCCAGCATGTCCGGCGCGGGGAAAGGCGTGTGCAGGAAAAAGCCGATCGGCATTTTCACCCCCTTGCGGCGCAGCAGTGCGGCAAGGGGCAGCAGGTGGTAGTCGTGGATCCAGATCGTGTCGTCGGGCCTGAGCAGCGGCAGGAGGTTGGCGCAGAACCGTTCATTCACCGCCCAGTAGGTCGCAAGTTCGCGCCGTTCGAAATGTATGAACTCCGGCAGGGAGTGCATCAGCGGCCACAGGGTCGAATTGGAAAAGCCGGTATAGTAATGCTTGTGTTCGGCCGGGGTCAGGCCGATGGTCGCGTATTCGACGCCCCCCGCCTGCTGCATCTGCGGCGGGGTCGTTTCGGCGTCCGCGCTGGTGGTGCCGTTCCATCCGAACCACATACCCCCCTGAAGGGCGAGCAGGTCATGCAGTACAACCGCAAGCCCGCCGGGCCTCAGGCCTTCTTTAGGGACGGGGACGCGATTGGAGACGATGACCAGCCGTTTCATGTTTTCCTCTTCCAATCTGTCCGGGCCCTCATGCCTGCGCGAGCGGGTGGCCTCACAATGTCGCAGGCACCTTGACCGATGCAAGCCGGTCCTCGTCATGCCTGTGTCGCGTGTCTGTTCTGCGCCGGGCCGGAAGATGGGTGCCGCGCCCCCGGCGCGCGGTGGCGGGGGTCTGATGTCGGGCCGGAAACATCATGTCGCGGGCGTCAGGCCGGTGGCGCCAGGGCAATGGCATCAAATGACACCGGGACGATGGCGCCAGGGCGGGGACCTCAGGTCAGGGGCAGGCCGCCGCTGACCGCCTGGTATGTCGCGATCGCCAGTGTCAGGGGTTCGAACGGCTTGGTGATGACGAAGGCCGGTTCGATCCGTTCGCCCGTCAGCAGGCGTTCGGGATAGGCGGTGACGAAAATCACCGGGATGTTCTGCTGCTGCAGGATCTGCGACACCGCCGTCATGCCGTCGCCGCCCGCGCCAAGGTTGATGTCGGCCAGGATCAGGCCGGGACGGGTGCGGGTGGCGATTTCGACCGCCTCCTTTTCCGTGGCGGCCACGCCGGCGATCTTGTGGCCGCACTTGTGCACCAGTTCCTCGATATCCATCGCGATGATCGGTTCGTCCTCGATGATGAGGACGTTCGTCTGCGCGCAGGATTTCAGGCCGGTATAGGCGCGTTCCAGCGTGGCGCGCGCGGTGGCCTCGTCCAGGCCCAGGACGCGCGCCGCATCCGGGAGGCTTAATTCCTCCAGCGCGGTCAGCAGCAGGAGCTGGCGGTCCAGCACCGTAAGGTCGCCGCCATGCGGTGGCGCGGACGAGGTATAGTGGCGCGATATCCATTGATACAGTCGAAGACGAGGGCGCAGGGCGGGGTCGTCAACGGCGATGAGTTCACGCAGGCTCTCAGCCACCAGGAGATCCCCCCGTGACTGGCTGCCTGACAGCGCCCTGGCATAGCGTCTGGCATAGGGAAGGGCGCGGAGCAGATCTTGACGCCGGGAAAGCGGCATGTGGACTTCATCCCCCCGAAGAAATTGTTACACCGTAAACCATTACGGCGTTAGGCTGCGCAACTGGAGTTATGGAGAGTTAAACAAACTGACCCAGAGCATATCAGCCAGTTCCCAGACCGTAACCCAACTGCGCAAGGAGATCATGTCTCTTTTGCCGCATTTGCGTGGGTTTGCCAGATTTTTGACCGGCGAGGTCTCGTCCGCCGACGACCTTGTGCAGGAAACCGTGCTGCGCGCGCTGGCGGGGCTGGACCAGTTCCAGCCGGGCACGAACATGCGGGCGTGGCTTTATACCATCGCGCGCAATCTTTTTTACGAAACCGCGCGCCGGCGCAGGCGTGAGCGCGACGTGATGTCCGATTACGCGACCAGTCCCGATCGCGCGTGTTCCGACCGGCCCGCAAGCGACGGCGACGACCTGCGCGATCTGGACGGGGTGATATGGCGGCTGACGCCCCGCCTGCGCGAGGCGCTGATCCTGATCGGCGTGCAGGAAATGACCTATGCCGAGGCGGCGGAGGTCTGTGGCGTCAGCGTGGGCACGCTCAAGGCGCGGGTATCGCGGGCCAGGACGCAGATCATGCACATGATCGGCACCGGTCGCGACGCGCCGCCCACAGCTGAATCCGGCCCCGGTTCCGACGACTGAGCCGCATGGCGCGGGGAGGGAGCGCTACAACTCACGGTTTCGTTACATCAAGGATGCAACCCTTTTGCAAGCCCGTTCATTGCACAGGTATGAAAGGGGACAAGACAATGACAAATGACTTTCACGACCAGGTGATAGCACTCCTGCCCCGACTGCGGGTCCAGGCCCTCTCCCTGACGCGCAACCGTGCCGCGGCCGATGATCTGGTGCAGGACGCCGTATGCAACGCGCTGTCCGCGCAGCACAGCTTTACCCCCGGCACGAATTTCCCCGCGTGGATGCATCGCATCCTGCGTAACCGTTTCATCTCCGACCTACGCAAGAAGCGCGAGACCGGCGATATCGAGGACGTCCCCACCGCCGTCCTCGCCTGCAGTGGCGCGCATGAGGAACGCCTCGCGGTCAAGGAACTGGCCAGCGCGATGGATCGCCTGCCGGCCGACCAGCGCGAGGCGCTGGTGATGGTGGTGATGCAGGGCATGAGCTACGAGGAACTGGCGGAAGTCAGCGGCTGCGCCGTCGGCACTGCCAAAAGCCGCGTTTTCCGCGCGCGCCGCCAGCTTGAGGCATGGCTGGAGGGCGAGGAACAGACCACCGAAACGGTGCGCCTGCGCGGTGTGGTCGCCCGTCTGCGGCAGGGCGCTGCCTCCCGGCTGGAGGCCCGTTCCCGATAGGGATGGCCGCACATTAACCTGCACATTAATTAGTTATTAAATGACGCTTTGAATTGTGATCAAAATGTGGCACGTGAGGAAGCGGGGTCCGTGTGCCCCCGACTTCTTTCGGAAAATAGATTGCAACTGCGATGCTTATCCGAAGTTTGTGAACAAATGAATATAAGCTTCGGGATAATGAAATGCCGTTAAAGGAGAACTGTCCTCCTAGGCAACCAGAAAAAAAGAACAATAATAGTTCGAATGACGCGTTCGAATTGTGGTTGAAGCGGGGACTGCACCAATTGTTCGATGATGTCGCCAATGAACCAATACCTGAGGAACTGCTGCGATTGATCAAGAACGATCGCGAGCGCAAGAAATAGATGAAGAAATGGTTTCGCCGTTCCTCGGCCGGGAATGGCGAGGGCAGATCCCATCGCACCCTGCTTCGCATCGGGCGGCTGTTCGATGCGGTGCGGGTGCGCATGATGGCCATCATCCTGTTCGCCGCCATGCCGATCGCCCTGATCGGAGGGGTGCAGGCGTGGCGGAACTATCACAAGACGCTAGCCGCCCCCGGTTACCGCACCGACCTGATGCTGGAGCGCGTCAATCTGGAAATCCGCCACGAAGTCGATGACCTTGGCGGCATGCTGCGGGTTGTCGGGCACATGGCGCTGGATGATGACGGCATCCGGCACATGCTGGAACTGGCGCAGTCCCTGACCGGCCATCATTACGAACAGATCGCGCTGGTGGACGCGCTGGGCAATGTCGTCACCCAGGTGGGCCAGGCGGGGGGCGCAAAGCGCCTCGTCCTTGACGACATGCCGCGCTTTCAGGGCGACGTGCGCGTGTCCTACATCACTGCCGACGGGCAGGGGCAGGGTATTCCCATCGCATTCCGCGTGACCGTGGCGACCATGATCGGCGATGGCAGCGGCCATCTGGCGCGCAGTGGCTTCCTGACCGGCATCATGCCGCTGTCATGGCAGGACCGCACGCAGCGTCCGGGCGATTCCCGTCCCGACATCGTGCAGCGCGACAGTCCCGTCGCCATCTGGGTCATGAGCCCGAACGGATCGGCGGCGGCGCCGCTGTGCGGGGATTGTGGCTGGCCCGCGATGCCATCGCCCATGCTGATGGAACGGGTGCGGCGCATCATGCATGTCGGCCGTGATCATGCGCGCGGCACGCTGCCCGATGGGGCATTTTCCCTCGGCCGGGTGGAGGGGGGCGTCTTCGTGCTGGCGGCCACGCGGCGCAACGCCAACGAACGCCACGCCGTGCTGATGTTCGCGATCGCGCTGGTCACCAGCGGGCTGCTGCTGCTGACCGGCCTGCTGGGCGCGTCGAAAAGCGCGGATGTGCTGATTGTCTCCCCGCTGCGCAAGCTGACGGCCTCGGTCAATCTGTGGCAGCTGGGGGGCGTGTACGACGTGCGTTCCAACTGGGCCATGCCGTTCGAGGTGCGACAGCTTGCCCATGCCTTCAGCAAGGCGACGCGCAGGCTGGCGCGGCATGAGCGTCGGCTGGAACGCGCGGCGGTGCGCCAGGAGCTGCTGCTCAAGGAAATGCATCATCGGGTCAAGAACAACCTGCAGATCGTCGCCTCCCTCCTCAACCTGCAGGCCGACCGCATAACGCAGCCCGCCGCGCGGGAGGAATTCGCGCAGGCCCGCGACCGGGTGCGCGCGCTCGCGACGCTGCATCGCTACCTTTATGCCGAAGGCGGCCTGTACAACCTGAACATGCAGAGCTTCGTGCGCGAACTGTGCGGGCAGATCATGCATGCGATCGGCGAGCCGGATGACGGGCGCATCACGCTCGACATTCAGGTCGAGGACCTGCTGATGGTGCCCGATCAGGCCGTGCCGCTTGCCCTGATCGTGACCGAGGCGGTCAGCAACACCATCAAATACGCCTTTCCCGATCACGCCCGCGGCACGCTGGAGGTCGGGCTGCGGCAGGTCGACAGGATGCGGGCGTGCCTGTGGATCGCCGATGACGGCGTCGGCATGGCGGCAGGCCGCGTGCGACGCGGCGGGGATGAGCGCAGCGGCATCGGCCTGCAGCTGATCCGTGGCTTTGCCCGCCAGCTGGGCGGGGAGCTTCAGATGTTCGAGGAAAATGGCACGCGCTACGTGCTTGTCTTCGTCATCCAGCAGCCCGAACCCGATCAGGATGATATCTGAGGGGTAAAAAACGCATGGCTGCCCCATGCATGCGTTACAGCCGCATGGGGCCTGATGACTGTCCCTGACCCGGTTCCTTCGGTATAGGGAGCGATCATGAGTGATGACAAGACAGTGATGAAGGCGTGGACGCGGGCGCAGTCACGTCTGGGACGCAGGCAGGCCATGCCCATCGTGTGCCTCGGCCTTGTTTCCAGCATGCTCGGCGCGGGACAGGTATGGTGCGTGGCCAATGTGCTGGGCCACGTGCTTGCGCCTTCGCCCGGCGGGTCCGTCGCATGGTCGCTGGTGGCACTGGTGGTTCTTGCGGTGCTGCGCGCCGGCTGTCAGGCGATGTCGGACATGGCGGCGGCGCGGGCCGGCATGGGCGCGCGCAGGCGGCTGCGTGGCGACGTGCTGTCCGCCATCCTGCATGGCGGCCCCGCCCTGTTGCGCCAGCATCACAGCGGGGCGCTGACGGCGCTGGCGGTCGACCGGATCGAGGCGCTGGACGGATTTTTCGCCCGCTGGCTTCCGGCCTCCATCCTGTGGGTGGGGGCACCTTTCGTCCTTGGCGTCATCGCCGCCTTCGTGCAGCCGGGATCGGCGCTCATCATGGCGCTGTGCGGGATCGCGGTGCCATTCGGGCAGGCGGTTTTCGGCATTGGCGCGGCGGTCGCCTCACGCAACCAGTTTCTTGCGATGCAGCGGCTGCAGGCGCGCTTCCTTGACCGTGTGCGCGGGATCGCGACCATCGTTCTGGCGGGCCGGACCGAGGACGAGGCGCGCAGGCTCGCCATTTCCGCCGATGACCTGCGACGGCGCACGATGAAGGTGCTGCGCGTGGCGTTCCTGTCCTCCGCCTCCATCGACTGCGCCATGGTCGTGGCGCTTGTGCTGATCGCGCTGCGCAATGGCGCGACCCTGCTGGCGCTGCATCAGGCGGGCGCACCCGCGACGCAGATGACGGAAACGGCGGTCAGGGCGCTGTTCGTGGTGCTTCTGGTGCCGGAATTCTTCGCGCCCTTCCGTGGGCTGGCGCTGGCCTACCAGGATCGTGCCCATGCCTCTGGCGCGGCGGCGGCGATGGTCGCCCTTCCCACCCCGCAGGAGACGCGCGCGGCGCGGGACAGGGTGCTGGATGTGGCCGGGCATGGCGTCGGCGTACGGTTCGAACATGTCGATTTCATGTGGGACGCGGCGCGTGGGCCGACATTGCGCGATGTCAGTTTCAGCGTGCCCGCCGGCCAGACGCTGATCCTGACCGGGGCGTCGGGGTCGGGCAAGTCCACGATCATTGAAATGCTGCTGGGCTTCATCACGCCCGACCGGGGGCGCGTCGTGTTCAATGACACGGACATGACCACGATCCCGCCGCAGGCGCTGAGCGCCCTGATCTCCTGGATCGGGCAGAAGCCGGTGCTGTTCGCGGGCACCTTGCGGGAAAACATCCTGTTCGCCCGTCCCGACGCGGACGAGGCATCGGTGCAGGCCGCCATCCATGCGGCCTCGGTGGACCGGTTCGCAGCCGACCTGCCGCAGGGGCTTGAAACCCGTATCGGCGAAGGCGGCTTTGGCCTGTCGGGCGGGCAGGCGCAGCGTATCGCGATCGCGCGCGCCTTCCTCAAGGACGCGCCGCTGCTGCTGCTGGATGAACCGACCTCGCACCTTGATCCCGCGACGGAGGCGGACGTCTTCGACTGCCTGCGCAGGCTGGCGCAGGGCAGGACCGTCATCCTTGCCAGCCATTCGGCATCGGTCGGCATGTTCACGGGACAGCGGGTGGAGCTGGACCATGGACAGGTGATTTCAGGGGAAACGGCGGCATGATGAGATCGCGTACGGAACATCGCCATCATACAGGCAGGCGGGAGCATGTGTTCGCGCCCGTACTGACCATCCTGTCGATCTGGCGGCTGCGCGCGCCCCTGCTGACGGCGGGCTGCATCCTGTCGCTGCTGGCGCTGCTGTGCGGCCTGCTGCTGACGCGCGAGGCGGGGATCCGTGTCGCGGGCATGGCGATGGGCGGGATCGTGATTACCGTCGCGGCCCTGCGGGTCCTGGGCGTGGCGCGGGTCGGCCTGCGATATGTGGAACGGCTGGTGACCCATGACGCGATGTTCCGCGCGCTGGCGGACGTGCGTGTGTGGTTTTTCCGTCACCTTGCGCGCGGCGCCGCGGCGGGGCTTGGCTTCCGCAGGGCGGGAGACCTGCTGTCGCGCCTTGTCTCGGATGTGGAGACGCTGGACGGCCTTTACCTTCGCATCATCGTGCCGCTGGCCGGCGCGGTCATGGTGCTGCCGTTCCTGTTCCTTGCCATCAATCTGGTCAATTCGCCCCTCGCGATCGTCATCGCGGTCCTGTTCGCCATCGGCGCGTTCGTCATGCCGGTCTGCGCCGCCGTCCTTGCGCGGCGTGACGGCGGGCTGGTCAACCATCAGGCCGCACAGCTGCGCATCGGCGTGCTGGACATGGTGACGGGCCTGCGTGAAATCCGGACCTTCGGGGCGGAGGGACGGATGCTCGCCAACGTCACGGCGCGGGACGAGGCCCTGTTCCGCGCGCAGATGCGCCAGTCCCGCGCGCTGGCCCTTGCCGGCGGGGCGTCGTACCTGTGCGGGCAGCTTGCCGTTGTCATCGTGCTGGCGGCGGCACTCGGGATCGGTGGCATGGGACCCTTGCCCCCGCTGCCGGCGGCGGGCGTGCTGTTCCTGACGGTCGCGGCGTTCGAAAGCATTGGCGGCCTGACCCGCGCTGGCGCGCTTGCGGGTAATGTCACCCGCGCGGCGGAACGCGTGGTCGGGGTTGATGCCAACGTCCGGCACGCGGCCCCGCAGGGCAGCGCCCCGGCCCCCGCCGGCACCGATATCCGTTTCGACAATGTCGCTTTCCGCTGGAGCGAGGATCGCGTGCCGGTGTTCGACGGCCTGTCGCTCGACATCCCGGCGGGCAGCCGTGTCGCGGTGCTGGGGCCGTCGGGCGCGGGCAAGTCCACTCTGGCCGCGCTTCTTCTCAAGGTAGTGGCGCCGGATTCCGGGCGCGTGCTGCTGGGGGGCGAGGATATCGCCGGCATTTCCGACGATGCCCTGCGCCAGCGCATGGCGTGGCTGTCGCAGGCCACCCACCTGTTCGAGGACACGATTCGCAACAATCTGCTGCTGGGCCGTCCGGATGCGTCCGACGATGACCTGTGGGTCGCGCTGGACCGCGCGCGGGTTGGCGATCTGGTGCGCGACATGCCCGAAGGCCTTGATACGTGGCTGGGCGAAGGCGGGGCGAGTGTGTCGGGCGGACAGGGGCGGCGCATCGCGCTGGCGCGGACCCTGCTGTCGCACGCGCCCATCCTGATCCTTGACGAACCCGCCACCGGGCTGGACGCGGAAACGGAGCAGGACTTCCTGCGGACCCTCAATGAAGTGACGCAGGGCCGGACGGTCATCCTGATCGCCCATCGCCTGACGGGGGTGGAGCAGCTGGACAGAATATGGCGTATTTCGGGCGGCCATGCGGTGGCGGTGGCGCGATAATGAATGCCCGCCGCCCGGAAAGGATTGACGTAGGTCCGCTCTGGGGGCACGAAGTAGCGGAAATTACGGATCGTATCGCGCCTGCGCAGGATGCGGGGATGCGGTTCCGACGGTCCAGCGTAAATATATTTTTATCAGGAGTGGTCCATCATGCGTCGCCTGTCTATCCTTCTGGGTCTTGGTCTGCTGGCGGGTTGCGCGGGGGGGCACCCTGCCAAGTACGTCGTGTTCTTCACCCAGAATTCCACCCAGATCGATCCCCCGGCCCAGACGGTCATCTCGCAGGCGGCCCAGCGCGCCCTGTCGCATAACGGTACCGTCCGGGTCGAGGGATATGCCGCGGCGTCCAAGGACCTGTCGGCTGATGAACTGCTGGCGATCGACCGCGCCAAGATCGTGGCGCGCCAGCTGGCGGTCGATGGCGTGGACGCCAGCCGCATCCGTCAGCAGCCCCGTGGCCCCGTGAATAACGAGGACGGCGCCCTTGCGTCGCGTCGCGTCGAGATCGAGGTGACCCGCAACTGATCCCCGACGGGATGATCCGTCCGGTGATCCGGTTTTTTCATCTGCCGGTGGATGTGTGACGATGGCCCAGGACATTGACACATCCCCGCGCGGCATACTGTCACGCATATTTGGTTTCCCTGATTTCCGTGGCCTGCAGCAGCAGGCCGTGGATCAGGTGATGGCGGGGCAGGACTGCCTGGTCCTGATGCCCACCGGTGGCGGCAAGAGCGTGTGCTATCAGGTGCCGGCGTTGAGCCGTCCCGGCACGGGGCTGGTGATTTCGCCCCTGATCGCGCTGATGGACGATCAGGTCGCGGCCCTGCGCCAGCTTGGCGTCAATGCAGGCGCCCTCCATTCCGAACAGGAAGCGGACGATGCCATGCGCGTCCGTTCCGACCTTGCCGCCGGGCGGCTTGATATCCTGTATGTTTCCCCCGAACGGCTCCTGTCGCCGGGCATGCTTGAACGGCTGTCGCGCCTGACGCTGTCGGTCATCGCGATTGACGAAGCGCACTGCATTTCGGCGTGGGGGCATGAATTCCGTCCCGAATACCGGGCGCTGGCTTCCCTGCCGCAGCATTTTCCCGGCGTGCCGCGCATCGCCCTGACCGCGACGGCTGACCCGCGCACGCAGAGCGATATCCTCGAAGCGCTGGCAATGCCCGATGCCACCGTGCTCAAGGCAAGCTTCCACCGTCCCAACCTTGATGTCGCCGTCAGCCCCAAGACGTCGGAGATGCGCCAGCTTGTCAGCATCCTCGACCGTCACAAGGGGGAGGCGGGCATCGTCTATTGCGGCAGCCGCAACAAGACGGAGCGGATCGCGAAATCCCTGTGCGATCGCGGTTATGTCGCGCTGGCTTTCCACGCCGGGCTGTCGCCGGTGGAAAAGCGTGCGGTCCTGATGCGCTTCCGCTCGGGCGAGGCGGTGGTCATCGTCGCGACCATCGCATTCGGCATGGGAATTGACCGCCCTGACGTCCGCACGGTGATCCATCTGGACATGCCGGCCTCGCCCGAGGGGTATTACCAGCAGATCGGCCGTGCCGGGCGCGACGGGGAAACCGCCGAAACCGTGCTGCTGTATGGCGGCGACGACATCGCGCGCGCCCGTTACTGGCTGGAGCAGTCCAACGCGCCCGAGGCCCAGCGCCGCATCATGAGCGGCCGGCTGGAGGCGATGATCGCGCTGGCGGAGACGACGGGATGCCGGACGGAGGCCCTGCTGGCCTGCTTTGGCGAACGTCTGGAACAGCCATGCGGGCATTGCGACAACTGTCGCAATCCCGCGGTCACGTTCGACGGCACGGTCGCGGCGCAGAAGGTGCTGTCGGCCATATACCGCACGGGGCAGCGTTTCGGCGCGGTGCACGTGGCCTCTGTCCTGCGGGGCAAGGCATCGGACATGGCGGGGCGGCACGGGCATGACAGGCTGAGTGTCTTCGGCATTGGCAAGGACCGTCCCGAAGTGTTCTGGCGTGGCGTCATCCGGCAGCTGATCGCGCGGGGCGCGATTCGGGTCAGCGGGGAATATAATGCCCTCTCCCTTGACCAGGCGCGCGCGCGTCCCATCCTGAGGGGGGAGGAAGTCGTCTCCCTCAGGGAAGACGCGACTGAGGACCTGCGCGCGGCGGGGGGCGAACGGCGCGGCGGCGGCAGGCTGGATCCCGATACGCTGCCGCCGGAGGTGGCGCGGCTGTACCGTGCCCTCAAGGCATGGCGCCTGGGCGAGGCGCGGGAGCAGGAGATCCCGCCCTATGTGATTTTCCATGACGCGGTGCTGCATGATATCGCGCGCGAACGTCCCGCCAGCCTGCATGAGCTGGGCACCATCAAGGGGGTGGGATCGTCAAAGCTGGAACGTTATGGCGACGCGGTCCTGCAGGTCCTGTCCGAGACGCCGCCAGAATGATGCTGCCAGAATGATGCCGCCGAAGTAACGCCGCATCCGCCGGGGATGTGTTTTTCTGTTATGCAATCACGCCGGCGGGGCCTGTATCGGGCCATGGCCGCCGGAACTTCTGCCTGATGATGAGTAATTTCCATGCGTTGCCCGTTTTGTGGACATGAAGATACCCAGGTCAAGGACAGCCGCCCGCACGAGGATGGGGCCGCGATCCGCAGGCGTCGCATCTGTGCCTCCTGCGGGCAGCGTTTCACGACGATCGAGCGCATCCAGCTGCGTGACCTGATCGTGGTCAAGGCGGATGGCAGGCGGGTTCCGTTCGAACGTGACAAGCTGGCGCGTTCGGTGCGCATCGCCCTGCGCAAGCGCCCTGTCGATGAGGAGCGCATCGAACGCATCGTCAACGGGCTGGTCCGGCATCTCGAGGCCGCGGGGGAGCCGGATATCCCATCGGCCGATATCGGGCGAAGGGTGATGGAAACTTTGCGGGAAATCGATTCGGTGGCCTATATCCGCTTTGCCAGCGTGCACTGGGATTTCAGGGAAACCAAGGATTTCGCCGCGATACTCGAGACGATCTCCACCTCTGTCGCGGCGGATACGGCCCCAAAGGATGGCGATCAGGCCCCCGTGGCGGATAAATGACGCCGAAACCCTATGGACCCGATGCGTCAAAGAGGCGATGAAGCCCTGATCGCGCACGACGCCATAGCAGGAGACAGCCAGACATGACACAGACAGGCGCCGACGCCCCCACCGGCGGCAGGAACAGGTCGAGGACGGCATCGCGCGTGGGCGCGGTTCAGGCGCTGTTCCAGATCGAGCAGGCGGGCGACAACCCCGAGACCGTGGTGTCGCAGTTCACGCGCCATCGCCTGGCGAGCGGCGACGCCCCTTCGGAATATGCCGAAGGGCAGGTGCCCGATGCCGACGTGCGCCTGTTTACCGCCATCGTGCGTGGCAGCGTGGCGCGCAGGGAACAGATTGACGCAATGGTCATGGACGTCCTGCCGTCATCGTGGCCGATGGAACGCCTGGACCCCGTGCTGCGCGCGCTGCTGCGCGCGGCGGGCGGCGAACTGACCGCCGCGGACCCCGCGCCCAGCCGCGTCATCATCAACGAATACATGGATGTGGCGCACGGTTTCTTTTCCGGCGAGGAACCGCGCATGCTCAATGGCGTCCTTGACACGATGGCGCGCAGGATCGCGGGCGAAGCGCCCCGTCAGGCGGAAGCGTCAGCCCCGTCCGCGCCGGATGACGGGCCATCGGCCGGCTGAGCCGCGTAAACGGCGCCACAGCCGCCTGAAAGACGAGGTCGCATGTCGCAGCATCAAACTGGCGGACCTGCCGCCCTGCCTGCGGAATTCGGGTTTATCGGGCGCATCTTCCGCCCTCTGGCCGGGGAAGGGGCGCTGGACCTGCGCGATGACGCGGCTGTCGTCACGCCCCCGCCGGGACGGCAGATGGTGATGGCGGTCGATGCGATGGTCGAGGGCGTGCATTTCCTGTCCGATGACCCGCCCGATACGATCGGGCGCAAGCTGCTGCGCTGCAACCTTTCCGATCTCGCCGCGATGGACGCGACGCCATTGGGTTACCTGCTGACGGTGGCGCGTCCCCCGGGATACGCCGAAGACTGGTTCGCGGATTTCGCCGCCGGGCTGCGTGCGGACCAGCAGGCATATGGGCTGGGGCTGCTGGGTGGCGATACGACCTCCACCACCGGGCCGCTGGTGCTGTCATTGACGATCGTGGGGCATGTGGCCAGCGGTTGCGTGTTGCAACGCAGCACGGCGCGCGCGGGCGACGGGCTGTGGGTAAGCGGCACCATCGGGGACGGGGCGCTCGGGCTGCTGGCCCTGCGGGGGCGGGTGGCCGATCCCGGACATGTACTGGCGCAACGCTATCGCCTGCCCATCCCCCGGCTGGGGCTGGAACTGCATGGGATTGCGACGGCGGCGATGGATGTTTCGGACGGGCTGGTGCAGGACGCGGGCCATCTGGCGCGTGAAAGCGGTCTGGACGTGGACATCGACGTCGATCGCGTTCCCCTGTCGGATGCGGCGCGCGCCGCCGGTCCGCAATGGCGCGAAACCTGCCTGACGGGTGGGGACGATTACGAACTGCTGCTGGCGGTGCCGCCGGAGCGGGAAGCAGCGCTGCAACGCCAGGGCCGCCGCCATGGGGTGCCCATGACGCGCATCGGACGCTTTACCGACCCCAGCGGCGCGGCGGGCACCGTGCGTCTGCATGACGCGCAGGGTGCGCCGGTCAGTGTCGCGCGCCCCGGCTGGAGCCACCTGTAAGCCCCGGCATCGCATGATATGCCGGTGTGCTGTGGACAGCCTGAAAGGCTGGCATAAGCAGGTTTTCGGTGAGGCTGTTTTCAGGGGGCTTCGCAAAGCACCGCATTTTGGGGAAAAGTGACGTCTTTCGAAGCTTTTTATAAAAAGCTTCACCAAAAAATTTTCATAATTTCAGTGTGTTGCCGGGTCCGCCGTTTCAAGCGGCCTTTCAAAGGTCGTTATCGCTCAGGGCGCGGTCATATACGCGATAGCGCTTGTAAGGCTGGGGCGCGATCCGTTCGATCAGGCGGCGGATCGGCAGGTTGCTTTCCAGCACCCAGCCAAGCTCCACCGTGCGGTAGGGCAGCACGCGCCCGCGCTTCATCAGTTCGGTAATGGCCAGCGCGGGCATGATCGCACCCAGCGCCGTTCCCTCCAGCCGGGAACTGACGCCCAGCAGGATGACGCGCGCGGAATGGAATTCATGGCGAAGCAGCCGCTTGCCCAGCTTCAGCCAGCCCAGCGGCGTGGGGGCGCCGCCCAGGTCGCTGGAGATGTCATACACGTTGGGCACCACCAGGGCGAAGGCCACCGGCTGCTCGTCCTGTTCGATCAGGACATAATGTTCGGGGCGAAGCAGGGGGCGAAGCTCGCTGATCATGCCGTCCACCTCCTCGCGCGTCAGCGGGAGGGAGCCCCAGTTGTTGCGCCATGCGTCGTTATAGAGCTGGCGCAGGATCTCCCCTTCCTCATGCAGGCGGCTCATGTCCAGCCCGCGCGTCCTGATGCTGCCAAGGCGGCCTTCGCCCATCTTCAGGCTGGCGGGGACAAGGTGCGCCTCCTCCGCGTCGGGGCCGGTAAAGATGCGATAGGCCAGCAGGTCTTCCTGCCCGACCATGCCGCAGGCTTCCATCATGCCCGGCAGCCAGTGCGGATGCCACGGCATGGCGACCATCGGCAGTTCATGCTGGCCTTCGATCATCATGCCGAATTCGCCGTTGCTGTTCGGTGTCTGCGGGCCGCGCATGACCTTCATGCCCCGCTCCCGCAGCCATGTCGCCGCGGCGTCGAGCAGGGCGGAAACGACCCCCAGGTCATCCACGGCGTCAAGCGCGCCGAAAAAGCCGACCTTCTCCTTGATATGGGCGATGGCGATCGGGTCGATCTGCGCGGAAATGCGCCCCACCGCCTCCCCATTGCGCATGGCGAGGAAATATTGCGCCTGCCCCCGGCGGAAGAACGGATTGCGGCCTGGCAGCAGCAGGTCGCGCTGCACCATGTCCAGCGGGGCGACATAACCTGGCAGCCCCGCATACAGCAGGCGGGGTAACTGGATGAAGGTGGTCATCTGACGAAAACCGGAAACGGGAATAATGACAAGTTGGTCGGCTTCGTTCATGACCTGTCCGCAGCTTCCTGACTGTGCTGGCGTTACCATTGCCGCGCCGGGGGGGCATGACGTGGCGGGAATGTCAGCGAGTGGTGTAGAAGGTTGAATAACCCGTTCGTTGTGCTGATGGCACAAAATGGTGGTGGAAAGGAAGACAGACAATGGAAGTACGGCCCGGCCAGAACATGAACGGGACCCCTGCCTGGGCGCTGATTACCGGCGCGTCGGGTGGAATTGGCGCGGAACTGGCGCGGCTTTATGCCCGCAGGGGCTGGAATCTGCTGCTGTGGGGCCGTGATGAGGGCCGTCTGGAGGCCGTGGCGCGTGACTGCAGGCGTTATGGGGGGGATGTCCGGATACGCGCGCTTGATCTGCAGGACGGGCATGCCGCAATTGCATCCTATCGGGAGGACGATGCCCGGACGCCGATTGACCTCGCCATCCTCGCGGCGGGGCTGGGCGACATGAAGACGGCTGATGACGTGACCGAAAAGGCGGAGACGGTCCTGGAACTCGGGCTGGTGAACTACGCCACGCCGTCGGCCATGGCGGCCGCCGCGGCGGAGGCGATGGTCCGGCGCGGACGTGGGCATATCGTGCTGGTGGGATCTGTCGCGGCCTTTCACGCCATCCCGTTCGCCGCCGCCTATTCCGGGTCCAAGGCCGGGCTGAAGCGTTTCGCGGAATCACTGCACATGGCGCTTTCCCCACATGGTGTGGGGGTAACGCTGGTATCGCCCGGTTTTGTCGATACCGCGATGAGCCGTCGCGTCGTGGGGTTCAAGCCCTTTCTGCAAACCGCGCCCTCTGCCGCGCGGCAGATCGCCCGCGCGGTGGAGCGCAACAGGGCGCACGTGGTCTTTCCCTTCCTGTTTTCGATCCTGCGGCTGGTGGACGTGATCGTGCCCTGGCCGTTCAAGCGGTGGATCCTGTCGCGGCTGAAGGCCGGTCAGGTCCCGCGTGGGGAGGTGTCGCAGGATGAGCAGGATGGACAGAAAAAATAATATTCACGCGCGGCAGGTCCGGATTTGACGGTTTTACGTGACATCAGTCAATGTGACGTCCCTGTTTCCGGCCATAGTTGCGTCAGATGACATAATTCATTTTAGAGGGTCTGATTTGACGGGGAGAGGGCAACGGGCGTTCCATGGACCCTGTCGCCCGACAGAATTCCCCCGGAAGAAGATTGCCTGCTGACTGCGGAGAATGATCGCACATGAAAGAAATCGTAGCCGTCGATATTGGGGGCACGCACGCGCGTTTCGCGCTGGCACGCGTGGAAAATGGGCGCGTTGTCAGCATGGGGGAGGCAACGACCCTGAAATGCGCCGAACATGCCAGCCTGCAGCTTGCATGGGAGGCGTTTGGCCGTTCGGTGGGCAAGCCGCTGCCGCGCGCGGCGGGCATTGCGGTCGCATGTCCCATAAAGGGCGAAATCCTGAAGCTGACGAATAACCCGTGGATCATCCAGCCGGCCCAGCTCGGGGCGAAGCTGGACATCGACGAGCATGTGCTGGTCAACGATTTCGGAGCCGTCGCCCATGCCGTGGCGCAGGTGGGCGAAGAAAGCCTCCAGCATATCTGCGGCCCGGACACGCCGCTTCCCAAGGAAGGGATCATTACCATCGTCGGTCCCGGCACGGGGCTGGGCTCGGCCTATGTCGTGCGGCACAAGAACGGATATTTCGTGTGCGAGACAGAGGGCGGGCATATCGATTTCTCCCCGCTGGACCAGCTGGAAGACCGCATCCTGCAACTGCTGCGGCTGCGGTATCGTCGCGTGTCGGTGGAACGCGTGGTCTCCGGCCCCGGACTTGGCAACCTGTACGAGGCGATCGCGGAAATCGGCAACCTTCCGGTCCGCACCCGCGATGACAAGACCCTGTGGACGATGGCGCTGGACGGAAGCGACCATGTCGCCGCCGCCGCCTTGGAACGTTTCTGCCTGTCGCTGGGAACGGTGGCGGGCGATCTGGCGCTGGCGCAGGGGGGCGGCAGCGTGGTGATCGCCGGTGGGCTTGGCCTGCGTCTGGCGAAGCATCTGGGCGTATCGGGCTTTGCCGAGCGGTTCGTGGCCAAGGGCCGTTTCGAAAGCCTGATGGCGGCGATGCCGGTCAAGCTGATTACCTATCCGCAGCCCGGCCTGCTGGGGGCGGCGGCAGCCTTTGCCGAGGCCTATCGTTAAGAGGCCGTTTGAAAACAGCCTGCTGATAATAAATGACAGAAGTTTTTGGGTGCCGCCTTTTTCCAGAAAGGCGGCATCTTTTTTGAAGCTTTTTATAAAAAGATTCACCAAAAACTTTTATGATTTCAGGATGTTACTGACCTTTCTTTTTCAGGCTGCCTTTGGGAAGGCACCTCTCGCGCGTCCTTTAGCGTTGTCTGGGCGGGCGAGGGGGGCGCGGGTAATATCCATGTTTCCAGCCTGAACGGAGCGCCTGTGCCGCAAGATGCGGGGCAGGCGTTTTTTATGCCGGTTTCCAGATGGATGGAAATAATATTATCGCACCCTACATAATTGGGAGTGGATGAAAGCATGCCGGATGCATGGACAGGTCCTGGCGGGCAACCATATGGCGATCCGCAGGGTTGGGTGATTATGGGGAACGAGGGCGAGCCTCTGGTCGTGCAGACTCTTGTGGCCTATTGAGAAGGAAAGCGGTAACGGCCCGGCGATACGCGCGCAGGGTAGTGAAACGACATGGAAGACATGACGCGAAAGCGGATGGAGAACCCCCGATGAATCTCAAGCCCATTCTCGATGCCTATGCCGCGCTGTCGGCGCAGATGGACCAGAGTTCCAGCGGCGTGCTGAAGATTGCCAATCTTCTGCACGAAGGCGTGCATAACAAGGATCCGCAGGCGGTGGCCTGCATGAAGCTGGTTCAGGACATCGCTGCCTCGCACGAGGCGGAGCATCAGAAGCTTGCCGCTTTCTGGCGTGAACTGAGCACGGCCATCCCTACCTTGCCGAAATATCCCGAGGATGGGGTCAATGGCGTGGCCGTGGAACAGGCGCAGTCCCCGCGTCTGGGGCTGAAATCATTTTTTGATGGATTGATGGACGGATTCGATCCGAAACCCTGATCTGTCAGCCATCCGGCCCGTGGCCCATATAGGCCGGACAGGCACGGATGGCATGCCCCGCCCGCTGGGCGGTTCAGAGGCTGTTTGAAAAAGCAGCCCCAATAACATCATGAAATTATAAAAGTTTTTGGTGAAGCTTTTTATAAAAAGCTTCGAAAGATGTCGCCCTTTTTAAAAGAGCGACACCCAGAACCTGCTGTTGTCAGGCCAGCCCTCAGGGCGAGGTCAGGCGTTCGCGGAACAGCTTGCGGATTTTGGCGATCTTGGGCGGGATGACCGCGTTGCAGAAGGGATTGCCCGGGTTCTTGGCGAAATAATCCTGGTGATAGGTTTCCGCGGGATAGAAATGTTCCAGCGGCACGATCTGCGTGACGATGGGATCGGGCCATGTCCCGGCCGCGCTCAGTTCGTCGCACACCTGTCGCGCAGTCCGCGCCTGTTCATCGTCCAGTGTGAAAATGGCGGATCGGTACTGCGTGCCGACATCATTGCCCTGCCGGTTGAGGGTCGTGGGATCGTGCAGGACGAAGAACATCCCCAGAAGATCACGATACGACAGGATGTCCGGATCGAACTCGATCCGCACGACTTCCGCATGCCCCGTCCGGCCGGTGCAGACGTCTTCATAGGTGGGATCGGGAACATGTCCGCCCGCATAGCCGGGTTCGAGCGAGATGATGCCACGGATTTCGCGCAGCGGGGCTTCGATGCACCAGAAGCATCCCCCCGCCAGAACGGCCACTTCCGTCTTTTGCTGCGTCATGGGAGTCCCCGTTTCTTCATGATTTGCGGATGGCCGCGCCGCATCCTTCCTCCAGAACGCGAACGCGGCGCAGCGATAGGTCAGACCGTCAGGAAATACGTGCCAGCGCGGCATCGAGCCGCACGCGTTCCGCACGGAACGCGGCAAGGCGCTCGCGGTTTTCCTCCACCACTTCGGGCTTGGCGCGGGCCACGAAATCGGCGTTGGCCAGTTTGCGCTCGACCTTGGCGATCTCGCCATCCACCTTGCCGCATTCCTTTTCAAGGCGCTGGCGTTCCTGCGACAGGTCGATGATGCCCGCCAGCGGCAGGATCAGCGTGGCCTCGTCAACCACCAGCTGGGCCGCGCCCTCCGGCATTTCACCCTCAAGGGGGCGGACTTCGGACACGCGGGCCATGCGTCCGATTGCTTCGGCCCATTTCCGGGCGCGCGCGACGGTCTGGGCCGAGGCATCGCGCAACAGCACCGGGGCCAGACGCGATGGCGGCACGTTCATTTCGGCCCGCACGGTGCGGATTTCCGTAATGAAACGGATCAGCCATTCCATCTCCGCCCCGGCCTGCTGCGCGTCGGGCACAGTGTCGGGCGCGGGCCACGTCGCCTGCATCAGGCTGCCACGCGCGCCATAGCCAAAGCGATGCCACAGCTCATCGGTCATGAACGGCATGACCGGCTGCAGCAGGCGCAGGATCAGGCCCAGCACATGGGCCGTAACCGCGCGGATTTCGGCCGCTTCGCCTGCATCATCATCCGCATTGAAAACCGGCTTGGCGAATTCCAGGAACCAGTCGCAAAAACAGTTCCAGACAAAGCGGTAGCAGGTCGCGGCGTATTCATCGAAGCGGAAGGCCTCCAGCGCCGCCGTGGCGTCCTCCACCGCGCGTCCCGCCTCCGCCAGCAGCCAGCGGCCCAGCGGGGATTTCACGCTCGCGGGGTCAAAGCCACAGACCGGGGCGACCTGGTTCATCTCGCAAAAGCGCGCGGCGTTCCACAGTTTCGTGGTGAAGGAACGGTATTCCTCCACCTTCCTGCGGCCCAGCTTTACATCGCGGCCCAGCCCCGTCAGCGCGCAGATCGTGAACCGCATGGCATCCGCGCCATAGGTATCGATCATCTCCAGCGGGTCGATGCCGTTGCCCTTGCTCTTGGACATTTTCTGTCCGCGTTCGTCGCGCACCAGCCCGTGGATGAACACCTTGCGGAACGGCACGTCCTTCATGAAATGCAGGCCCATCATCATCATCCGCGCAACCCAGAAGAAGATGATGTCAAACCCCGTGACCAGTACGTCCGTCGGGTAATACCGCGCCAGTTCAGGCGTCTGCTGCGGCCAGCCAAGGGTGGAGAACGGCCACAGCGCGGAAGAGAACCACGTGTCGAGCACGTCCTCGTCCCGGGTCAGGACCTCGTCACGGCCATAATGGGCACGGGCCTGTTCAGCGGCATCGGCCTCGTCATGGGCGACGAACACATGGCCGTCGGGACCATACCACGCGGGGATGCGGTGTCCCCACCAGAGCTGGCGGCTGATGCACCAGGGCTGGATGTCGCGCATCCATGCGAAGAAGGTGTTTTCCCACTGGCGGGGCACGAATTCGACGCGTCCCGTCTCCACCGCTTCGATCGCGGGGGCGGCAAGGGTCTTGGCGTCGCAGTACCACTGCGTGGTCAGGCGGGGTTCGACCACCGCGCCGCTGCGTTCCGCATGGGGCACCTGATTGGTGTGCGCCTCGACCTTTTCCAGCCATCCCAGGCGTTCAAGCTCGGCCACGATGGCCTTGCGCGCCTCATCGCGCGGCATGCCCTGAAGGGTGCGGACAAAGTCGGGGTCGGAAATGCCGTCCTGCGCCTGCATCTCGCCGGCGATTTCCTCCAGCGTGATGCAGGCATCGGCGTCCAGCACGCTCGGCATCGCAAGGTCATGGCGGCGTCCGACCTCGAAATCGTTGAAGTCATGCGCGGGGGTGATCTTGACCGCGCCGCTGCCTTTTTCCGGATCGGAATGTTCGTCCGCGATGATGCGGATGCGCCGTCCCGTCAGCGGCAGGACAACCGACTGTCCCACCAGATCGGCATAGCGTTCGTCATCCGGGTGCACGGCGACCGCCATGTCGCCCAGCATGGTTTCGGGCCGCGTGGTCGCCACCGTGATGGTGCGCTCCGCCTGTCCGTCGATCGGATAGCGGATGTACCACAGGTTGCCCCGCGTTTCGCGGTTGTCGACTTCCAGGTCGGAAATGGCGGAACGGAAGGTCGGGTCCCAGTTGACCAGGCGCCTGTCGCGATAGATCAGCCCTTCGCGGTACAGGGTGACGAACACTTCGCGCACGGCGTCCGACAGGCCGTCATCCATCGTGAAACGTTCACGCGGCCAGTCGAGGGAGGCGCCAAGCCTGCGCAGCTGCGTGGTGATGCCGCCGCCTGACTGCGCCTTCCATTCCCATACGCGCTTTTCAAAGGCATCGCGCCCCAGCGCCTGCCGTGACGTGCCTTCCTTTTGCAGCATCCGTTCGACCACCAGCTGCGTGGCGATGCCCGCATGGTCGGTCCCCGGCTGCCACAGGACGTCGCGTCCCTGCATGCGGCGCCAGCGGATCAGGGTGTCCTGCAACGTCATCGTCAGGGCGTGGCCGACATGCAGCGTGCCCGTGACATTGGGCGGCGGGATCATGATGGTATAGGGGCGATGCGGACTGTCGGGATCTGCGGCAAACGCCCCGCATCCCTCCCACAATGCATAGAGGGAGGTTTCTGTCTCGCCGGGGGAGAAAGACTTATCAAGCATTGCTAAAAACCAGATCCACCTAAATCAGACGCGCGACGCGACAACATGTCCGCCCGTGGCAGATATACCCCAATCCGTGGCGAAAGAAACGGCGCAAGATTCCCCCATGCCCCATGGCATGCCTGCGGCCATGCGAAAAATCCCCGCCGATCAGGCGGCCATCAGCGTCCCGGCTCCCGCACGGCATAGTCGCTGATGCCCCACAGGCGGTCGTGCACGGCCTTGTAATAGGCCTTCTCGTTATAAAGCGGCACGTCGAGGTTGAGGTCGCGCGCCGTCAGCCGCCCGATGGCCGCGACCTCCTGGTACGAAGCCTGTACAAGGCTGCCGAGGCTCATGACCAGCGCGACCTGTGCCTGAAGCAGGGTTTCCTGCTGCTGCAGTACCGCCAGCGTCGTGCCGGTCCCGACGATGGCCTGCCGTTCCACCCCGGCAAGGGCGGTGATGTTCGCGGAAATCGCCTCGCGGTTGCTGGTGATGGCGGCGCGGTTGGCAAGGATGCGCTGCCAGCTTGCCTCCGCCAGCTGGATGGCGCTGCGGCGCTGGACCTCGACCGCGCGATGGGCCTCCGCGACCTGCTGCTTGGCGGCGCGGACGGCGGCGTATTCGCTCCCCCCCTGATAGATGGGGATGGAGGCGGAGACGAGCGCCGCCTTGTTGTCATAAAGGGAGCGTCCCTCGTTCTGGTTGATGTCGTGCATGTAGGTGGCCTGCGCGTTGATGGAGGGCAGCAGCGCGGCGAAGGCCACGCCGACCGCGTCCTTGCGTGCGGCCTCGTCAAACAGGGCGGCGATGACGGAGGGATTGTTTTCGGTCGCGCGGACCGTCGCATCCTGTTCGGACGTGACAGGCAGCACCAGCGGCTGGGGCGGTTCAAGGTTGTCCGGCGCATCGGCGCCGATGACCTGCAGGTAGGTCGCGCGTGCCGCCGCCAGCGTGCCTTCGGCCTGCTGGCGCGTGGCGCGCGCGGCGTTCAGCGCGGCTTCGGCCTGTGCCACGTCGGTATGGGTGATTTCGCCCCCACGGGCGCGCAGCTGGGTGGCGCGCAGCTGTTCTTGGTACAATTTCTCGTTATTGATGTCGATGCGCAGGATCTGCTCGTCCTCGATCACGCCGACATAGGCGTTGACGACATCGGTAAAGACCTGCTGTTCCGTCGCGATCAGGCGCGCGCGTTCGGCCATCACGTCATGAACGGCGCGATGGGTGGAGGCCGTCGTGCGCCCGCCGGTATAGATGGGTTCGCTGATCGTGACGCCCGCGCCATAGCCGGGCTGGTCGTAACGGCGGGTATATCCGCCGTTACCGCCCTGCGCGGCCATCGTCATGTTGCCGGTATAATAGCTCATGTCGGCGGTGCCGGTAATGGTCGGCCGCCAGCCGCCAAGTGCCGTGGGCACCTGTTCGTCCGTCGCGCGCAGGGTGGCGCGCTCCCTGCGCAGGACCGGGTTGGTCAGATAGGCGCTGGCCAGTGCTTCCTGCAGGGTGCGCGGAACTTGGACGGGGGTATCGTCCGCCGCGACGTGTGCCGCTGGCGCGCGCGCCAGCGCGGTTCCCCCATACAGAATGGCGGCAAATCCGATGCCAACAATCCTGCGTCCCTTCATGCGATAATCCCCTGCGCCCGGCCTGATGCAGGCATGCCTGCCTGAGGGAGGGGACCTTATCGTCAGGAGGTTGCGGTCAGGTTAATCGCACGCAGGGGACGCTGATGCACGCTGTCGCGATATCCGTAACGGGTGGCGGGATCAGGCGACTGAATCGAAGGAAAAGGCCGGGGCCGGGGCCAGTTCGGGCAGCAGCGGGACATTGGCGTCGAACACGGCGCGCGTGGCGCCCGTACCTTCGGCCGTAGGCTGCACGATGCAGACCGAGGCCACGCTGTCGGCAGGCCAGACGGGCGCGACGACACGGCCGTCGGCTGCGCACTGTGACAGCAGGGCAGGGGGAATCGCGCGCACGGCGCCGTCAATCAGGATCAGGTCATATGGCGCGTTATCCGGCACGCCAGCGGCCAGTGGCCCGATATGCCATGACACGTCGGGGGCGAACGTCCGGCACAGCGCCTGCCCTATGGCGGCAAGCGTCCGGTCCGATTCCAGCGCGTCGATCCGCAGCCCCTCTTCCATGCGCGAGGCCAGTGCCGGGAGATAGCCGGTCCCCGCGCCCACGATCAGCACCCGATCCCCCTGGCGGGGGGCGGCGACCTGCAGCATGCGCGCGACCACGCGCGGTTCGGTCAGGACGCGCCCGTCAGGCAGCGGCAGCGACTGGTCCGCGTAAGCGAATTCACGCAAGGACTCCGGCACGGCAAGTTCACGCGGGACGTGGCGTATCGCCGTGATGATGCGCGGATCGTTGACCTGCGCCGGCCGGATCTGCGCATCGACCATGCGCTGGCGTGCCGCCTCGTAATCAAGGGGGGGATATTCGATAACTGGCTGCTTCATGACCTTCCCTTCCATCGGCCCCGTGAACGGGGGTGGCGATCCGTGCATCGCGGCGGGTGCGTGATTTTTATTTCCCCGCAAATCCTGTTCTATTCCCGCTTTTCATGTCTGCCTAGCAGGTAGGCCGCACACAACGGCTTGACCTGCGGCATGATTAAGAGGATATAGCCCCTGTCCCGGTCAGGTCCGGTGGCAGAATGGTGATGCAGCGGACTGCAAATCCGTGAATGTGGGTTCGATTCCCGCCCGGACCTCCACTCCTTCCATGACAGGGAAGGAGTGTGATTGACATAATCCCCGAAAAACGGCCGTTTTCATCGCGTAACTTTGGATATGCGATGGCATGGGGCGTTACCCGATGACAGGACTGATGGGGGTATCGGTGCGGATGGATGGCGCTGTCCGGCGCGTCAGGCCCCGGATCGTGCCATCAGTTAAGCCCAGATGATGCCGAAGACGGGCGTATGGCCGCGAGGCAGGCTGGTTTCAGCCTGCCGTAGCATGTTGCAATATCCCGGAACTGCTTCAGTCCTGCACGGACGCGTTCAGTTCCATTGATCGTGACGGCATCAGACCGTTCCATTCGCCCTGTCGCGGTCATCAAGGAAAAGCTGGTCCGCCTCCTCATCGAAATCGAACAGTTCGGCATACCGTGCCCAGCCGATCAGGGTCTGCAGCGTCTGTTTCGCATAATCGGGCGACATGCTGTCTTCCAGTTCGTCGCGGAAACGCTCGGCGCTGGCGCGGTGGTTGGGGCGTTCATCCAGGACGGAGCGGATGCTGCGCACCATCGGAATGTTATGCAGCAGGCTGTGGCACAGGATCTGCTTGCGTTCGTCATGCTCGCTCTGGACAAAGCGCATGCCTTCGGGCGTCAGCAGGATATCCCCGTCCTCCAGCTCCGCGAAGCCCAGAAGCTGTAGCGATTCACCCAGTGGGAACAGGTCGTCGAGTTCCAGCTGCAGCCTGCTGGCCAGAAGCGGAAGGTCGGCGCGCCCGTCCAGCGGGTCGGCCGCCAGCGTTTCCATCATGCCGACCATGGTATTGATCGCAAGGCGCGGCAGGGCGATGGCCTCGATCGGGGCACTTGTCCCCTGCGCGCCCGTATCGGTCAGGTCAGCTTCGGAAACGACGGGCGCGCGACGCGTCATCAGGGCATAGATGCGGTCGACGAACTGCCGGAAGGCCGCGTCCTCCCGGTTGCGGGGATGGTCGAAAGGCACGCTCAGCTCATGGGCCACCCGTCCGGGATTGGACGAGAAGATCAGGATGCGATCGCACATCAGGACCGCTTCCTCGATATTGTGCGTCACCAGCAGGATCGACTTGATCGGCAGCTTGCGTTCCGACCACAGCTCCACCAGGTCGGTGCGCAGGTTTTCCGCCGTCAGGACATCCAGCGCCGAAAATGGTTCATCCATCAGCAGCAGGTCGGGATGCACCACCAGCGCGCGGGCCAGCCCCACGCGCTGGCGCATGCCGCCCGACAGTTCCTTGGGATAGGCATTTTCGTAACCACCCAGCCCGATCAGGTCGATGGCCCGTTCCGCCAGTTCCTCGCGCTCCGCTGCCGCGACGCCCTTGGCTTCCAGCCCCAGTTCGACATTCTTCTGAACCGTCAGCCATGGGAACAGGGCGAATGACTGGAACACCATCGCGACACCTGCGGCCGGTCCGGTCAGCTTCTTCCCCTTCCAGATCACTTCGCCCGATGTCGGCGTCAGCAGCCCCGCGATGATCCGCAGCAGGGTGGATTTTCCAGACCCGGAGCGTCCAAGCAGCCCCACGATTTCGCCGGATCGCAGGGTCAGGTTGACATTGTCCAGCACGACAAGATCGGTAGCACTTTCCTTGTGATAGGCCTGCTTGCAGTCGATGATCCGGACCAGTGTCTCGCTCTGCGGGGCCGGAGTCGGGGTCGGTGCGGGGGCTGCGGAAGGCGAAGGCATCGTATGCTTTCAGTTGAAGGTGAAATGACGCGCGGCGTAATTGGCCAGCGGACGCCAGACCAGACGGTTGAACAGCAGGACGAACATGGACATCACGACCATGCCCAGCCCGACGCGGTCCGTCGCGCCGTCAATCGTGGCCTGTGCGATATAGGCCCCCAGCCCCTGCGCGCGCAGGGTGGTGGAACCCCAGCTTGCCATTTCCGTGGCGATTGCGGCGTTCCATGCCCCGCCTGACGCGGTGATCGCGCCGGTAATGAAGAACGGCACGATACCCGGCAGCATGACGCGCATCCACCACAGCGTGCCCCGCACCTGGAAATTGCGCGCGGCCTCCAGCAGGTCGGTGGGATAGGAAGATGCGCCGGCCACGATATTGAACAGGATATACCACTGCGTTCCCAGCAGCATGAGCGGCGTCAGCCAGATATTGCTGTTGAGGTTGAAGCGCACGATGAACAGCACGAACAGCGGAAAGAACAGGTTGGCGGGAAAGGCGGCCATGAACTGCGCCACGAACTGCGCGCGTCGCGCCCGGCGTGCATCCAGACCCAGCCAGATCCCCACCGGCACCCATATCAGCGACGCCACCAGCAGGGTCACCAGCACCCGCGCCAGCGTCAGGCCACCCAGCCCCGCGACATGCAGCACCTGCGACACGGTGAAGTGTGCCGCGGCATAGCCCGCCACCTTTTCACCGGCGATGACGACACACAGCCCGAGGCAGGCCCACCATGCGATATCGAGCACGCGGCCCGAAACATGCGATGGCCCGATGTCGGAGGGCGCGCGCCCGATGCGCAGCCAGCCGATGGAGGTCAGCGCATGGCCAAGCGCGTCGCTGATCCGCCGCAGCACCGACGTGCGCCGCAGCAGCGCCAGGACCCATGGGTCCGGCGCGGCCTCGCCCTGCGTGTCCTCCACGCTGAAACGCGCCGACCATGCGACAAGGGGACGGAAAAGCAGCTGGTCATAGGCCAGGATGACGATCAGCATGGTCACGATCGCATACCCGATCGCCAGCAGGTCGCGGTGCGCGATCGCGGTGCCGACATACGAACCGATTCCCGGCAGCGCGATATCCGTGCTGCCCACCGTGATCGTTTCGGAATAGACGACCATGAACCACCCGCCGGACATGGAAATCATTGCGTTCCACACCAGCGAAGGGATGGCGAAAGGCACCTCCAGCCGCCAGAACCGCTGCCATGCCGTCAGGCCGAAACAGCGGGCCGCTTCCTCCAGGTCGGCGGGCACGGTGCGCAGCGACTGGTACATGCTAAAGGCCATGTTCCACGCCTGGCTGGTGAAGATCGTGAAGATCGCCGCCAGTTCCGCCCCCATCATCTGGCCGGGGAAAAGCCCGAGGAAGAAGACGACGGTAAAGGTCAGAAACCCGAGGATGGGCACCGACTGCAGGATATCGAGGACCGGGATCAGGATCTGTCCCGCCCGCCGGCTTTTCGCCGCCCATACGGCATAGGTGAAGGTAAAGGCCAGTGATGCCAGCAGGGCCGCGAACATCCGGAACGTCGTGCGCAGGGCATATCCCGGCAGCCATGACGGATCGAGGTGGATCGTCTGCGCCGTGGCGGGGGACAGGGGCACCAGCATGTGCCGCCCCACCGTCGCCATCGCCACGCCAAGCCCCATCAGGATGACAAGCCCCACGAGGTCGAACAGATTGGGACGGACCCGCAGGCTGTGGGCGGTAAGGGTCGGTTCGATCACCCTGTCGTTCCCGTGCTGCCGAATCCACCGGCGCCGCGCGCCGTGTCGTCAAGGGTATCGCATTCCTGCCAGACACCGCGCACGACCGGGGCCAGCACGCCCTGCGCGATGCGCATGCCCCGTTCGACCACGAAATGATCCGTGCCGGTATTGAGCATGATGATGCCGATTTCCCCGCGATAATCCTCGTCAATCGTGCCGGGCGAATTGGGCAGCATTATGCCATGTTTCAGCGCAAGGCCGGAACGCGGCCGGATCTGCAGTTCGTACCCGGCAGGCAGCGCGATGCACAGGCCGGTCGGGATCAGCGCGCGTCCACCCGCCCATATCGTGACCGGATCTGTCACCGCCGCGACCAGATCCATCCCCGCAGCCCCCTGCGTCGCATAGGCAGGAAGCGGCAGTCCCGCCGCATGCGCGAGGCGACGGATACGGATGGGCAGGGAAGGCTGGCTCATGCGGGGGCTCCATGATGGGAAGGGGCGATTTCTGTTACAATCTTATGCACCAGTCCGCGCGCGACCGCATCCTTCGATGTGCGGGGCCAGTGTTCCGTGCCAGTGGCCGTGATCAGCGTGACCTCGTTTTCATGGCCGCCCATGATGCCGGTTTCCGCCCGCACGTCGTTGGCGACGATCCAGTCACAGCCCTTGCGCAGGCGTTTCGCCGCCGCGTTGTCCCGCACGTCGTCGGTTTCGGCGGCAAAGCCGATCACCAGACGCGGGCGTGCCGGGCCGGGGCGCGACAGGTGGGCCAGGATGTCGGGATTGGGCACCAGCGTCAGGCTCGGCGGTGGAGCGCCGGGGGATTTCTTGATCTTGCGCGTTCCCGGCTGCGCCACGCGCCAGTCCGCCACGGCGGCGGCGCAGACGGCCACGTCGCAGGGCAGCGCGGCTTCGCACGCCGCCAGCATCTGCTGCGCCGTTTCCACGCGATGAAGCGTCACGCCGGGCGGGGGGGCGATGTCGGTCGGTCCGCTGACCAGCGTGACCTGCGCGCCCATGGCCGCCAGCGCGTCGGCAATCGCGTATCCCTGCCGCCCGGAAGAGCGGTTGGCGAGGTAGCGCACCGGGTCGATGGGTTCATGCGTCGGCCCCGCCGTGACCAGCGCGCGCATTCCATGCAGCGGCAGGCTGGCCGCCGGGCGCAGGGCAGCCATGACGGATTGCGCGATGGCCGCGGGTTCGCTCATCCGGCCCGGCCCGGTTTCATGGCAGGCCATGACGCCTTCTTCCGGCCCGACAAAGGTGACGCCGCGCGCGGACAGCGTCGCGACATTGGCGCGGGTGGCGGGATGCAGCCACATGCGCACGTTCATCGCGGGCACTGCCATGACGGGCGTGTCGGTCGCCAGCAGCACGGTGGTCGCCAGGTCGTCCGCCATGCCATTGGCCATGCGGGCCAGGATATCGGCCGTGGCGGGACAGACGACGATCAGGTCGCTGGCGCGCGACAGGGCGATATGCCCCATTTCGTGTTCGTCTGTCAGGGAAAACAGGTCTTCGGAAACCCGCTCGCCCGTCAGTGCCTGAAGGGTGAGGGGGGTGACGAAGCGCGCGCCCGCGCGGGTCAGGATGGTGCGGACCTGCACGCCGCGTTCCACGAGGCGCCGGATCAGTTCCGGCACCTTGAACGCCGCGATCCCGCCGCAGATCACCAGCAGGACGGACGGGCGCGCGCCCTTCATCAGATGCGCCAGCCCGAATGGATGGCGGCGATCCCGCCGGACAGGTTCTGGTAGGAGACGCGTTCCAGCCCCGCTTCGCGCATCATGTCCGCCAGCGTTTCCTGATCGGGGAACATGCGGATGCTTTCGGCCAGATACTGGTAGCTTTCGCGGTCCCCGGCGATGGCGGCGCCCATGCGGGGCAGCACCTGGAACGACCATGCGTCATAGATGGGCGACAGGGCCGCGACCTGCACGCGGGAGAATTCGAGGCACAGGAAACGTCCCCCCGGCCGCAGCACGCGCCGTGCCTCGCGCAGGACCTGCAGCTTGTCCGTGCAGTTGCGCAGCCCGAACGCGATGGAGACGCGATCGACGGAGCAGTCTGCGATGGGAATCGCCTCGGCATCGACCGCCACGAAATTCAGGCCGGAGACAAGCCCGCGTGACAGCGCGCGGTCACGTCCGACCGCCAGCATGCTGACATTGATGTCCGACAGGATGGCGGGACCACCGCCGCCACGCAGCCAGCCGAAGGAAATGTCGCCCGTCCCCCCCGCAAGGTCGAGCAGGCGCAGGTCGGGATGGGGGCCAAGTTCGGTGACGAAAATCTTTTTCCATGCCCGGTGGATGCCAAGCGACATCACGTCATTCATGATGTCGTACTTGCCCGCGACGCTGTCGAACACCTCGCGCACCATGGATTTCTTTTCCGTGACGGGAACGTGACGGAAGCCGAAATCGGTCGTGCCGGAGGGATGTCCGCTCGGCGTGGGGCCATCGGACGGGGAAGGGGCGGATTGGGTATGGTGGCTATTGTCGCTCATGATCGGGAGATATAACCTTATAACCCGCCATGCCGGAACTCCCTGAAGTAGAAACTGTGATGCGCGGGATGCGATTGCACCTCGAAGGTCACAAGATTGCAACTGCCACGACCGGGCGCGACGGGTTGCGTCGTCCTTTCCCGCCGGGACTGGGCGACTCGCTGCGTGGCCGGGTGATCACGCGGTTCGGGCGACGGGGGAAATACATTCTCGTCGATCTTGACGACGCGCGGACGCTGCTGGTGCATCTGGGGATGTCGGGGCGGATCGTGCTGGGTTCCGACATCTCGACGCCGGCGGCGCGGCACGAACACCTGCTGATCCTGACGCATCAGGGCGCGCGATGCGGGCTGGTGGACCCGCGCCGTTTCGGGGTCGTGGACCTGGTGCGCACGGAGGACGTGGGCGCCCACCCGCTGCTGGCGCGCATGGGGCCGGAGCCGCTGGGCAACGGGTTCGATGCCGTGGGACTGGCGCGCGCGGCGGCAGGGCGACGTACCCCGATCAAGTCGCTGCTGCTGGACCAGCGGGTCGTCGCGGGACTGGGTAATATATATGTCTCCGAAGCGCTGTTCCGCGCGGGCATCCATCCCGCCCGCATGGCCGCCAGCCTGGACGCGGCGCAGTGCGGGGCGCTGGTGGGCAGCATCCGCGACGTCCTGACCGAGGCGATCGCCGCTGGCGGGTCGAGTCTGCGTGATTACGTGAAACCCGATGGGGAGTTGGGCTATTTCCAGCATGCGTGGCGTGTCTATGGCCGGGCGGGGGAGGGATGTCCCGAATGTCCCGGCCCGCCGGCATGCGATGGTGTCATGCGGATCACGCAGGCGGGACGGTCCTCATTTTTCTGTCCCATGCGCCAGGAAGTCGGGGCGGAAGCCGAAGACTTGTCTTGACGGATGGGGAAAGTGTGGACTAGACCGCGATCCTGATATCTGGATGTCCGCAACTATCGGGTGGCGGACCGCCGTAACCTGATTTTTTGCTGAACTGAGAACGATGGCCAATACCGCATCCGCGCGCAAGCGCATCCGCCAGACCGAGCGCCGTAACGCGCGCAACACCGCCCGCATCTCCCGCGTGCGCACCTTCGTCAAGAAGGTCGAGACCGCGATCGAGGCCGGCAAGAAGGAAGACGCCACCGTCGCCCTGCGCGCGGCGCAGCCCGAACTGCAGCGCGCTGTGGGCAAGGGCGTCATGCACGCCAACACGGTGGCACGCCGCATTTCGCGCCTGTCCGCGCGTATCAAGGCGCTTGCCGCTGCCTGATCCATTTACTGGATAAATAAGCGTGCGCGCGGAATAAATAATTTCGCGTAATAAATGGGACCGCATCATGTCATTCCGGCAAGGTGTGGTCCTTTTTATTTGTCATCTACTCCTCATTATTGCGTATTTCCGTCGCGGACTCGGTTTTGATCGGCGGCTGGTCAGATTCCCGTTGCTTCCTCCGATTCCCTGCACTAACTTCGGGGTCATCCTCATCGGTAGCGGCTGGGGCGCTGATCCGTCGGCGCATGGGTTTTCGTGCAGGCATGCGCGGAAAACGCGAACGTGTCCGCATGCGTTGGGGGGATGTGTTAATTTTGAACAGGCATTTCGCGGGCGCGGACTGTCATGTCCCTGAATGGCCGGGAGTGAAGATGACGGGCGGACTGGAAGGATATGACGAGGTTGCCGAAGCGAATGCCCAGAAAAGCATTCTCGACATCCACTGGTCGCGTATCTGCGCCCGCCTCAAGGCCGAGGTCGGGGAGGTGGAATACAACACCTGGCTGAGGCAGATGGGTGTCGGCCCCGTCGACGAGGATGAAATCACCCTCTACCTTCCCACGCGCTTCCTGCGTGACTGGGTGCGGGGACAGTACGGCGATCGCCTTGGCGCGCTGTGGCATGCCGAAGTCCCCGCGATCCGCCGCGTCGAACTTCAGGTCGCGCGTGGCGCCTCACCCGCGACGGATGGCGACGCGCCATCCGCCGGGCCCGCGTCCGCCGCAGCGGCGACACCCCCCGTGGCCGAGGTCGTGGCGGTGGTCGAGGAACCCCGCGCCGCCGAGGTGCGCAGCGACCTTGCCGCGCCGCTCGACCCGCGTTTCACGTTTGATACCTTCGTTGTCGGCAAGCCGAACGAATTCGCGTACGCCTGTGCCCGGCGGGTGGCCGAACGCCCGTCCAGCCCCGGCTTCAACCCCCTGTTCCTGTATGGCGGCGTGGGTCTGGGCAAGACGCACCTGATGCATGCGATCGGCTCCGAACTGGTGCGCGAGGGACGGGTTTCCGTGGCCTACATGTCGGCCGAAAAGTTCATGTACCGTTTCATCGCCGCCATCCGTTCGCAGTCCACCATGGAATTCAAGGAACAGCTGCGTTCGGTCGATGTGCTGATGATCGATGACCTGCAGTTCCTGATCGGCAAGGACAATACGCAGGAAGAATTCTTCCACACCTTCAACGCGCTGGTTGACGCGGGGCGGCAGATCGTCGTTTCGGCGGACAAGTCGCCCTCCGACCTGTCGGGGCTGGAGGATCGCCTGCGCACGCGTCTCGGGTGCGGGATGGTGGCGGACATCCATGCCACGACGTTCGAGCTGCGGATTTCCATCCTGGAGGCCAAGGCCGCCGCGTCCGGGGTGGAAGTGCCCGCCAAGGTTCTGGAATTCCTTGCGCACAAGATCACCTCGAACGTCCGCGAACTCGAAGGCGCGCTGAACCGCCTGATCGCGCATGCCAACCTGTTTGGCCGCCCCGTGACGCTGGAGGCGACGCAGGATGTGCTGCATGACATCCTCAAGGCCAACAACCGCCGCGTCACGATCGAGGAAATACAGCGCAAGGTCGCCGAACACTGGAACATCCGGCTGACGGACATGTCTTCCGCCCGGCGTTCCACCGTGGTGGCGCGGCCCCGGCAGGTGGCGATGTACCTGTCAAAGCAGCTGACCTCGCGCTCCCTGCCGGAAATCGGGCGCAAGTTCGGAAACCGCGACCATACCACCGTCATCTATGCCGTGCGGCGCGTGATGGAACTTATGGAACAGGATCCGGCTTTTGCCGAGGATGTGGAATTGCTGCGCCGGATGCTCGAAAGCTGATATTTTCGTTCAACGCCCTCTTTTCGCATTTGCGTCAGGCTGCTAGACCTATTGCCCCCATTACGTGCTTCGGTCACGAAACGCGTTGCCGGGCAAGGAGGATTTGTTACACATGAAGCTGAAGGCTGATCGCGCGACCCTGCTCAAGGCGCTGATGCATATTCAGGGCGTGGCTGAGAAGCGTAACACCATCCCCATTCTTGCCAACGTCCTCATCAACGTCACCGACGGGCTGATGACCATGACGGCCACCGATATGGAAATCGCGGTGGTGGAGGGGATTTCGGCTGAAATCCTGCGTGACGGGGCCGTGACCGCGCCCGCAGCCGTGCTGTGCGATATCGTGCGCCGGCTGCCTGACGGCGCGGTGATCGAACTGGACCAGGCGGGGGGCGACGCGCCGCTGGGCCTGCGCGCCGGACGCTTTACCACCAGCCTCAACGTGCTGGATGTCGATGACTTCCCCTCCATGATGGCGGGCGCGCTGCCGCACGAATTCACCATCGCGTCACAGGTGCTGCGCGGCCTGATCGACCGGACGCGCTTTGCCATTTCGACCGAAGAGACGCGCTATTACCTCAACGGCATCTATTTCCACGTCGCGCAGACCCCGCATGGGGAGATGCTGCGCGCGGTGGCGACCGACGGGCACCGCCTTGCCCGCGTGGAAACCGACGTGCCGGAGGGGGCGGCGGGCATGCCCGGCGTCATCGTGCCGCGCAAGACGGTGACGGAACTGCGCAAGCTGCTGGACGAAGGGCCGGAACATATCGGCGTCGCCCTGTCGGATACGCGCATCCAGTTCACCGTCGGCAACGTGATCCTGACGTCCAAGCTGATCGACGGCACCTTCCCCGAATATGAACGCGTGATTCCCACCGGCAACGACAAGATCCTGCATGTGGGAAAGAAGATTTTCTCCGACGCGGTATCGCGCGTGGCCGCGATCAGCCAGGAACGTTCCCGCCCGGTCAAGCTGACGGTCACTCAGAACCTGCTGACCCTGACCGCCGTCAGCCAGGATCAGGGCACCGCGACCGAGGAACTGGACGATACCCATGTCGTCTATGACGCAAGCCCGATCGAAATCGGCTTCCAGGCGCGTTACCTCAACGATATCACCGACCAGATCGACAAGAATGTCGAGTTCGCGTTTTCCGACAGCTCCGCGCCCACCATCGTGCGCGATGTGGATCGTCCCTCGGCACTGTATGTGCTGATGCCGATGCGCGTCTGACGCCACGATCGGTCGCCGGGCGCGTATGGCCCATCTTGCGCGGCTTGTCCTGACGGATTTTCGCAATTACCGCCATCTGTCATGGACCCCCGATGCCCCGGTTACGGTGGTGGTGGGGGAAAATGGCAGCGGCAAGACCAATCTGCTGGAATCGGTGTCCCTTCTCCTGCCCGGACGGGGCCTGCGCGGGGCGCGGGTCGCGGACCTGCCACGCCACGGGTGCGCCCGCTGGGGTGTTGCGGCGCGCATCCATGTGCCCGACGGGGTGGAGGAAGGGATGCGCGAACTGGCGGTCGGATCCGACCCCGCCCGCCCCGAACGCCGCACCGTCCGGCTGGATGGCGAGGTATTGCGCAACAGGGCGCGTGTTTCCGATTTCCTGTCCGCCGTATGGCTGACGCCCCAGATGGACCGCCTGTTTCAGGAAGGGGCCGGCGGCCGGCGGCGTTTCCTTGACCGGCTTGTCCTGGCGATGGAGCCGGGACATGGGCGCGAACTTGCCGCCTATGACCATGCCATGATGCAGCGCAATCGCCTGCTGGGGGATGGGCGGGCCGATCCTGCGTGGCTGTGCGCGCTGGAGGACGCGATGGCGCGTCACGGCGTGGCCGTCATGGCCGCCCGCGCCGGTCTGGTCGCATTGCTCAATGCGGATGAGGAGGCGCTGTGCGACGGGTTCCCCGCCACCACCCTGCATCTGGAAAGCGAAGTGGCGGAACGCCTGCGCCATGCCCCCGCCCTGATGGTGGAGGACTGGCTGCGAGAGCGGCTCGCGGCCTCGCGTTCCGGCGACCGCGCGCGGGGAAGTGCCGGGCACGGGGCGCACCGCACCGATCTGCGGCTGCATGACCGCGCGACGGGACGCGGTGCCGCGCATTCCAGCACGGGGCAGCAGAAGGCCATGCTGGTGGGGCTGGTCCTGTCGCATGCCCGCCTGATCGCGCGGATGCGGGGGCAGGCGCCGCTGATCCTGCTGGATGAGCCGCTGGTCCACCTGGACGAGGCACGGCGCGCGGCCCTGTTCCGCGCCATCGGGCGTCTGGATACCACCGTGATGCTGAGTGGCACCGATGCGGCGCAGTTCGCGCCCCTGCGCGATCAGGCGGCCTTTGTCATGCCCCGGGATGGCAATCTGGTTTCAGTTCCCTGATTCGCCGCGATTAATGGCCGGGAAAGCTTGGTGGGAAGGGCGGGTTCGATGTATAACCGCACTTCAACGCGTGACCCTGTTGTGGAGCATCTGTCCGGCATGTCTGACCAATCCAATCCCGATCAGAAACACGATGCCGGGGGGGAGGATATTCCCGTCACAGGTGCGGATTATGATGCGGCTTCGATCTCGGTTCTCAAGGGGCTGGATGCGGTGCGCAAGCGCCCGGGCATGTATATCGGCGATACCGATGACGGCTCCGGGCTGCATCACATGGCGTTCGAAATCATCGACAATGCCGTGGACGAGGCGCAGGCCGGCTATGCGACGACATGCACCGTCACGCTGAACGGCGATGGCAGCGTCACCGTCCGTGATGACGGGCGCGGCATCCCCACCGACATGCATCAGGAAGAGGGCATCAGCGCGGCGGAGGTCGTGCTGACGAAGCTGCATGCGGGCGGCAAGTTCAACCAGAATTCCTACAAGGTGTCGGGTGGCCTGCATGGCGTGGGCGCCGCCGTGGTCAACGCCCTGTCCGAATGGATGGAGGTGCGCATCTGGCGTGGCGGCAAGGAGCACATGATCCGCTTCCGCGCGGGCGAGCGTGAGGCCCCCCTGTCGGTCGTGGGCGAAAGTGACGAGGCGCGCGGCACCCAGGTCACGTTCAAGCCGAGCGCCGAGACCTTCGCGATCGTGGAATTCCAGTTTTCGGTGCTGGAGCGGCGGCTGCGCGAACTGGCCTTCCTGAACTCCGGCCTTGCCATCGTCCTGCGTGATGAACGCCATACCCCCGCGCGTGAGGAATCGTTCCATTACGAAGGGGGGCTGTCGGCCTTTGTCGAATGGCTTGACCGTGGCAAGACCCCGATCGTGGAACCGCCGATCACCGGCAGTCTGCAGAACGACGATAACGGCATCAAGGTCGAATTCGCCCTGACATGGAACGACAGTTTCCATGAAACCATGCTGTGCTTCACCAACAACATTCCCCAGCGTGACGGCGGTTCGCATCTGGCGGGTTTCCGCCAGGCCCTGACGCGCATTGTCGGACGCTATGCCGAGGCGAACGCGAACAAGAAGGATTCCCACTCCCTCGTGGGCGAGGACATGCGCGAGGGGCTGACGGCGGTCCTGTCGGTCAAGGTGCCGGACCCCAAATTCTCTTCGCAGACCAAGGACAAGCTTGTCTCGTCCGAGGTGCAGCCCGTGGTGCATGCGGCCGCGGCCGACATGATTTCCCACTGGTTCGAAACCCACCCCAAGGAAGCGCGCCAGATCGTGGCGAAGGTCATGGATGCCGCCGCCGCGCGCGAGGCGGCGCGTCGCGCGCGCGAACTGACGCGGCGCAAGGGGGTGCTGGACGTTTCCTCCCTTCCGGGGAAGCTGGCCGACTGTCAGGAGCGCGATCCGGCGAAGTCCGAACTGTTCATCGTCGAGGGGGATTCGGCCGGCGGCACCGCCAAGCAGGGACGCGACCGGCGGTTCCAGGCGATCCTGCCGCTGAAGGGCAAAATCCTGAATGTCGAACGCGCCCGTTTCGACCGCATGCTCGGCTCGGCCGAAATCGGCACGCTGATTACGGCGCTGGGCACCGGCATCGGCCGGGGTGACGTGGAACATGGCGGCTTTTCGATCGACAAGCTGCGTTACCACCGCATCGTCATCATGACGGACGCCGACGTGGACGGGTCGCATATCCGCACGCTGCTGCTGACGTTCTTCTTCCGCCAGATGCCCGAACTGATTGAAAAGGGATATCTGTATATCGCGCAGCCGCCGCTGTACCGCGCCAAGCGCGGCAATGACGAACGCTATCTCAAGGATGACGCGGCGCTGGAGCAGTATCTGCTCGACAAGGCGCTGGCGCATGCAAGCCTGCGTTACGCCGATGGCCGCGAAATCACGGGGGAGGCCATACAGCCCGAAGTCAGCTTCATCCGTGACGTCGCGCGCGCGCTTTCGCGCCTTGCGGTGCGCGCGCCTGTCTGGATCCTGGAACAGGCGGCGATTGCCGGGGCGCTTTCGGCGGACCCGTCCGCCATCCCGGAACGGATCATCGACCTGCAGTCGCGGCTTGATGCCGTCTCCCCCGAATCGGAGCGTGGGTGGAAGGTCGCGGCAAGCGCGGACGGGCTGGAAATGGCGCGCAGCGTGCGCGGCGTGGGGGAGGTCTATCGCCTTGACCCCGCCACCCTGCGCAGCGCGGAGGTCCGCTGGCTTTCGGAACATCATGACCGCATCGCCGCCGATTTCGGTGGCGGGGTGGAACTGACCCTCGACAGCCATACATTGCCGCTCAATGGTCCGGCGTCGGTTTACGAACGCATCCTGGCGCAGGGGCGGCGCGGCCTTTCGATCAACCGATTCAAGGGGCTGGGCGAAATGAACGATGCGCAGCTGTGGGAAACCACGCTGGATCCCGCCATGCGCACGCTGCTGCAGGTGCGGGTGGGCGACGTGGAAAACGCGGCGCAGGTCTTCTCCACCCTGATGGGCGACGTGGTGGAACCCCGCCGCGACTTCATCGTGGGCAACGCCCTCAAGGTCGCGAATCTCGACGTCTGAGGGCGTGCCGGATCTAGTCTGGGATCAGTTCACGGGCAATGTGCGGGATTTCGGAAATGGAATCCGCGCCCACCGTGGCCCCGGCCTCCATCTCGGGCGCGCCGTATCCCCAGCGGGCGAAGATGCCCCGGACATGTGCGCCCATTGCGGCGGCGATGTCGTTATGGTGATCGCCCACCATGATGGCGCGATCGGGGACGCCGCCCGCCATTTCGATGGTTCCCAGCAGGTGTCGCGGGTCGGGCTTGCGCACCGCGAAACTGTCGCCCCCGCCCACCGCGTCGAACCACTGGTCCAGTTCCATGACCTGCAGGATGTGGCGGGCTGCGGCGACCGGCTTGTTGGTGCAGACCGCCAGCTTCCATCCCGCGCCCTTCAGGCCAGCCAACGTGGCGCGGGTGCCGGTGAACGGGTGCGACAGGTCCGTCGAATGGGGGGTATAATCGGCCATGTAGCGGCTGACGGCCTCATCCGCGTTGATGCTTCGGGCGGGTTCGCCCGCATGGGCCAGCAGGCGGCGCACCAGCATGCCGACGCCATCGCCCACCATGGGGCGCACGGTATCGGGTGTGACAGGGGGCAGGCCGTAATGGCGCAGCAGGCGACAGGCACAGGCGGTCAGGTCCGGCAGGCTGTCGATCAGCGTGCCATCCATGTCGAAAACCGCCAGGCGGGGGGGAAGGGAAAGCATCCGGTTCTCCTCGGTGGCTCTTGCAGTAGCAATCGGAAATTCTAAGTGATGGTATCTTGTTCTCCTCTGGGTTTGACAGGTCTGCCGGGCCGGGGCTACCCGCAAAAAGTCATGAGCACCATTACCGATTCCGCGTCCACGCCTTCCCGTTCCGCAACGGCGGTCATCCTTGCCGCCGGGCGTGGCACGCGCATGCGTTCGGAACGCCCCAAGGTCATGCATCCCCTCGCGGGGCAGCCGATGCTGCGCTACCTGCTGGAAAATGCCCGGCAGGTGTTTGACCGTATCGTTGTCGTCATCGGGCCGGGAATGGACGATGTCGCCGCCATCGCCGCCCCGCACACGGTCGTGGTGCAGTCCGACAGGCTGGGCACGGCGCATGCGGCCCTGCAGGCGCAGGCGCAGTTCGGCACCGGCGATGTCGCGGTCCTGTATGGCGACAATCCCCTCATCACCGCGGAAACGATGCGCGAACTGCTTGCCTGCCGCCGGCAGCCCGGCGTCGGGCTTGCGCTGCTGGCGATGCGACCCGCCGATCCGGGACGTTACGGCCGGGTCGTGACGCAGGGGGAGAATGTGCAGCGCATCGTCGAATGGGCCGATGCCACGCCGCAGGAACGCCGCATCGACCTGTGCAACGCGGGCGTCCTGTGCGCCGACGCGGGGGATTTCCGCCGCTGGCTCAACGCGGTGCGCAACGATAACGCACAGGGCGAATATTACCTGGGCGACGTGGTGACGCAGGCCGTGTCCGAAGGGGCATGCGTGCGGGCGGTGGTGGCCGCCGAAGACGAGCTGCGCGGCATCAATTCCCGCGCCGAACTGGCGGTGGCGGAGGCCTGCGTGCAGGCGCGCCTGCGCCATGCCGCGATGGACCGGGGCGTCACCCTGATCGCGCCGGAGACCGTGTTCCTGTGCGCCGATACCGACCTGGCCCCAGACGTGGTGGTCCATCCCCATGTCGTCTTTGGCACCGGGGTGAAGGTGGAGCGCGACGTGGAAATCCATTCCTTTTCCCACCTTGCGCAATGCGTCGTCAGGACGGGCGCGCAGATCGGGCCGTACGCCCGCCTGCGACCGGGCAGTGATGTCGGGGCGCGGGCGCATGTCGGCAACTTCGTCGAACTCAAGGCCACGACGCTGGGCGAGGGGGCGAAGGCCAACCACCTGACCTACCTCGGCAACGCGCGCGTCGGCGCGCGGACCAATATCGGGGCGGGCACCATCACCTGCAATTACGATGGCGTGTTCAAGCATGTCACCGTCATCGGGGAGGGCTGCTTCATCGGTTCTGACACGATCCTTGTCGCGCCGGTCACGCTGGGGTCGGGCGCGATGACCGCCGCGGGCAGCGTGATTACCGGGGACGTGGCGGACAACGCCATGGCGTTCGGGCGCGCAAGACAGGAAAACAGGGACGGATACGCGGAAGAATTCCGCAACCGCCTGAAAGACGCGAAGGAGCGTGGCTGATGTGTGGTATCGTCGGTGTCGTTGGCAAGAACCAGGCAACCCCGGTCATTTTCGATGCCCTGCGGCGGCTGGAATATCGCGGATACGATTCCGCCGGCATCGCCACCCTGGAAAACGGCCATGTGGAACGGCGGCGCGCGGCGGGGAAGCTCGACCACCTTGCCAGCGTGCTGGCGCGCGTGCCCCTGCCCGGTGTGACGGGCATCGGCCATACGCGCTGGGCCACGCATGGCGCGCCGACCGAAAACAACGCGCACCCGCATGGCACCGAACGCGTGTCGGTGGTCCATAACGGCATCATCGAGAATTTCGAGGAGCTGCGCCGGGAGCTTGAGGCCGCGGGGCAGACCTTCTCCACCGATACCGACAGCGAGACCATCGCGCAGATGATCGATTATCACCTGCGTCGTGGCCTGTCCCCGCGCGAGGCAGCGCACGAGACGCTGAAGCGGCTGGAGGGGGCGTATGCGCTGGCGATGATTTTCGCGGGGCATGACGGCATGGTCATCGGTGCGCGGCATGGCGCGCCGCTGGTGGTCGGCTTTGGTGAAAATGAGATGTTCCTTGGTTCCGACAGTCTGGCCCTTGCGCCGCTGACGCGGCGGATCGCCTATCTGGATGATGGGGACTGGGTCATCGTGACGCCCGGCGGGGCGGAGTTCTTTGACATGGCGGGCAACGCCGTCACGCGGCCGGTCCGCACGACCGCGCTGATCGCGGCGTCGGTGGGCAAGGATGGCTATCGCCATTACATGGAAAAGGAACTGCACGAACATCCCGTTGTCATCGGCCAGACGCTGCAGCGCCTGGTGGACCCCGCGACGCGTCGGGTCGTGCTGCCGGACCTGCCTTTCGATCTGGCCGCCGTGCCGCGCGGCGTGGTGACGGCCTGCGGTTCGGCGTTCTATGCCGGGATGATCGGGCGTTACTGGCTGGAGCAGTACGCGCGCCTGCCGATCGATATCGATGTGGCGAGCGAGATGCGCTATCGCGATCCGCCGCTGACGCCCGGCGGCCTCGGCCTGCTGATTTCACAGTCGGGGGAGACGGCGGACACGCTTGCGGCCCTGCGCGGCATGCGCCAGCAGGGGCAGCACATCGTCTCGGTCCTGAATGTGGAGCAGAGCACCATGGCGCGCGAAAGCGACGCGGTGCTGGGCACGGTCGCGGGGCCGGAAATTTCCGTCGCCAGCACCAAGGCGTTCACGGCGCAGCTTTCGGTGCTGGCCTGCCTGACGGTGGCGCTGGGCCGGGCGCGCGGGCATCTTGACGCCAGTGCGGAGGAACGGATGGTCACGGCCCTGCTGGACCTGCCCAGCCGCGCGACCGAAGTGTTCGAGCAGCGCGACGCGATCCGTCGCATGGCCGCCATCGTGGCCGAAGCGCGCGATGTCCTGTACCTGGGGCGCGGGTCCTCGTTCCCCGTCGCGCTGGAAGGCGCGCTGAAGCTCAAGGAAATCACCTATATCCATGCGGAGGCATATGCGGCGGGCGAAATGAAGCATGGCCCCATCTCGCTGATCGACCGCACGGTGCCGGTGGTCGCGACGGTGCCGTCGGGACGCCTGTTCGACAAGACGCTGTCGAACCTGCAGGAAGCGAAGGCGCGTGGCGGGCGGCTGCTGGTCTTTACCGACACGCAGGGCGCCCCCCGGCTGCGTGACATTGCCGAGGTCGTGGTGGAAATCCCCACGGTTGACGAGTTCACGTCCCCCATCCTGCAGACCATCCCGGTCCAGATCCTTGCCTATGAGGTGGCGCTGCTGAAGGGGACGGACGTGGACCAGCCGCGTAACCTCGCCAAATCGGTCACGGTGGAATAACCTTGTCCCTGTCGCGACAGATCAAGGATTCAGCCGATGTCACAGCCGCCGATCACGTCCGCCATTCCGTCCGCGTCCGCCACCGGGCCGCACGTTCTGGTGCTTGGCGCCGGCGTGTCGGGAATGACGGCCGCCGTGACGCTGGCCGAACGTGGCGCGCGCGTGGTGGTGCATGAACGCGGACCGCGCATAGGATCGGGCGCGTCGTGGAAGGCGGGCGGCATGCTGGCCCCATGGTGCGAGGCGGAATCCGCGACGCCGGAGGTCACGCGCCAGTCGCTGTCCTCGCTGGACTGGTGGGACGCGCATGTGCCTGACGTGGTGCGTAACGGCACGCTGGTCCTCGCCCCCGCGCGCGACGTTGGCGAAATCGCGCGTTTCGGGCGCCGAACGTCGCATTTCCGCGCGATCGGCGAAAAGGAACTGGCGGAGCTGGAACCCGAACTGGCCGACCGCTTTTCACGCGGGCTGTTTTTTGAACATGAAGGCCACGTCAACCCGCGTGACGCGCTGATGGCGCTGGGCCGCCGGCTGGAGGCGCTGGGCGGACAGATCATATGCAACGCCCCGCCCTGTGACGGGGGGGAATATGACTGGATCGTCGATTGCACCGGCATTGCCGCGCGCGAAAAGATGGCCGACATGCGCGGCGTCAGGGGGGAGATGCTGCTGCTGCGCTGTCGTGATGTCACGTTGTCGCGCCCGGTGCGCATGCTGCATCCGCGCATCCCGGTTTACATCGTCCCCCGGGCGGACCACGTATTCATGGTCGGGGCCACGATGATCGAAAGTGAAAATGACGGGGGCATGACGCTGCGTTCCATGGTGGAACTCCTTGGCGCGGCCTATGCCCTGCATCCCGCCTTTGGCGAGGCGGAAATCCTGGAAACCGGCACGGGGCTTCGCCCGTCATATCCGGACAACATGCCTGCCGTCCGGCGCGAGGGTAAGCGAATTTATGTGAATGGCATGTATCGCCACGGTTTCCTACTGTCGCCTGTTCGGGCGCGGGAAGCTGCGGATATCGTCCTTGGCCCCTCATGACCGCAACGCGGGGAGAATGCTGATGAAGATCCTTGTGAACGAAGAGGTTCATGATGTCGGTGTGGCAACGCTGGATGCGTTGCTGCGCGAACTTGGCTATGGCGACGCCTGTGTCGCGACCGCGGTTGACGGTGACTTCGTCGCGGCCGCCCGACGCGGCGCGCGCCAGCTCCATGATGGATGCCGGGTGGAAATCCTGGCCCCGATGCAAGGGGGGTAGGCAGACGACATGACCCTGTTTTATGGCACGCCACTTTCCTCCCGCCTCATGCTGGGAACGGCGCAGTATCCATCCCCCGAAATCCTGGCGGAGGCGGTGCGGAACGCGAACGCGGGCGTCGTGACCGTGTCCCTGCGCCGGGAATCGGCGGGGCAGCGCGCGGGGCAGGCCTTCTGGAACCTGATCCGCGACCTTGGCGTCCCGGTGCTGCCCAATACGGCCGGGTGCCACAGCGTGCGCGAGGCCGTGACCACGGCCCAGATGGCGCGGGAAGTTTTCGGCACCGACTGGATCAAGCTGGAGGTGATAGGGGAATCCGATACCCTGCAGCCGGACATGTTCGCCCTTGTCGAGGCCGCGCGCATCCTGAGCGAGGACGGATTCAGGGTCTTTCCCTACATGACGGAGGATCTGGTGGGCGCGGAACGCCTGCTGCGCGCGGGGTGCGAGGTGCTGATGCCCTGGGGGGCGCCGATCGGATCGGGCAAGGGACTGAACAACCTGTTCGGGCTGCGGGCGCTGCGGGCGCATTTCCCCGATATTCCGATGGTGATCGATGCCGGGATCGGGGTTCCCTCCCACGCGGCGCAGGCGATGGAGCTGGGTTACGACGCGGTGCTGATCAACACAGCAGTCGCCCGGGCGGGCAACCCGGTGGAAATGGCGCGCGCGTTCGGCATGGCGGTGGAGGCGGGGCGCATGGCCTATATCGCCGACCCGATGGAGGCGCGTGACATGGCCGTTCCCTCCACGCCGACCATCGGACAGGCGGTGCTGGCATGACGGGACTGCCCTCGCGCATCTATCCCGTGGTCGACCGGGCCGACTGGGTGGCGACACTGGGGCAGGCCGGCGCGAAGCTGATCCAGCTGCGCCTCAAGGACATGCCCGTGGAGGCACTGCTTGGGGAGATACGCAAGGGACGCGAACTGGCGCGCGCCCATGGTGTCTGCCTGGTGCTCAATGATTACTGGCGCATCGCGATCGATGAAGGCATCGACTTCATCCATCTGGGCCAGGAAGATCTGGACGAGGCCGATCTTCCCGCGATCCGTCGGGCGGGGCTGCGGCTGGGGGTCAGCACCCACAGCCACGAGGAACTGCATCGCGGGCTGGAGGTGCGGCCCGATTACGTGGCGCTTGGCCCCGTATGGCCGACGAAGCTCAAGAAAATGCCCTGGGGGGCGCAGGGGGTGGAGCGACTGACGGAATGGAAGCGCCTGATCGGTGACCTGCCGCTGGTCGCGATCGGGGGCATCACCCTGGCGCGCGCGCCATCATGCCTTGCGGCGGGGGCGGACTGTGTCTCGGCCGTGTCGGATTTCATACGCATGCCCGACCCGCAGGCGCAGGTACGCGCGTGGTTGCAGGCGACACGGACGCGGGAGGACATGGGAAAGGCTTCAGCCTGAAATTCTGTGTATTATATGCAACGTAGATGTGGCATAAATACAATTACAGGAGAAACGGGATTTTTATCACGGGCGTGTCAGGATAGGGGGCGACTCCTTTCCCCCCTGACCATTATTGCGGTCTGGGACGAAGACACGGTTTTTTACCTCTGCCCGATAGGGAAACTTCGGGTGGCGGACATATTCTGTCCATGGTTGCGCGACAGGATGTAGCGGAACGACGGTCTGGGTTCCATAATTTTGAGGGCATTGAATGGCGATAGCGGGTCTTGCGGCAATTCTGATGGCGATCGCCATGTTGCTGGTGGTCGTCAGTACCGTGCAGCCTATTGCCCGTCGCCTGGAACTGTCGGAAACGGTTCTGCTGGCCATTGTCGGGATTGTCATCGGTGGCGTGGCCGACCTTGTCCTGCGCAACGCGCATCTGGAGATTTTCAGCGGCGCGGCCGAAACCCTGCTGGATTTCCCGCTCAATAGCGAAGCCTTCCTGCTTATTTTCCTGCCGATCCTCGTCTTTCAGGGCGCGCTGGGCATCGACGTGCGGCGTCTGGCGCATGAAACGGCGACGGTGCTTCTGCTGGCGGTGGTGGCGGTTGTCGTCTCGACCGCGACCATCGGGCTGGCGCTGTATCCCTTCGCCGGGCTGCCGCTTGCCGTCTGCCTGCTGCTGGGGTCCATCGTCGCGACGACCGACCCTTCGGCGGTCGCGGGCATCTTCAAGGAAATTGGTGCGGCAAGCCGGCTGACCCGCCTGGTGGAGGGCGAGGCCCTGCTGAATGACGCGGCGGCCATTTCCATCTTTTCCATCCTGCTGGCCTCCATCACCGCGCACCACAAGATCATGCTGGGCGGGGCGGTGCTGGAATTCCTGGTGTCGTTCGCGGGCGCGCTGGTGATCGGCGTGGTCTTCGGTCGCCTGACGCTGATGCTGATCGCGACCATCGGGGCCGCGCCTGCCGCCGAAATCACCCTGACGGTGGCGCTGCCGTACCTGTCCTATATCGTGTGTGACGAATTCCTCGGCTTTTCCGGGGTGGTCGCCACGGCGGCGTCAGGGCTGACGATTTCCATCTATGGCCCTTCCACCTTCCGGCCGCAGACATGGCGCTTCCTCAATGAACTGTGGCAGCAGCTGGTCTTCTGGGCGGGATCGCTGGTGTTCGTGCTGGCCTCCATGCTGGTGCCGCGCCTGCTGGCGGGGATGACGCGCTGGGACTGCGTGCTGATCCTGATCGCGACGGGGGCGGGGCTTCTGGCGCGCGCCAGCGTGGTGTTCGGGATGCTGCCGATCCTTGCCGCCACGCGCCTGTCGCCCCCGGTGCCCACCCCGTTCAAGATCACGATGGTCTGGGGCGGGCTGCGTGGCGCGATCACGCTGGCGCTGGCGCTGGCCGTGACGGAAAACGAACATGTCTCCACCCAGATCGCGCATTTCATCGGGATCATCGCGACGGGCTTCGTGCTGATTACCCTGTTCATCAATGGCACCACGCTGCGCTATCTCGTCCTGTTCCTGAAACTGGACCAGCTGCCGCTGATCGATCAGGCCCTGCGGCACCAGATCCTTGCCATCGGGCTGGGGGAGGTGCGCGACCAGACGCGCGAGGTCGCGGGGGAGCTGGGATTTTCGCAGAACGTGACGAATTCGGTGGTGCAGTTCCTTGACCGTCGCGTCACGACGGAACAGCAGGCCAATACGTTCGACACCGCGCTGGGTGACCGGCAGCGCGTGACGCTGGCGCTGATCGTGATCGGCAACCGGGAACGTTCCATCCTGCTGGACCTGTTTCGCATCCAGGGCCTGTCGCGTCGCGTGATGGAAACGCTGCTGCGCTCGGCAGAGGCCATGGTCGATGGCGCCCGGCTGGAGGGACGCTTCGGCTATGTCCGCGCCCTGCGGCGGCGGCTGAAGCCTTCGCTGCGTTTCCGTATCGCGCAGGCCATCCACCATCGCCTGCATTTCGACCTGCCGTTGATGTACTGCATGACGGAACGCTTCGAGATGCTGATGATCGCGCATTTCGTATCGCTGTCGCTGACGCGTTTCATGCGTACCCGCATGGAACCGACCCTGGGCCTGCGCATCAGCGAAATCGTGGGCGAGGTGCTGGGACGGCAGTGCAAGCTGCTGGACGAGGCGCTGCAGACGCTGCGCCTGCATTATCACGGATATTCCGAGGCGCTGGAAAACCGCATGCTGCGTCAGATCGCCCTGCGCCTTGAGGAGGAGAAATACGACTCCCTCCTGTCGGAATCCCTGCTCAGCGATGAACTGCACCGTGAACTGCACCGTGACGTGGAACAGCGCCGCGCGCATCTGGATTTCCGGCTGAAGTTCAACATCAAGGCCGGGATCGAAAGCCGCATCCATGGCTTTGCGATCTTCAAGGGACTGCCCGACGGGGTGCTGCATGACCTGTCGATGAAGATGTCGCTGCATTTTTCCTCCCCGGGGGAGCGGCTGTACAAGCGCGGGCAGAAAGTGCACACCATCTATTTCATCAGCGCGGGCCTTGCGGAGACACATTACGCCGAACGTGACGTCCGCTTTGGCGCGGGTGCCGTGATCGGCGCGGCGGAGGCGCTGACGGGCGCACGGGTGGCCGCGACCAGCCGGTCGCTGCAGTTCGGGCATTTCCTGACGATGAGTGCGCGGACCTTCCGCCGCCTGGTGGAGGAACATCCCATCGTGCGCGATAACCTTACACAGCTGGAACAGGCGCGCGCGGACGGGGAACTGCCCGATGCGCGCCTGCTGCCGGGCGAGGGCAAGGACAGGCCGGGGACGTCCCCATCATATGACGCCATTGCCCTGGCGACCGCGCCTGTCGGTTCGGCCATTCCCGTGCGCAAAGATACGGACGCCAAGGAAGACTGAAGCCGGTCATCCGTCAGGCATGGGACGGATGATGCAGACGCGCGTTGCGAGGTCCGGTCGTCACAATGGATGCACGGGCGCATGGGGCTGCAATAAGACATCCCCAATAACATCCTGAATCATAAAATTTTTTGGTGAAGCTTTTTGCAAAAAGCTTCGAATGGACGCCTCCTTCCTCAAAGAAGGCGCTACCCGGAAACTTTTATTGTCCCTGTCCTGTTTTTCCAGATGTCTGGATCAGAAGGACTGCAGAAGCCGGTCGAGATACTGCAGTTCCTCGGGCGAACGGGTGCGGTCAGAATCGCGACGGCGCAGTTCCTGTTCTATTTCACGCGCACGTTCGCGCGCGGCCTTGTCCGGCACGTGGGTATCGCTGTCCATGCCTGTGTGTCCGTCCCCCGTCTTGCGACCCAGTGGATCACGTGGTTCGGAACTGGCATTGTCGGGCGTTTCCTCGTCGTCCGGCTGTCCCGGTTTTGACCCGCCGGTGCCTTTGCTGCCTGCAAGCGCGGGCAGGAAGATGGTCATGCCCTTGCCCGATCCCCGCGTGGACTGGCGCATCTGCTGGCCACCTTTCTGCAGGTCCGCCAGCACCTTGCGTTCCGCCGTCGCGGCGTCGGGATCCTTGCCCGCCGTAAGGGCGGTGCGGACCGTTTTCATGTCCGCCAGCGCCTGCTTGATGGCCGGCACGTCCTTGCCGCTTACAGTCTTGAATTCCTTCTGCAGTTCATGCAGCGCGCGGGCCAGCGCGTGCTGGGTGGCGCGGTCGGCATGCTGCTGTTCCTCATGCGCCTCGGGTGTCGCGCTTTCGGGGGAAGGTGGCTGTTTCGCGGGCGCGGGTGGCTGTCCCGGCGGGGTGATGCCAAGCTGGCGCAACAGGTCCGATGTGGACATGGTGGACAGATCCTCGCCATCGGGCGCGTCCATGTCGGTCTGGCGCGCGGCGTCCGCCGCCGCGTCCTGTTCGATGCGCTGCTGCGTGTGGTCAAGCAGCCCGGACTGGCGGTGGATCAGGTCCCGCAGGGCTTCGCGCTGCTCATGCAGTTCCTGCTGCGCCTGGAACTGCCGCGCGGCCTGCATGATGTCCTGAGGCGTGGCGTTGCGCATCTGCCCCGCCATGTCCTCCATCTGGTGAAGCTTGTCCAGCGCGTCGGCCGACCGGCCATTCGCGGCATCGTCCTGCAGCTGCTGCATCATGCGCGACAGGTTCTGTTCACCGGTCTGCGACATCTCCGGCATGGCGGGAATGGCCGAATGATCGCGCATGGCCTGTTCCATCAGGGCCTGCATCTTGCGCTGGATCGCGTCCTTGAGCGCCTGCACCCGGCGTTGCAGCTCCGCCTGCTGCTGCGATGAATGTTCGCCCTTCGCGCCCGGTTCGCGCATGTGCTCGATCTGCGCATCCAGGGCTTCCTCGGCCATCTGGATGTCGAAATCGGCCTGGCTGTTTTCAATGTCGCCATGACGGTCATGTTCGACATCCAGCGCCAGGTACCACAACCGGCCGACCGCCTGTTCAATGGCCTGCGCGGTATCGACCTCCCTCAGGCCCAGCAGGTAGGACACGCTGCTCAGGGCGATCATCAGGCCGGGATTGTGCGTCATCGGGGCGGAGGTCATGCCCAGCCCGTGCAGTTCCTCGCCCGCGGTAAAGCGGTTTTCCCGGCCAAGCGCCAGACGCTTGCGGATATCAAGGATCGCCTTGGCCATGGGGTTGCGGAACACCCGCGCGCCCAGGCGCAGGCGCACGGGGGTGGAGGACGCGGTCATGCCGCTGTCGCTGGTGGCGATCAGGGTGCCGGTGACGTCTTCGCCCGCCCACGGGTCGGATGACAGGTCGGGCGTTGCGACGCCTTCGGCGGAACGGGGATGACCGTTCAGCAGGATCGGGACCGAAACGACGCGCGGATGGGCCATGTGTTCGTCGCCCGGCATGCGCAGTTCCACCCGGAGGGAGGAGATGCCATAGGGCTGCGACACCTTGTAGGGCAGCCGCGTGCGCCATTCCCCGTCCGCGGCGCCGGGGTTCGCGCCCCATGCGACCATGGGGGCCGGGTTGGGCGTAACCTTCAGGTTCCACTGGCTCAACATGCGGCCACGACCGCGCAACGTCAGCGTCCCGTCAGTAAGAAGGGGCGTTTCCATGGACCAGTTCGCGGAATCCAGCGCATGGAACGCATGGGGCCCGATGCTGTCCGAATGCGTGGCGGAACGGACGCGCAGGACCGGTTCCCCCTTCAGCCCGGTTACGGTCACGCTGAGGAGTGCTCCGGCCGGGATGGTGGCCGATCCGTCGCGGTCATCAAGGAACACCGGCGCGCCGGGAGCATATGATGGCATGGTGATCCATGCGTGGATCTGGGGGCGGGGCGTGTCGGCATCGTCCGTGCCGGGGATGAACGCGGCCCCGATGCGTCCCGGCGCCTTTGGCCCGGCCCAGATCAGGGCCACCGCCAGCAGCGGGGCCAGTCCCAGCGTGATGTAAGATGTCTCGCGCCCGATGGGCCACAGATGCGGCCATCCCGCATGCAGGCGACCGATCCGCGCGCCCGTGCGCTGCAGGTGGATATGCCACAGCGCATCGGTCGCATGGATTGCCGCCGGGTCGCGGTCAGGGTGCGCCGGTCTGTCGAGCAGCGTCTGCAGCGGTCGGTCCGGCAGGCCGGAAGCCTGTTCGATGCGCCGGTCGAGTGCGGCTTCGTCAGGGGGCGTGGCATTGCGATAGCGACGCACGCCCCATGCGACGCATCCCCCGGCAACCGCCACCAGTGCCGCGGCATGCACCCCATCGGGCAGCCGTTGCGGGATGCGCAGCAGGCCAAGCAGCGCGATCCCCCCCGCGACATCCGCGATGGGCAGCATGATGGGCCATAGCCGTTCAACCAGCAGGATCCGCCGCGCCCGCAGCCGTGCCCGTGCAAGGCGAAGCGTGAAGGAGGACGCGTCCGACGGCGCGGCGGGAACGCTGTCCCGCTGTGGCACCGTGGCCGGGATGTCGCGCTCCTGCGTCATTTGCCTCCGGCGGGATGCGTAAGGGTATCGGGCACGATATCGCCTTCCCACAGGGATTCGATCTTCTGGCGCGCGCGGATCACGTCCCAGCGCGATCCATCCACCATGACCTGTGCCGCCATGGGACGCGCGTTATATGTCGAACTCATGACCATGCCATAGGCCCCGGCGTCCAGAATCGCCACCCGTGATCCGTCCCGCAGGTGCGGCAGGGTACGGTCGTGGCCGAACGTATCGCCACTTTCACAGACCGGGCCGACCACGTGCACCTGTTCCGCCGGGGCGACGGCGTCGCGCGGCGACAGCGGAATGATGCCATGCCATGCGTCGTACAGGCTGGGCCGGGCAAGGTCGTTCATGGCGGCATCAAGCACGATGAAAGGCGGCATGCCGTCATATCCGCGCTTGCGCAGGATCACGGTGCTGAGCAGCAGGCCCGCCGGTCCCGCAAGCCAGCGTCCCGGCTCGATCTCCAGACGGGTGCCAAGATCGCCCAGTTCCAGCCGGATGGCGTTGGCGAGGGCCTCTGGCGCGCCTTCGGTTTCATGGCGATAGGAAATGCCAAGCCCCCCGCCACAGTCGATGACCTCCACCCCCAGGTCGCGCGCCCGGATGACGCGCACCAGTTCGGCCACGCGGGCATAGGCCTGCCGATAGGGCTGCATCCGTTCGATCTGGCTGCCGATATGCACCGCCAGCCCGGCGGGATGGATGCCCGGCAGGGCGGCGGCATGCGCGTAAAGATCGGCTGCGCGGTCATAGGGAATGCCGAATTTGTTGCCCGCCAGGCCGGTCGTGATCTTGGCATGCGTGCCGGCATCGACATCGGGATTGACCCGCAGCGCGATGCGGGCGGTGCGTCCGCAGGCCACGGCCACGGCGGAAAGCAGTTCCAGTTCCTCCGCGCTTTCGACATTGATGCGGGCGATGTCGTGGCGCAGCGCCAGTTCCATTTCGACGCGGGTCTTGCCCACCCCGGAAAACACGATTTCGCGTGCGGGGATGCCCGCCGCCATGGCGCGGCACAGCTCGCCACCGCTGACGACATCCGCCCCGGCCCCCTGCGCGGCAAGGACCTTCAGCACCGCCAGATGGTCATTGGCCTTCACCGCGAAATGGATGGCGACATCCAGCCCCGCGTCGCGCATCGCGCCGGACAGGCGCGCGTAACGCCCGCGCAGGGTGCGCGCGCCCATCACCCATGTCGGGGTGCCAAGCGCATCCGCGACCGCGTTGAGGGGCACGTCCTCGAACACCAGCCCGTCAATGGCATGCATTGACAGCGCGGGGCGGGCGGCCAGCAGGTCCCGCAGGGTCGGGTCCTGTCCCGCATGGGTGGAAAAAGTGTCAGCCATCGTGACAGGATACCGGTTCGCCCTGCGCCTTCCAAGGTGCTTGTGGCTTATATTCATGGTCTTGCGCGACATAGCATGTCGCACGGTTCGGGAGCAGGGTGGCGGTCATGGAAGACGATGAACGGCAGGATGCATATCGCGACGCATGCCTGATCCAGGCAGCGGTCGCGGCGCGTGGCAATGCATATGCGCCCTATTCCGGATTCGCGGTGGGGGCGGCGGTGGAGGATGAAAGCGGGCGCATCTTCGCCGGCTGCAATGTGGAGAACGCGGCCTATCCCGAAGGCACCTGCGCGGAGGCCGGGGCCATCGTGGCCATGGTGGCGGCGGGCGGACGCGGGCTGCGTCGCGTCATCGTGTGCGGCGGTGGCCCGCAGCCCTGTTTCCCGTGTGGGGGGTGTCGGCAGAAAATACGTGAATTCGCAGCTGCTTCGGTCGCCATCGGCATGGTCGATGCGGATGGCAACATGCTGGCGCGGCGCTCCCTTGCCGATCTCCTGCCCGACGCGTTCGGCCCTGAAAACCTGTGACGGGCGCGTGACGCGCGCGCCGGATCAGCGGTCCGGCGCGGGATATGTGCGGTTGTAGGTGAATTTGGAACGCGGTCCGGGGGGCTGCGGTGGTCCGATTCGGCCACAGGCGCTCAGGACGCTGCCCACCAGGCCAAGGCCGATGACGCAGGTCATGATCCATGCGATGCGTCCGCGCCTGCGGGCCGGGCCGTCATGATGCGTCCTGACGTTGTGGGGGATCATGCTTTTTCTCCTTCCGCACTCCGGGGATGCGTCGTGGATGACAGCGCGTCAAGCCAGCGCCTGGCCTGCGCGCGCACATTGTCCGGCGCGGTGCCGCCAAAGCTCGTGCGCGAGGCGAGGGAGGCATCGACCGTCAGGACGTCGAAGATCTCCTTCGTAATGCCCGCTTCCTCCTCCTGCATGTCCTCAAGGCTGAGCTGCGACAGGTCGATGCCGCGTGCCTCCGCCTTGCCCACCAGGCGTCCCGTGACATGATGGGCGGTGCGGAACGGCAGTTTCAGGACGCGCACCAGCCAGTCGGCAAGGTCCGTCGCGGTGGAAAAGCCCGCCCCGGCATAGGCGCGCATCTGCTGCGCATTGACGTTGAGGTCGCGGATCATGCCATCCATCGCCGCAAGCGACAGGGCCGCCGCGTCGGTCGCGGCGAATACGGGCTCCTTGTCTTCCTGCATGTCCTTGGCATAGGCCAGCGGCAGCCCCTTCATCACCATCAGCAGCCCGACCAGCGCGCCGGTGATGCGTCCCCCCTTGGCGCGGATCAGTTCGGCCGCGTCGGGATTGCGCTTCTGCGGCATGATGGACGATCCGGTGGTGAACGCGTCCGACAGGCGGATGAAGGAAAACGGCGCGGAACACCAGATCACGATCTCCTCGGCCAGTCGCGACAGGTGCATCGCCATGATCGACAGGGCGGAAAGATATTCCAGCGCGAAATCCCGGTCGGACACGGAATCGAGGGAATTGGCCGTCGGGCGGTCAAAGCCGAGGGCGCGGGCCGTCATGTCGCGGTCGATGGGAAAGGACGTGCCCGCCAGCGCGGCGGCCCCCAGCGGCGATTCATTGAGCCTGCGCCGCGCATCCGACAGGCGCCCGCGATCGCGCGCCAGCATTTCGACATAGGCTAGCAGGTGATGGCCGAAGGTGACGGGCTGCGCGGTCTGGAGATGCGTGAAGCCGGGCATGGGGGTCGCGGCATGTTCCAGCGCGCGGGTGCACAGGGTGGTAAGCAGTGCCGTGACCTGCGCATCCAGCCCGTCGATGGCGTCGCGCACCCACAGGCGGAAATCGGTGGCGACCTGGTCGTTGCGTGAACGCGCGGTATGCAGGCGCTTGCCCGCCTCGCCAATGCGTTCGGACAGGCGGGCCTCGATATTCATGTGAATGTCTTCGAGGGCCGTGCTGAAATCGAAGGCGCCGGCCTCGATCTCCGCCGCGATGTCCGCCAGGCCCTTGCGGATCTGCGCCTCGTCCCCGGCGCTGATGATGCCGGTCTTCGCCAGCATGGCCGCATGCGCCAGCGACCCGGCGATGTCCTGGCGCCACAGTGCCCTGTCAAACCCGATGGAGGCATTGATGTCCTGCATGATGGCCGCGGGCCCGCCAGCGAAACGTCCCCCCCACTGGGCATTCGACGGGGCGCCTGCCTGATGCGCGTTGGTTCCGGTTTTCTTGTCTACAGCCATCTCGTCATGCCCCAGCCATCTGTTCCGACCCGTTCGGATGCCACGCCCCGGCGCGGCCGACGCACCCTAATGACGGGGGGCGGGCTGTGCAATCGCGACCTTGCTCCCGCCGCGCCATCATGGCGCGAAATTGCCCCCCGGCGGGAAAACAGATCACGCCCGCCCCCTTTCGTTCGGGCGTCGTGGCCGGTAGGGTCTGGCCCAGCACGCAGATCACGGACAGGAGTTTTCGGGACCGCCATGAACATGACGCGCCTTCTGGGGGACGGGGATCCGTCGCCAGTGGTCGAATTCGATCCCGCCGCCACGCCCGGCAGGCGCGGGGCCGATTCGCCGTTCCTGTTCGTCAGCGATCATGCCGGTCGCGCCGTGCCTGGCGCGCTTGGGGATCTCGGCGTTGCGCCCGATGACTGGGAACGTCATATCGCATGGGACATCGGCGTGGCCGCGATGGGCCGCATGCTGGCCGAACGCCTTGGCAGCAGGCTGATCGAACAGGCCTATTCGCGGCTGGTGATCGACTGCAACCGCGCGCCGGGGCATCCGACCTCCATCGTCAGGGAAAGCGACGGGACGCGGGTGCCGGGCAACCATGACCTGACGGTCGAGCACGAAGGCGCGCGGGTGGAGGAGATATTCCACCCCTACCACAACCGGATCGCGGCCGAACTGTCGGCGCGCCGTGGCGCGGGGCATCCGGTTGTCATGGTGGCGCTGCACAGCTTTACCCCCCGGATGAACGGGGTCAGCCGCCCGTGGCACGCAGGCGTCCTGCATAACCGCAATCCCGGCTTTGGCCTGCGGGTGCGCGACCTGCTGGCGGCGGAGGAGGGGCTGGTCATCGGCAGCAACGAACCCTATGCCCTGACCGATATCAGCGACTACACCATTCCCACCCATGCGGAGGGACGCGGCCTTGCCTATCTGGAGCTGGAGGTACGCCAGGACCTGATCGCGAACGAGGGCGGGCAGCGTGAATGGGCGGAGCGCCTTGCCCGCATCCTGCCGCAGGCATGGGAAGGGATGGGCGCATGACCATGAAGGCCGCACCGGACATGCCCGCGCCACGGAGGATCGGCGGCGCGACGGCGCTGGCGGGGGTCATCGGCTGGCCTGTCGCGCATTCACGTTCGCCCCTGATGCATAATTTCTGGCTGGCGCAATACGGCATCGATGGCGCCTATGTCCCCCTGCCTGTGCGGCCGGGCGCCTTTGAGACCGCCGTGCGTGGCCTGCAGGCCGCCGGATTCCGCGGCACCAACGTCACCATTCCGCACAAGGAGGCGGCATTCCGGATTGTCGACCGGCTTGACCGTTCGGCGCGGCGGTCCGGGTCGGTCAATACGCTGGTTTTCGCCAGCGACGGCATGATCGAGGGGTTTTCGACCGATGGCGAGGGCTTTGTCGCGAATGTGGAAGCGCATGGCATCGCGGTGAAGGGCGGTCGCGCGCTGCTGCTGGGCGCGGGCGGCGCGGCCCGTGCCATCGCCGCGAGCCTGCTGGATCGTGGCGTCGCGGTGATCCTTGCCAACCGGACTGCCGCGCGGGCGGAGGAACTGGCCCGCGCGCTGCGCGAGGACGCGGCCCCGGCGGTCGAGGTCGTGGCGTGGGACGACATGGCGACGGCGCTGCCGCGCTGCGACATGCTGGTGAACACGACGTCCCTTGGGATGGAGGGCGGACCGCCGGGCGACTTTCCGCTCGACCTGGCGGCGGCCGGGCCGGCGCTGGTGGTGTGTGATATCGTCTATGTCCCGCGCCAGACGCCCCTGCTGCGCGATGCGGCGGCGCATGGCCTGCGCTGCGTGGACGGGCTGGGGATGCTGATCCATCAGGCACGCCTGGGCTTTCGCAAGTGGTTTGGCACCGATCCCGTCATCGGGCCGGAGGTGGAGGCGCTGCTGGATGCCGATCTGCGGGGACAGGGACGCTGAGGGCGCGCGCCGATGACGGACATGCCGCTGCAATGATGAAGCCGATATGCTGATTCTGGGGCTTACCGGCGGCATCGGCATGGGCAAGACCACGGTGGCCACCATGCTGCGCGGGCAGGGTGCGCGGATTTTTGACGCCGATGCCGTTGTTCATGAACTGCAGGCGCCCGGTGGTCGCGCCCTGCCCGCGATTTCGCGTCTGGTGCCCGGATCGGTCCGGGATGGAAAGCTGCAGCGTTCTGTCCTGCGGCAGGCCGTGATCGCCGATCCCGCCCTGTTCCGGAAGCTGGAGGACATCATCCACCCGATGGTGCATGATGAATGCATCGCCTTCCTGCGCGCCGCGCGCCGTGCCGGATGCGCCCTGGCGGTGCTGGACATTCCCCTGCTGTACGAAGCGGGCATGGACCGGCTGTGTGACCGGGTTCTGGCCGTCAGTGCGCCGGTCGGGGTGCAGCGTCGTCGGGTACTGGCGCGCGGGCGCATGGACCGGATGCAGGTCAATGCCATCATCGCGCGGCAGATGAAGGATCCGCAGCGTCGCCGCCGCGCCGATCATGTCATCTGGACGGGGCTTTCGCGTCGGCAGGCATGGCGGCAGGTGCGCGCGCTGGTGGCGTCGTTGCGCAATGCACGGACAAGAGCAAGGTTCATGACATGAAGCGTTCCATCCTGTTTGATACCGAAACGACCGGCCTCGATCCGCAGACGGGCGACCGCGTGATCGAAATCGCGGCGCTGGAACTGATCGGCGACCTGCCGAGCGGGCGGAATTTCCATGTCCTGATCGACCCCGAACGCGATGTGCCGGAAGAGGCGTCGCGCGTGCACGGCTTCACCCGCGCCGATCTGGAGGGGAAGCCGAAATTCGCCGAAATCGCCGCGCAGTTCCTGGAGTTCATCGGCGACGACGCGCTGATCGCGCACAACGCCGCGTTTGACTTCGGCTTTCTCAATGCCGAGCTGAAACGCGCGGGCCTGCCGGAACTGTCGATGGATCGCATGGTCGATACGCTGCAGATCGCGCGCGCGCGTTTCCCCGGCATGCCCAACAGCCTTGACGCGCTGTGCCGCCGGTTTTCCATCGACCTGTCGGCGCGCACCACCCATAACGCCCTGCTGGACTGCAAGCTGCTGGCGGAAGTCTATATCGAACTCAGCGGCGGACGGCAGCGCGGGCTGGGCCTGTCGGTGGAAGAGGGGGGAACGCCCACCGCGACCTATGGCTATGTCCGTCCCGCAGGGCATGTGACAGTGCGCGTGACGCCCGGCCCGGCGGAGCTTGCCGCGCACGAGAAATTCGTGGAGGGCCTGACGGAGCCATTATGGCTGGCCTGAGGGGTTTTTTCATTTATATGTGATGACAGTGTGTTTGCGTTGTCCGGTCGGCATCGCTTTCATGCGCAGGGGGGTGTGGCCGTATGTGGCCGCATGATCTAGGATCGTCCCTGTATAACGTCAGGTTATTGTAAAGACAGGAAGAGAGCATTGTCCCCGGACGAGATTGTCGATCCCTCGGTTGCCCCTTCCGATCAGTTCAGGCGCTTCGTCATCCATGTCGGCATACCGGTCGCCGGGGTGCTGATGGTCATCGCGGTCATCGCCGGCGTCGGCTGGCATTCCTATCGCACGGTGCGTAACGGCGCGCTCAGCCTGACGCGCAGCCTGCTGCAGAGCCAGCAGGAATATGTCAGTAACGAAGTCACGAATTTCCTGGCGCCAGCCTCCGCCGGCGCGGTGATTGCCCGCGACATGCTCCAGCATGGCAATCCGTCGGTGGAAGACAAGATCTTCTATGGCTACAGCGGCAGCATGCTGCGCAACGTGCCGCAGATACAGTCCTATTACCTTGCCGACAGCGACGGCAATTTCAGCCTTGTCCAGCGCGGCCCCGACGGCAAGGGGCTGGAGCAGATCACCCTGCAGAACAAGGGAACGCCGGACGCGGTGTTCATCCACCACATCCTTGACGACCAGGGCAAGCTCCTGCGGGAGGAGAAGACAAAGGCCAACGGCTACGACCCGCGCCTGCATGTGTGGTACCAGCAGGCGGTCAAGGCCGGGAAGATGGTCTGGACATCGCCCTATATCGTCGAAGTCACCAAGCAGATGGCGATTTCGGCGGGCATGCCCTACACCACCGCGAATGGCAAGACCTATGTCTATGCCATCAACATGTCGCTCAGCCACCTGACGGATTTCCTTGATGCGCTGAAAATCGGGCAGAGCGGGCACGGCATCCTGCTTGACCAGACGGGACATGTCCTTGCCGGGCACAAGATGCATGAAATCGAGGTCGCCGCCCATGGCGATCCGGAAAAGATGCTTCTCGATCCCAAATACTATCCCGTCATGACCAAGGCGTTCGACGAATACCGTGTCCACAGCTATGGCACGCGCGTCGTCAAGTTCGGCGGGCAGAGCTATATCGCGATGCTGTCCCCGGTGCCGCTGGCGTCGCAGAACTGGGTCCTGATGCTTGTCGCGCCGGAAAGCGACTTTGCCCAGTTTGCCAAGGCGGATGGCCGGCAGAACCTGTTCTTCGCCTTTCTGGTTGTCGTCATGTCCTCCCTCCTTGCGGTCCTGCTGTTCAGGCAGGGACGCAAGACCGAGCATGTCCAGCATCAGCTTGAACGCTTCCGCGCGATTTCCAGTTACGAAAGCCATTCGCTGCAGACGGTGGCGTCATATTCCGAACTGTTCAATCCGTCCGATGACGCGCTGATCCTGACGGAAAGCCTGGCCGACCTGTCGCAGGCGCATCGCGCGGGGATCTGGCGCATCCTGCACGACGGCGCCACGCTGATGTGCATCGATTCCTACGACCGTCAGCAGGACGCCCATTCCGGTGGCTTCGAACTTTCCACCAGTGAGCTGAAGGCGTTCTTCGACGCGGTTTCCCATGGGGATTCCCTGGTGGTGGCCGATGCGTCGCAGGACCAGCGCACCGCCAATTTCTATCGCCTCTACATGCGTTCGATGGGAAGCCACAGCCTGTTCCTTGGTCCCATCCTTGGCGCGAACGGCCCGGTCGGGGTTATCACGCTGGAGGACGCGCCACAGGCACAGACGGTCACGCATTTCGTTGACATGATCGCCGGCATCGCGGCGACCCGCTTTTCCGCGCAGCATTATTCCGCAGTCGAAGCGGCGCGCGCCGAACTGGCTGACAATGAACGGGTGCAGGAAGAAGCGCCGGATCCAAGCCAGGGCTTCCTTCTGCCCCCGGGTTCGCTGCGGGTGGAAGGCGCCAGGGCGCCGGATGCCGATCCCAGCCAGATGGATGGCTACTATCCGGCCGTGGCGATCATGGTCATCAGCCTGTCCGACATGATTCTTACGGCGCAGAACGATCCGTCGGAAAACCTGAAGCTGATTGATGAAATGTCGCAGCAGCTTCAGCAGATCGCGGAACATTACGGGCTGTATTCCATCCGCATGCTGGGCCACCGGCTGGTATGCGTGGCCGGATGTTCCAAGGTGCCGGACAAGACGGCGCCGCAACGGATCGCCAACGCGGCGCTGTCGATGCGCGAAGTGACGATGTCGATGCTGGCGAAGGCCGATCTGGATCCCATCTTCCGCATCGGCATCGATGTCGGCCCGGTCTTCGGCGGCCTGCTGGGGCAGAATCCGCGGGTGTTCAACCTGTGGGGCGACGCGATGGGCATGGCCGAACTGATGGCGCAGGGCGCGCCGGAAGCAGGCACCATCCAGGTGACGGAAGAAATGTATCTCAGCCTGCGTCAGTCGTTCCTGTTCCGTGAACGCGGGCGCTTCTTCGTTCCGGGGCTTGGGCTGACGCGTACCTACGTGCTGGCCGGACGGCGATGACCCAGAACGCCCCCCCTACGAAAGATGTGCCCGCGGGTCCCCCCGCGGCACCTCCGCCGGAGGAAGCCGTGCCGGCCGTCGCCGCGCAGGAAGCCCCGCCGCTTGTCCGGCTGATGGTGCGCGTCGCGCCATGGCTTGCGGCGATAGGCCGGTTCGCGCGGCATCAGGTGCGCTTTACCCTGATGCTGATCGGGGCGGGATGGGGCACGTTCCGCGAAAGCATGCGGCCCAATTCGTGGCGCAGGCCGGTTGTCCATGAATTCCGCGTCTGTCTGCGGCAGGTTCTCAGCGGTGGCCTGATCAGCACGGTCGTCACCGCAACGCTGGCGGGGCTGATGGTCGTGTCGCAGGCCGCGTACTGGCTTGGTTTCGCAGGCATGGCGCAGATGACGGGGTCCATCCTTGTGTCCGTGCTGGTGCGTGAAATCACGCCCATCCTGGTTGGGATCATCCTGCTTGGACGCAGTGGCATGCTGTCGCTTACGGAAATCGGGCTGATGGTCCTTAATGGGGAGGTCCGGGCACTTCAGGCGCGCGGGCTTGATCCGTTCCTTACGCTGGTGATGCCGCGTACCTTCGCCTTTACGCTGGGTGGCTTCGCGCTCGGGATGATCTTCGCGCTGGTCTCGCTTCTGATGGGGTTTGTCGTGGCGCATGCGAATGGCGCCATCACGTCATCCGTCTGGACCTTTTTCTTCAACGTGCTGGGGGCGATGACAACGTGGGATTACCTCATCATTCCCCTCAAATTCCTGCTGGTCGGGTTTTTCGTCGGGCTGGGGGCCTGCATTTCCGGCCTGACCGTCAGCAGCAATGATACGATCGCGACATTGATGCCGCGTGGTTTCGCCCGTGGCATCATGCTCATCATGGTGGTCAACATCCTGTTCATGCTGGATTTCTGACAATGGTGGCAAACGCACCCCTTCTGGAAATGCGCGAGGTTGTCCCCTCGTTCGAGGAAACGGGCCTGATGCCCGCCCCTTACGATTTCCGGCTGATGCCTGGCGATTGCGCAATCATCGAATGCCGTGATTCCGGCCGTGCCGCGATGTTCGCCGACCTGTGTTCGGGCATGGTGTCCCTGTCGCAGGGGACGTGCCGTTTCATGGGACTGGAATGGAGCACCCTTGCGGACCGGCAGCTCAATGCCCTGCGTGGCCGGATCGGCCGCATCCCGCGCGCGGGCGGTTGGGTGAACATGCTGGGCACCCACATCAACATCATGATGCAGCAGCTGTATCACACCACCGACAGTTTCGAGGACGTGGTCGCCAATGCGACGCAGCTGGGGGAAGCCTTCGGTTTTCCCGGCCTGCCGATCAGCACGCCCGATCGCCTGTCCACCGCCGATCTGGCGCGCGCGTCCTGTGTGCGTGCCTTCATGGGGCGGCCTGACCTGCTTGTTCTGGAGGACATATCCGATATGCTGCCATCGGAAATGGTACTGCCGTTTCTCGAGGCGCTTACCGCGGCGCGTGACCGGGGATGCGGCGTGGTATGGCTGACACGGCATACCTCATCATGGAGCGTCTATCGCAAGGCGGTGAACATTCATATGCGCCTTCTCGATGAAGGTCTTTTCCCCATGCGGGTGATATAATGGCACAGAAACAACAATCCTATGGAATCCGTCAGCTTGTCCGTGTCCGCTATGCGGATGAATGGGTTGGTGTTCTTGTCCTCTTTTCGCTGCTGATCCTGTTTGGCGCGGTGCTGGAGGCGGGCGTCCTGCGCAACTGGCTGACGCCGGCGGGCAGACTGCGGATCGTCCTGCCGGAAAATGGGGTGGGTGGCCTGTCGGTTGGCGATAACCTGGAGGTCATGGGCATCCATGCCGGCACGGTGCGCCGCGTGCGGATCAATCCGGCGGGCGGGATGTATGCGATTGCCGAAGTCGATCCCGACGTCGAGCCCTATATCCGTCGCGACAGCACGGCGGTGATCCGGCGGCAGTTCGTGGTGGCGGGCGCAAGCTATATCGACATCTCCCGCGGCACGGGGGAGAAGCTGAACTGGAGCTACGCCGTCCTGAACGCCACCAACGCGCCCAATCCGGCGGATACGATCACCCAGACCTTTGCCGACATCCGCGCGCGCATCATGCCGGTGCTGGACAATGCCCAGCACATGATGGCGACCATGGACGCAACGATTTCGGATATGCATGCGGGCAAGGGATCGATTGGCCGCCTGATGACGAACGATGAACTGATCCGTCAGGCGGAAGGCGCGATCACCACCCTGAACGCCACGATCTCGCAGCTGACCCCGATCGAAGGACAACTGTCCGAAGTCATGAAGAAGGCCGATGCCAGCATGGCCAATGTACAGAAAGCAACGGGCGACCTGCGCGCCGCATCGCCCCAGCTGCCAAGCATCACGAAGAACCTGAACGAGACCAGCCAGCAGCTGCCGGTCCTTCTGGTGCAGGCGCAGTCGACCGCGCACAGCCTGCAGCAGCTGGTGGATCAGCTGCGCGGACTGTGGATCCTGGGTGGTCACGGCACGCCGACCAGGACCCATGGGCGACTGTCGCCGCAGAAGGTGCAGCCGTGATGCGGGCGGGCTATCTGGCGTCAGCGGCACTGGTGGTCCTGCTGGCCGGTTGCGGGGGGGGCGGCAGCGTGCAGGCCCCGACCGATGGCACCCTGTCGCAGGACATGGATACCGGGCGCGATGCGGTGGACATGGACCGCCTGTCGGTGGCGGAAGGGCAGTATCGCGCGGCGGGCGTGCGGGCGCTGGCGCGTGATGACGTAACCGCCATCGGGGATGCCGGCTATAACCTCGCCGTCGTGCAGCTGGATGAAAACCGGATGCAGGACGCGCTGTCCACCATCGCCTCCACGCGCGCGGCGCTGTCGGTGCGCGGGGCGAAGACGGATGACACAGGGCTTGACCTTGTGCAGGCTGGCGCCCTTTACCGGCTCGGCCGCCTTGACGAGGCCGCAACCAGCGCGAGCGCGGCATCCAGCGCCAGCGACCCCGCCATTGTGGAGAAGGCCCAGCTTCTGGCGGGCATCATCGCCGATGCCCGTGGCGACAGGACGACGCTCGATAATGTCGCGTCCTATTTCGCCAGGCTGCCCAAGACATCGAATTGGGCGATGCTGGCGGATGGGCAGGAAATCGCGGCCCGCCAGCTTCTTGTGGAGGGGGGCAACGCCCAGAGCGCGTATCAGGACGCGATGCAGGCGGTTTCCGCACGGCAGACGCATGTCGAATATCGTGACATGGCGCGGGGGCTGAGTGTCGCGGCGCGTGCCGCAAGCAGCCTTGGCAATGCGGCGCAGGCGGCCGACCTGTACATGCGTGCCAGCCAGAGCGCGCAGAAAGAGGGCGACACGCAGAACGCGGATACGTGGCGCAAGCTGGCAGGTTCGACCACCATGCCCGACCCGTTCGCAACGCCTGCGGCGGACAGCACGGGCACGACGAAGACCACCGCCAAAAAGTAAGGATGGGACCGGCCCGTTTTGTGACGGGCCGGAACCGGATCAGGGCGAAGGGACCTCGACCGCGGAATGGCGGGTCACCAGCGCGGCGCTTGCCGCGTTGAGCCCGATGATGTCCACGTCCATCCCGTGCTGGCGCATTTTTTCCACCACGTTCTCCAGCGCGCCGACGGCGGTGATGTCCCAGAAATGGGCGCCAGTCAGGTCGATGCGGATCCTGCGCGCGCTGTCGTGCAGGTCGAACGCGTCGGTAAAGCTGTCGGCGGAGGCAAAGAAGACCTGTCCCGTGACGACATAGGTGCGCGTGTCATGGGCGGCGTCGTAAGTGCTGGTGATATCGAGCATGCGCGACACCTGAAAGGCAAAGAATACCCCATTGAGCAGCACGCCAGCCACCACGCCGGCGGCAAGGTCATGGGTGCTGACAACCACCGCGACGGTCAGGAGCATGACAGCGCTGGACAGGCGCGGGTGATGCGTCAGGTCACGCAGGGACGACCAGGAAAACGTGCTGGCCGACACCATGATCATGATCGCCACCAGTGCCGCCACCGGCACCTGCGCCACCCAGGGGCGCAGCGCCACCATCAGCAGCAGCAGGAAGGCGCCCGCCACGAAAGTCGACAGCCGGCCCCGGCCGCCATAGCGCAGGTTGCCGACCGTCTGCCCGATCATGCCGCATCCCGCGATGCCACCGAACAGTCCCACGGCGATGTTGGCGATTCCCAGCCCGGTGCATTCCATGCGCTTGTTGCTATGGGTTTCGGTGATGTCATCGACGACGCTGGCGGTCATCATGGATTCCAGCACCCCGACCGTCGCCATGGCGAGGGCATAGGGCGCGATGATCGCAAGCGTGGCGCTGCTGAACGGGACGGACGGCCAGACAAGATGCGGCAGGCTGTCCGGCAGCCGTCCCAGGTCCGCCACCGTATGCAGCGGCATCGGAATGGCGATGGAGATGAGGCTGAGGACAAGGATGCAGATCAGCGGTGACGGAATCGCCGTGAAGAATTTCGGCACGCCATAGATGATCGCAAGTCCCAGCGCGATCATGGCGTAGGTCTGCCACGACACGTGCATCATATGGGGCAGCTGCGCGGAGAAAATCAGGATTGCCAGCGCGTTGACGAACCCCGTCCTTACGGAGCGCGAGACATAGCGCATCAGCACATGCAGCCGCAGCACGCCAAAGGCCACCTGGAATACGCCCGCAAGCAGCGTGGCCGCCAGCAGGTACTGGACCCCGTGCCCGCGCACCAGTGCGGCCGCCACCAGGGCCACGGACCCGGCGGCGCCGGAAATCATGCCCGGCCGGCCGCCGGTAAAGGCGATGACCACGCTGATGACAAAGGATGCGTAAAGCCCGACCTCAGGATCGACACCGGCGACGAAGGAAAATGCAATGACCTCCGGGATCAGCGCAAAGGTCCCCACCATGCCGGCAAGGATATCGCGCCGTATGTTGCCAAACCATTCGTCGCGATAGCGTGTCAGTCCATTCATTCGTTCATGTCCATTGCAGGGCGGGCAGGAAAAAGGACGCGACAACGTCCCCGGCATGGTCAGTCCGTCATCGCGCGCGATGGAGCAGGGATCAGTGCCCCATGTCCGATATGCTCATGTCCGCGCGGCGCCACCAGCATTGCCGCGCCGGGCGCGGCGCAGGCAGCATCAGGAGCGGATCGCCTTCATAGCGTACGGTATTGGTCGGTGTTTCCTCCAGCGCGATCGCCGCGCAGGTCAGGACGTTTCCATCGGCATGCAGGAATGCGTTCAGCTTCGCCATCATCAGACAGGCCATCAGTTCCGTGGTGGGATCGCCCGGCGTCACGATGATCCGCTGCGCCCGTTCCGGCTCGTGCGCGCGAAACCACGACAGCAGGGGATCGTCCTCCCCCAGCTGCAGCGCGTGATCGAGGCAGTTATCGACGAAGGCGTGCCATGTTCCTTTTGCCCGGTGAAAGGGCACGACCATGTTCTGCGTCCCGTCCAGGCGGCCCGGATGGGTCGGCCGCAGCGTCGCGCGGACATATTCGTTATGACCATGGGGCAGGGCGCAGCGTTCGCTTTCGCCTGACAGCAGCCGGTGCGCCATGCAGAAACGGCGGGTAAAGACCAGTTCAAGCATCGGACGACAGTGACTGGAAACGTTCCCACCCGGCGCGCCGCAGCTGACAGGCGGGGCAGGTGCCGCATCCATGGCCCCACGGATGCATGACCCCGCGCGTGCCGAGATAGCAGCTGTGGCTTTCGCGGTTGATGAGGTTCACCAGAGCGTCGCCCCCAAGGTCACGCGCCATCTGCCATGTCCGGGCCTTGTCGATCCACATCAGGGGCGTATGCAGCACCAGGCGGCTGGCCATGCCAAGGTTCAGCGTTACCTGAAGCGACTTGATCGTGTCATCGCGACAGTCGGGGTAGCCGGAATAGTCGGTTTCGCACACGCCGGTGATGATGTGGCGCGCATTGCGCCGCGCGGCGAGGGCGGCGGCAAAGGTCAGGAAAATCAGGTTGCGCCCCGGCACGAATGTCGTGGGCAGGCCATTTTCGCCCATGGTGATTTCCGCCTCGCGCGTCAACGCGGTGTCCGACACCGCCCCCAGCGCATCAAGCGAAAGCGTATGGTCAGGGCCAAGCCGCGCGCCCCATGCCGGGTCAAGCCGCGCCATCCCGTCACGCAGCTTTTCACGGCATGACAGTTCGATGCTGTGACGCTGCCCGTAATCGAATCCAAGGGTTTCCACATGCGCGAAGCGTGACAGCGCCCATGCCAGGCAGGTGGCTGAATCCTGGCCGCCGGAAAAGACAACCAGCGCAGTATCGGGCGAAAGGGCGGAAAGGGTCATGTCAGGGAATCCCGATCAGCTTGTGTGTCTGCAGCGACAGCCGCCATCGCGGATGGGCCATGCAGTATTCCACGGCGCGCGCCGTATTTTCGACACGCGCGGGACCGTCCATCGGCTGAAGCCAGTATTGCCTGAAATCCAGCCCCGCCACCTGTTCGGGCATCAGGCCGTCCTGGGGGAACACCAGCTTGAGCTCATGCCCCGATGTCTGTACCAGCGGCGCGCCCGCCTTGGGGCTGACGCAGATCCAGTCGATCCCGTCCGGCGCGGGCACGGTGCCGTTGGTTTCGACCGCGATGGAAAAGCCCCGTTCGTGCATCGCCGCGATCAGCGCCGCGTCAAGCTGGAGCAGCGGCTCCCCCCCCGTAAAGACGACAAAGGCTTCGTCGCGGGACGTGGCGGTCCATGCGGCGGCGATGGCATCGGCAAGGGCGTCGGCACTGGCGAAGCGTCCGCCGCCGGTGCCATCCGTGCCGATGAAGTCGGTGTCACAGAACCGGCATGTCGCCCCGTCGCGGTCCTCCTCGCGTCCCGACCACAGGTTGCACCCTGCGAACCGGCAGAAGACGGCGGCCCGTCCGGCCTGCCCGCCTTCGCCCTGCAGCGTGGGAAATATCTCCTTTACCGTATAGGACATGACGGAACGCGACCTTGTTGGGGCGGAAAAACCATTGCGACGGACAACAGGCGTGCCTTACGCGCCAGAGGTATGCATCCCCAGCCGCTGCAGCAGGCGCATGTCCCGGCTGGCGGCCGGATTGGGGGTCGTCAGCAGTTTTTCACCGTAAAAGATGGAATTCGCCCCGGCGAGGAAGCACAGCGTCTGGGCCTCGTCATTCATGTCCTCCCGCCCGGCGGCAAGGCGCACGCGACTGGTGGGCATGGTGATGCGGGCGGCGGCGATGATGCGCACGAACTCGATGGGATCGACCACGGCCGCGTCCTTTTGGGCGTCCTTTTTCGCAAGGGGCGTGCCCTCCACCCGGACGAGCATGTTGATCGGCACGCTTTCGGGATGGCGCGGCATGCTGGCCAGCGCGGCGATCAGGCCAGCGCGGTCATTTTCATCCTCGCCCATGCCGACAATCCCGCCACAGCAGACATTGATGCCCGCGTCACGCACGTTCGCCAGCGTATCCAGACGGTCCTGATAGGTGCGGGTGCTGATGATCTCCCCATAATATTCGGGGGAGGTATCGATGTTGTGGTTGTAGTAATCCAGCCCGGCATCGCGCAGGCGGTGCGCCTGGCTGTTGTCGAGCATTCCCAGCGTGACGCAGGTTTCCATGCCAAGGCTCTTGACGCCCTCGACCATGGCGCACACCGTTTCCAGGTCATGTTCCTTGGGCGAACGCCATGCGGCCCCCATGCAGAACCGCGCGGCCCCTGCGTCGCGGGCGGCGCGGGCTTCCTTCATCACCGCCTCCACCGCCATCAGGCGGCTGGCCTTGACGCCGCCATCCTCGTGCATCGCGCTTTGCGGGCAGTAGGCGCAGTCCTCGGGACAGCCACCGGTCTTGATCGACAGCAGGGTGGAAATCTGCATTTCCGACGGGTCGAAATGTTCGCGATGGACGCTTTGCGCACGGAACAGCAGTTCGGGGAACGGCAGCGCGATCAGCGCCGCGACCTCGTCACGGGTCCAGTCGGTCCGGATGGGCGACGGCGGCGGGGCCTGCGTTGGGGACACATACGGCAGGGAGGCCGCTGTAATGCCATCAGACATATGACGGGATCCTTGGACGGTTGTGGGATAGGGAAAGCAGCATCTGCCACACAATGCGGTCTTTTGTCACGGACGATGGCCCGTGGCGAACAATTTTTGGTGTCCGCCGTCACGGGGACGGATGGCCTGTCCCCGTGACGGCGGTCGCCCGCGCGATCAGCCCAGGATGCGCGCCAGCGTGGTGCCCAGTTCGGCGGGGCTGGCGCTGATGTGGATGCCGGCCGCGCGCATGGCCTCGATCTTGGCGGCGGCGGTTTCATGGCCGCCGGTGATGACCGCGCCCGCATGGCCCATGCGACGGCCCGGCGGCGCCGTGGCCCCGGCGATGAAGCCCACGACCGGCTTTTTCGTGCCGCTGGCGCGGATCAGTTCCGCCCCGTCGATTTCGGACGTGCCGCCGATTTCGCCGATCATGACGATCGAATGGGTGTCGGGATCGGCGATCAGGCGTTCGAGGACATCGGTGAAATCCATGCCCTTGACCGGGTCGCCGCCAATGCCGACGCAGGTGCTCTGCCCCTGTCCGATGGCGGTCGTCTGGGCCACGGCCTCGTAAGTCAGCGTGCCGGAGCGCGAGACGATGCCCACATGTCCCCGGCGGTGGATCGGGCCGGGCATGATGCCGATCTTGCATTCGCCCGGCGTGATGATGCCGGGACAGTTCGGGCCGATCAGCAGGCTTGACGAACGTTCCAGCGCCATGCGGACCCGTACCATGTCAAGCACCGGGATCCCCTCCGTAATGCAGACGATCAGGGGGATTTCGGCGGCGATCGCCTCCAGTATCGCATCGGCGGCGCCGGCGGGCGGGACGTAGATGACGCTTGCATCGGCGTCCGTCGCCTCGCGCGCCTGCGCCACGGTGTCGAATACCGGCAGGCCAAGATGGACCTCGCCCCCCTTGCCCGGGGTGACGCCGCCGACCATGCGGGTGCCATAGGCGATGGCCTGTTCCGTATGGAACGTGCCCTGCGCGCCGGTGAAACCCTGCGTAATGACCTTGGTGGAACTGTTGACGAGAATGGACATCAGGCTGCTCCGGCATTGCGAACGGCGGCGACGATCTTGCGGGCGGCATCGCCCAGGTCGTCGGCGGGAATGATGGTCAGGCCGGATTCGGCAAGGAGCGCCTTGCCACGTTCCACGTTGGTGCCGGCAAGACGCACCACCAGCGGCACGCGAAGCCCCGTGTCGCGCGATGCGGAGACGATTGCCTCGGCGATCACGTCGCAGCGCATGATCCCGCCAAAGATGTTGACAAGGATGCCGCGCACGTTGGGGTCCGACATCAGGATGCGGAAGGCCGCGGCCACGCGTTCCGTCGTGGCGCCGCCGCCGACGTCAAGGAAGTTGGCGGGCGATTCGCCCTCCATCTTGATAATGTCCATCGTGGCCATCGCAAGGCCCGCGCCATTGACCATGCAGCCGATCGACCCGTCGAGCCCGACATAGGCGAGGCCATGGCGCGCGGCCTCGCGCTCACGCGGGTCTTCCTCGTCCTCGTCGCGCAGCTCGGCAAGGTGGGGATGGCGGAACAGGGCGCTGTCGTCGAACGACATCTTCGCATCCAGCGCCAGCAGGTCGCCCGATCCGGTGACGATCAGGGGATTGATTTCCACGATCGCGGCGTCAAGGCCGCAGAACGCATCATAGGCCGCGCGCACGACCTGCTGGAACGCGCGCACGGAACGCCCCTTCAGCCCGAGCTGCACCGCGAGGTCGCGTGACTGGTAATCGCAAAGGCCCAGCGCGGGATCGATCGTCGCCTTTAGGATGCGTTCGGGGTGGGCGGCGGCCACTTCCTCGATTTCCATCCCCCCTTCGGAGGAGGCGATGACCGCGATGCGCCCGCAGCTGCGGTCCACCAGAAGGGACAGGTACAGCTCCCGCGCGATGTCGCAGCCCGATTCGACATAGACCTTGCGCACAACCCTGCCATGCGGTCCTGTCTGTTTCGTAATCAGGGTACGCTCCAGCATCGCGTCGGCGGCGCTGGCGACTTCCTCCGCGTTGCGTGCAAGGCGCACGCCGCCCCTGTCGTCCGTCGCGCCCGCGAAACGACCCGCGCCGCGCCCGCCCGCGTGGATCTGGGCCTTGACCACCGTCAGGGGGGCGGCAAGCTCGCGCGCCGCGCTGACCGCGTCCTTGGCAGAGGTAGCGACACGACCGTCAGGCACGGGCATGCCGAACGAACGCAGCAGCGCCTTGGCCTGATATTCGTGAATGTTCATGTTGCGACCCAATCTGTCGTTTTTCTTGTTGTTGCGAAAAAATGGCGTACACGATCAGTACGTGGTTTTACAACGATCCATGATACGCGGACTTGGCGTAAGGGCGAAACATGTGCCATGTCGGGCGGCGTAATGACATGTCCCGGTGGGACCGAACGGAGTTTATGCGAGAGTACGGGCGGCGATGAAACACTGGCGCATTGAACAGATGGACTGGGACAGATTCGACCCGTCACGGGTAAATCCCGAGATCGTGCCCCTCGTCAAGGCCGCATCGGTGGTGGAACGTAATGGTGTCGATTACGCGGCCTATCTGAAGAACGTTTTCGCCGACGATCCGGATTTCAGGCAGGCCGCCGACAGGTGGGCGCATGAGGAGGTGCAGCACGGCGACGCGCTGGGACGCTGGGCGATGCTGGCGGATCCGTCGTGGGATTACGTGGATGCCTTTCACCGGTACCGGCGCTCCTACCAGCTGGATCTGGATGTCGACACCTCCATCCGCGGGTCGCGCACGGGCGAACTGATCGCGCGCTGCATGGTGGAAACCGGGACCTCATCCTTTTATACCGCGCTGGCCGACGCGACGGACGAGCCGGTGCTCAAGGCCGTGTGCAAGCAGATCGCCGCCGACGAATACCGTCATTTCAAGCTGTTTTACGACCACATGCACCGCTATCTCGGGCGCGAGAAACTGGGCGTGTGGCAGCGGACGCGCATCGCGCTGGGTCGCGTGGGCGAAAGCGAGGACGATGAACTCGCCTCCGCCTTTCACGTGACCAATGACGCGCCGGGACAGCCCTATGACCATCGGCGCTGTATCGCGGCGTATATGTCGCGGGCGCTCAAGGTCTATCAGCCGCGCCATACCAATCGCGTGACGGGCATGATCCTCAAGACGATCGGCTGGACGCCGCATGGGCGCCTGCATGCCCTGATCGCGCGCGTGTTTTATTATCTTCTGAAATTGCAGCAGAAAAAATTTGCCCGCATTACCGCGTCGGCCTGAGGCACGCGGAAAAGGGGCACGGAGAAGGCATGATACCAGGTTACAGGCGGCGTGGTCCGTCGCGGGGCATTATCCATGGGATGATCCTGTCCGGCTTCCTCATGGGGGTGGCAGGTGGGACGGAGGCCCGCGCCGACCCGCCAGCGCCTTCCGCCGTCCCGGCCCAGCCGTCCCCGTCCGCGCCCGTTCCCGCGCCGGATCAGTCGGCACCAGCCCAGGCAGCACCGGCACCGGCACAGTCAACGTCGGCACAGTCGGCGCCAGTTCAGGCCGCGCCCACCCAGCCTGCCCCTGTCCAGCCTGCCCCGGCCGTCGCCACCGGCACCCTGCCGGCGGGCAGCGCGCAGGAGGCCGAACTGGGGGAAGAGGCGCGCGCGGTCCGGCTGCTTGCGGCGCAGATAGGGCTGCGTGCCTTCACCGCCCCGGATTTCCGTCCGGGCAAGGTCCGTCATATCGTCCTGATGCGTTTCCTGCCGACCATCACCGACGCCCAGCGCGCGGAGGTGGTGCGCCGTTTCAGGGCGCTGGCGCAGGTGTCGCGACGCGATAACGGACAGCAGGTGGTGGCAGGCATCGAAACCGGCGTGCAGATGAGCGGGGAGGGCGCGGACCAGGGGTTTGACCAGGCCTTCGTCATGACCTTCAATTCGGAAGGGGACCGCAACTATTATGTCGGCCGGCCGGTTGTCACGGATCCCGCCTATTTCGATCCGGCGCATGAGGCGTTCAAGAAATTCGCGGCCCCCTATATCATCGGCGTCCTGGTGTTCGATTATGAACTGCCCGCGGCCCAGCCACAGCATGCCCGCCACGCGTCGGCCCCACGGCCCGGCCTGACGCAGCAGCAGGGATAGATAACGTTCCCGCTGCCACCATCGGGTGGCAACGGGAGGAATAGGACATATCGGGTTTCGGGAGTGTCGCGCTTGTGTCGATCATGTGCGCCTGTCAGGAACGCACCCGTCAGAATGGAGAATTCTCATGACATCGGTCACGCTTGGACACCTGGACGAAACACTGCATGAGGCGACGGCCGCCGCGGTCGCGCGCGTGCTGGAGGCCTATGAGCTGGAAATCGAATACGTGCCGGGCAATCGCGAGGCACTGATGGGGCACATGCGCAATGGCGACATCGACCTGTTCGTGTCGGCGTGGCTGCCGGACGTGGATGGCGCCTATCTCGATTCCTCGCTGGGGATGGAGCCGCTGGGCGATCTGTATCGCCCGGAATTCGGCTGGTACCTGCCCACCAGCGCCGCCACGGGCCTGACCTCCATCGCGGAGCTGGCGTCCGAAGGGCATGACGTCAACCGCGAGATCGTGGCCGCGCAGTCCACGCTGGACCGCGTGCGTCAGGGGGTCGTGGCCTATAACCTGACCGAGCATGGCTTCACCATCGCCGCGCGGCCGGATGAGGAGGCGATGGAATACGCGATCCAGGCCGTGGGAACGGGCGATCCCGCGATCCTGGCGCTGTGGCAGCCGAACTTCCTGCATTATGGCAGCACGAACCTGACGTCGCTGGCAGATCCCAAGGGGGCGCTGGGCCCGGCGCAGACGGCGCGGATGCTGGTGCGCAGCGCCGTGCGACCGGACCTTGATTCCGACATGCTGGATGAACTCGACGAACTGACGCTGGGCAACAAGGTGGTCAGCGCGCTGGACCATGCCATGCGCGTGGACGGCATGAGCGCCGATGCCGCCGCCGAGGCATGGCAGCGTGGCAAGCTCCTGCCGCGCTGAGGGACCGATGGAAACGACAGGCAGCGGCGTGGGCGGCGATGCGCGTGACGGGGGGCTTGCCGCCCAGTACGAGGCCTACCCCTATCCGGAACGCGACCCGCGCGAGGAGAAAAAGCGGCTGCTGATCGGCAGTCCCAGCCACCTGCGCGAAATCGATTACTGGGTATTCGGTGCGACGCGTCCGCGTTCCCGCCCGCTGCGTGCGCTGGTGGCGGGCTGCGGCACGGGCGACGGGGCCATCATGCTGGCGACCCACATGTCGCGCGAGGGACGGCCGGGCGAGGTCGTGTGCGTCGATCGTTCGGAACACGCCCTGCGCATCGCGCGCGAACGTGCCCAGATGCGCGGGCTGGAAAATATCCGCTTCATCACCGGGGACCTGACGCGGCTGGATACGCTGGATCTGGGTGTATTCGATTACATCGACTGCTGCGGGGTGCTGCATCACCTGCCCGACCCGGATGCCGCCCTGTCCGGCCTGACGGCGATGCTTGCGCCCGATGGCGGCATGGGCCTGATGGTCTATGCCCCCTATGGCCGCACGGGCGTCTACATGCTGCAGGATGCGCTGGCCCGCCTGGCCCCGCTGGATGATCCCCCGGCGCGTCGGCTGGACGTGGCGCGTCGCGTCATGCGGCACCTGCCCGCGACGGCGTGGCTGCGGCAGAACGCGAATTTCGGCGATCATCTGACGGGCGGGGATGCGGGGCTGTATGACCTGCTGCTGAACCCGCGCGATCGCGCCTATGACGTGACCGCGCTGTTTGGCCTGCTGGACCGTGCCGGCCTGTCGGTGGCGTGCCTGATGGAACCGCTGCGTTACGATCCGGCGCTGCTGCTGGCCGATCCACGCCTGCGCGCGCGGATCAGGGACCTGCCCGAACGCCAGCGCGCCGCCGTGGCGGAGGATGTGGCAGGCAACATGGCGACGCACGTGGTCTATGTCACGCGGGCCGGGGCGGCAGTGCGTCGCGCGGATCCGATGGCGCCTGATTCGGTGCCGGTCATGCGTGAAATCCCCGGCGCCGAACTGGCGAAACAGATCACGCCGGACGACCGTCTGCCCTTTGCCTTCGGCACGCTGGTCGTGCCCGTCGCGGTTCCGCCGCAGACGCGCGGCTTCCTGCCCCTGATCGATGGGGAACGCACGGTGGCCGATCTTGCGGCCATCATGGAACCGCGCGGGATCTCCGCCGCGCGTTTCGCCACCATCTGGCGCACGATGTTCACGACCCTGTCGGGGCTGAACCGGGTGCTGCTGCGCGCCCCGCGCTGATGCCGCGATCCCCGCGCCTGCCGATTGTCATTTTCGGGGCGCGGGTCCGTCCGGACGCAACCCCGTCACGGACGCTGCGCCACAGGGTTGAGGCGGCGGCGGTTTTTGCGCGGGAATGTAAAAACCCGTTCCTGATCCCGACCGGGTGCGCGCGGGACGGCCTGCCGTCGGAGGCACGGGTCATGGCCGATCTGCTGGTTGCCGGGGGCGTCGCGCCCGATGACATCGTGATGGAGGAAACGGCCCGCGACACACTGGATTCGGTCCGGGCCTGTTCGCAGATATTGCATGACAGGGGGCATGCGGGGCCGGTTGCCATCGCCACCAGTGCCTATCACCTGCCGCGCTGCATGATGCTCATGTCCCTTGCGGGGTGGAAGGTCATCCCCGTTCCGCCACCGCCCCATCCCGCGGCCCGGTCCCTGCCGCGTCGCTGGTTCTGGCGCCTGCGTGAGGTGGCGGCCCTGCCGTGGGATGCGCTGCTGATGGTGGCGCGGCGCGGACACCGCCCGGCATCGCGTGATTGACAGGTGGGGCCTCGTGCCGTCATCACCACGGGGATTTTTTTGAACATGTGGATCCGGACGAGATAACCATGCCTGTGCAAGCCTTTATTTTCCCCGGTCAGGGAAGCCAGTCCGTCGGAATGGGACGCGACCTGGCCGAAGCCTTCGCCCCCGCGCGCGAAGTTTTCCAGGAAGTTGACGATGCGCTGGGCCAGCACCTGTCGAAGGTGATGTTCGAAGGCCCGGCCGAGGACCTGACCCGCACGGAAAACACCCAGCCCGCGCTGATGGCCGTCTCTCTCGCGGTACTGCGCGTGCTGGAGCGCGAGGGCGGGGTGGACCTGCGTTCGGAGGTCGCGCTGGTGGCGGGGCATTCCCTGGGGGAATATTCCGCGCTGGCGGCGGTGGGTTCGTTTGGCCTGACGCAGACGGCGCGCCTGCTGCGCCTGCGTGGCCAGGCCATGCAGAAGGCGGTTCCGGTGGGAAAGGGCGGCATGGCGGCCCTGATCGGCGTGGACCTGGAGCAGGCGCGCGCCATCTGCGAGGAAGCGGCCATCGTGCGGGAGGAAGGCCGGCCCGACCGGCGCGAGATCATCGAGATCGCCAATGACAATGGCGGCGGGCAGGTGGTGGTGGCGGGCGAACTGCCCGCGATCGAACGTGCGATCGCGATCGCCAAGGCGCGCAAGGTCAAGCGGGCGCTGGCATTGCCCGTTTCCGCGCCGTTTCACTGTTCCATGATGGAACCCGCGGCCGAGGCGATGCGTGAAGCGCTGGCGCGCGAGGACATCCGTCCGCCGGTGATCCCCGTTGTCGCCAACGTGACGGCGGCGAAGGTCACGGACCCCGCGACCATCCGCGACCTGCTGGTGCGGCAGGTGACGGGCACCGTGCGCTGGCGCGAAAGCGTGGAGGCGATGGTCGGCATGGGCGTGGACAGTTTTGTGGAGATCGGGGCGGGGAAGGTCCTGTCGGGTCTCGTGCGCCGCATCAACGGCGACGTGGCCACGCGTTCGGTGGGGACCCCGGCCGATATCGAGGCTTTTCTGGCCGCGCGCTGATGCGGCGTGGCTTGTGGCGGCCCCGCCTGCCGGCAATGTGGGCCGCACCTCCAGATAACAGGGAAAATGACGGGTAGATGTTCAGGCTTGATGGAAAGGTGGCGCTGGTAACCGGGGCGTCGGGTGGAATCGGCAGCGCGATCGCGCGGAGCCTGCATGCGCAGGGCGCGGTTGTGGTGCTGTCGGGCACGCGTGAGCAGGTGCTGCGCGATGTCGCGACGGCCATTGCGTCGGACGCGGGCACGGATGAAGGGCGGCTGCATGTCTGCACGGCTGACCTGTCCGACGCTGCGGCGGCTGACGCCCTGGTCGCGGCGGCGGAGGAAAAGGCCGGCGCGCCGCTGGATATTCTGGTCAACAATGCCGGGCTGACGCGCGATACGCTTGCGATTCGCATGAAGGACGATGACTGGAACCGCGTCATGGACGTGGACCTTTCGGCCCCGTTCCGGCTGTCGCGCGCGGCGCTGAAGGGAATGCTGCGGCGGCGCTCCGGCCGGATCGTCAACATCGCCTCTGTCGTCGGCGTGACGGGCAATGCGGGGCAGGTCAATTACTCCGCCGCCAAGGCGGGCATGATCGGCATGAGCAAGTCGATGGCGCAGGAAGCCGGGTCGCGCGGGGTGACGGTCAATGTCGTGGCGCCGGGCTTCATCCAGACCGCGATGACCGATGTCCTGCCTGATGCGCAGAAGGAAAAGCTGACATCCGCGATTCCGCTGGGCCGCATGGGACAGCCCGCCGACGTGGCCTCGGCGGTGGTGTATCTTGTCTCGGCGGAGGCCGCGTGGGTGACGGGCGCCACATTGCATGTCAATGGCGGCATGGCCATGTCCTGAAGGCGTGGGGTACGGAATTTCGCTGGACACCAGCGCCGAAGTGGCAAAAAAGAAGGGGTGAACGGGCGCGGGGGATCCACCCCGGGGCATCGCAGGCATAACGAAATGCGATCATCGCCTTGGCGTGGACAGGTAAACCGTGCTAATCGCCCGCAGCTTCGTCCGAAGCGGGCCGGACGCTTTTCCCGCAGTTCCGGTTTGCGGGACGTTATCAGGACGAATGAGTTTCGAACCGCCCGTTTCTTCAGGGGCAGACAGGAAGCAGAGACAGATGAGCGAAATTGCCGATAAGGTTAAGAAGATCGTTGTCGAACACCTTGGTGTCGACGAAAGCAAGGTGACGCCGGACGCCTCTTTCATTGACGATCTGGGTGCGGACAGCCTGGACACCGTTGAACTGGTGATGGCGTTCGAGGAAGCCTTCAGCGTCGAGATCCCCGAAGATGCGGCGGAAAAGATCACGACCGTCAAGGACGCGATCGATTACATCGAGAAGCAGAAGGCTGCCTGAGCCACGCGCGTGGCGTTTGTGGCTTGAGTAGAAAAACAGTCAGATATCGTTAGAGTCAGGGAGCAGGTCGGGTTGATACAGTCTGCCGGATTGGCGTCGAAGCAGCGACGCGTTGTTGTGACCGGTATGGGCATCGTCAGTCCGCTCGGGCTGGGGATCGAACATAACTGGTCACGTCTGGTGGCGGGGGAAAACGGCTTTGGCCGCATTACCGCGTTCGATCCGTCCGGGTTGCCGGCCCAGGTCGCGGGCGAGGTTCCGGTCGGACCCACCGAAGATCATTGCCTGACTCTTTCTGACTGGGTTCCTGTCAAGGACCAGAAGAAGATGGACCGCTTCATCCATCTGGGACTGGTGGCAGCAACCGAAGCGGTCGAGGATTCCGGGTGGAAGCCCGAATCCGAGGAGGATCGCTGCCGCACCGGCGTCATGATCGGCGCGGGCATCGGCGGTCTCCAGACCATTTACGAGGCATCGGTCACGGTCAAGGAAGGTCGCGCGCGGCGTCTGTCGCCCTTCTTCATTCCTTCCGCGCTGATCAACCTCGTGTCGGGGCATGTCTCCATCAAGTACGGATTCAAGGGGCCGAACCATTCGGTGGTCACTGCCTGTGCGACGGGCGTGCATGCCATTGGCGACGCATCGCGCATGATCATGCTGGGCGATGCGGATGTCATGGTCGCCGGCGGGGCGGAGGCAGCGGTGTGCGAACTTGGCATCGCCGGTTTCTGTTCGGCCAAGGCGCTGTCAACCCATTTCAATGATACGCCGGCCAAGGCATCGCGCCCGTGGGACCGTGACCGCGACGGTTTCGTCATGGGCGAGGGCGCGGGCATTGTCGTGCTGGAAGAATATGAACACGCCAAGGCACGTGGCGCGAAAATCTATGCCGAGGTGGTGGGATACGGGATGTCGGGTGACGCCCATCACATCACCGCGCCCGCGCCAGGGCATGATGGCGCCTTCCGCGCCATGCAGGGCGCCCTGCGCAGCGCGGGCCTGACGCCTGCGGATATCCAGTATGTCAACGCGCATGGGACCTCCACCATGGCCGATGACCTTGAACTGGAAGCGGTCGAACGCCTGTTTGGCGATGACGCGCGCAAGCTGGCGATGTCGTCCACCAAGTCGGCCGTCGGGCATCTGCTGGGTGCTGCCGGCGCGGTGGAGGCGATTTATTCCATTCTCGCGATGCGTGACAATGTCGCGCCGCCCACCCTCAATCTGGACAATCCGTCACGTGAAAGCGTGATCGACCGTGTCGCCCATACGGCGCAGGAACGCCGTATCGACACCATCCTGTCCAACAGCTTCGGCTTTGGCGGCACGAACGCCAGCATCATCCTGCGCGGGGTCTGAAAACGGGGCGTGCCCGCCCGGTGGCATGAGGCCGACAGGAAGGGAGAAACGTGCGCAGGGTTCTGACAGGACTTGGTATCGTCTTTCTTGTTCTGGTTCTGTCGGGGCTTGCGGGTGTCGGTTACGGGGCATGGGTCTTTACCCGTCCCGGTCCCATGCCCGACGCACGCGTGATCGTGGTGGCCAGGGGGGGCGAGGGACGTGCCTTTGCCTCGCTTAGTGATGCGGGCGTATTTCCCGGGGATGCGTGGACGCATGCGATATTCCGTATCGCGGTGCAACTGACCCGTCCTGACGGTGCGCTGCATGCCGCCGAACTGAACTTTCCCGCCCATGCGTCAATGCAGCAGGTCCTGTTCGTGCTGCGCCATGGAAAGCCGGTCATACATCGCCTGACCATTCCCGAAGGAAGGTCATCCCTGCAGATTGCGGCACTGCTGAATGATGCGCCCGCGCTGGAAGGGACGGTTACCCCGCCAGCGGAAGGGGACGTGATGCCCCTGACCTATGATTATGAATGGGGAATGGCGCGTCAGGCCCTGCTGGGCCGGATGCAGCATGCCATGACGCGTACGCTGTCGCGCGTATGGGACGGACGGCAGCCCGATCCCGCCATACCCGATCCCCGGACGCTATTGATCCTTGCCTCCATGATCGAACGTGAAACCGCCGTGGCGCAGGAACGCCCCATGGTGGCGCGTGTCTTCCTCAACCGCCTGCATCAGGGAATGCGGCTTCAGTCCGACCCGTCGGTGGTCTATGGCCTGAATCAGGGCGCGGGACCGCTGGGGCATGCCCTGTCACACGCCGACCTGACCACGCCCACCGCCTATAACACCTATGTCATATCCGGCCTGCCACCGGGGCCGATCTGCTCTCCGGGGCTGGCGTCGCTGGAAGCTGCGGCCCATCCGGCGGAAGGCGATATGCTGTATTTCGTTGCCAACGGAAGTGGCGGCCATGATTTCGCGGCCAGCCTGGGCGAACATAACCGCCATGTCAGTGCATTCCGGGCGCGACAGGCAGCGCAGCCGGAACACTAGGACATACGATCACGCGTCCCTGGAGGACGTTTGAAAAGGTAGGCCCATAACACTCTGAAATTTTAAAGGTTTTTGGTGAAGCTTTTTTCAAAAAGCTCTGGACGGCGTCGCCTGTCCGAAAGAAGGCGACGCCCAAAACCTTCTGTTGCTTTCAAACGGCCGTTTACTTACTGGCTCGGCAGTTCCTGACTGTGGACCTGTCCCGCCTGCGCGGGCTGGACGACGGGCTGGCTACCGGTCGTGCCTGATGTCGCGTTTTCGCCCGGGGGAACGTTTGCCTGCGCCGTCGTCAGGACCTCGCTGAGCGCGCTGCGCAGGGGGTCGGCGCCCGGATTGTTGACGCGCATGGAAATCACGATGTCTTCGGGGCCGACAATCTGGTTGTAATAGGCGCGATTCGCCGGGCTGTTGACCTTCAGCTTGGACCCGCCGAGGGCGGCGCCGGCAAACAGGCCCTTGGATTTCTGAACGCCCATGATGCCCGTGTTATGGGACCCTGCCGTGCCGCTTTCGACCCCCGATCCGGATGACGCGAAAGAGGTGCCCATGTCGGCGCTCAGCTTGAACTGGCTGTCCAGCAGGGACTGCACGCCGGTATCGGTCATGACGAACATCATGATCTCCGCATCCTGCATGCCCAGCTGCAGCCCGAAATTGGCGGTCGTGATCTTGTAGAAGGCCGGGTCCGACCATGACCCGCGCCCGTCGCGCGTCAGCAGCACGCACCCCCCGCTGCCCCCGCCAAAGCCGATGGACATGCGCATGACCGACGGACACACGATGACCCCACGCGCCTGGGCAAGGTAGCGCGTGATCTTGCTGTTGGACTTCGCGCCCGAAAACATGTCGCGGACCGTCAGCGTCGCCTGATCGACAAGGTTCTGCTCCTTTTCCGCCGTGGCCGTTGCGGCCATGACGGCATGGCATGGCATGGCCATAAGCGTTGCGGCCATGAGACTTTTGACGAAAAAACCGTTTCGCACGCCTGTGCTCCCTCTCGATCGTGCCGGGCCGTGGCATGAACGGGTTATGCCCCGCGCCGGGACATGCCCCGTTTTCGTGGCCGAATAATGGCTGCTTATGTCAGTGTCGGCGGTTCATCAATCCATCGATACGCCGACCGCCTGCGAAAGGACATCGGCAATATGCGGGGCCGCCGCCAGGATTGTGGCGTCCCCCTCCAGCCCGCCGTCGCGCAGGAAGGGCGAAACCCGCGCGCCAGCCTCCTCCAGCAGGACGAGGGCGGCGGCGACGTCCCACAGGTTGATGCTCATTTCCAGATAGCCGTCCTGCCGTCCGCAGGCGACTTCGGCAAGGGCGATGGCGCCGGATCCGCCGGAACGTGGCATCGCGCCAAGGTTCAGGATGGCGTCGATCTTCTGCTGGAATACGCCCGGCTTCACCCGGTTGCTCCACCCCATCTCGATCATGGATGAGGCGGGATCCGAAACGGTGGAGGCATGGATCGGCCGTCCGTTCAGAAAGGCGCCCTGTCCCCGCACGGCGGTATAGGTCTCCCGCAGGGCGGGGGCTTCAATGATGCCGGCGATGGGGGTATCGCCATCCATCAGCCCAAGGGAAATGCACCAGCGGTTGCGTCCGCGCGCGTAGTTGGAGGTCCCGTCGATGGGATCAACCACCCAGCGCAGGCTGCCGCCACGGGTGCGGCCTTCCTCTTCGCCCTGGAAACCGTCTTCGGGGAACAGCTGGCCGATGCGATGCGAAATCAGGGCTTCCACCGCGCCATCGGTTTCCGTCAGCCAGTCCTGCGCGGCTTTCTGCGTCGCCTGCGGACCGCCGGGGGCCGGGCGCATCTTCATCGCCAGTTCCGCCGCATCACGCACGACGGAACGCGCGGCCTCGAAACGGTACAGGATATGGGGGCTGGGCATGGGGAACTCCTTTTGGGGGTGGGAAGGCAAACGCGTCAGTCGGATCGAAGTGCCGTCTGCAAAACGGCAGCCAGCGTGGGATCTTCCATCCTGTTCAGTCTCTGTGCCGCGAGCATGGCGAACCTGTGGGTCAGGCTGCGCCGCCGCGCCGCCGCCAGGGGATGGGAGGGCGCGGGACGCACGATGGCGGCATCCGCGATCATGTTGGCCCGGATAGGGGACGCGGGCAGGTCCACCACCATCACCCCGACATCGTCGGGCAGGACGTCGGGGGGGAAAAAGCCGGGCACCGCGAAATAAAAGGCATCGCACCATGGCCGGTATTCCGGCCATTTGAGGTCACTGCGGAAATCAGGCAGCCCGGACTTGATTTCAATACAGGTCAGCCGACCGGCGGGACACAGCGCCATGACATCCGCGCGGCGACGGTTGGGCAATGGCATTTCGTGCAGGATGGCCCAGTCATGCTGACCACACAGATGCGCCACAGCCCGCCGGATTGCGGGCTGGACATCTGCGGTCGTCATGTCGGTATCGGTCGGAGGGGCGTCCATGCGACTATCCGATGCCATTTTTCAGGTCGTGGATAACACCCGGCGTTGCGATCATCCCGTCTGAACCTTCAGGCCGGCACCGCGTCCCGTCCGATCAGGCGGGTCACCAGTTCAAGGTCCGCCGGTTTGTCTACATCCACGGCGGCGCGTCCGTCATCAATGGGGATAAGCCCGACCCGCGCGCCCGTCAGGCGGCCGATGCGCTGGCACAGGGCCGCGCGCGTCAGGCGGCGCAGGACAAAACGCAGCAGGATGCCGGGGCCCAGCAGGCGGGCCATGCGCAGCGGATGCTTACGGTCATTTTCCAGCCGCTGCCACAGCTTGAGGACCGACATCGCCGCAGGCGTGCGCAGGAAAAACAGGTTGCATCCCGAAAATGCCCCGTCCGCCAGGCGGATCATCGTGCGTTTCGTATCGGGCACGTCGCGTGCAATGGCGGCCTCCAGCGCGATTCCGGCAGACATGTCGCACTGCGCGCGCGTGGAATCGGCAATGAAGGACTCGACCCATTCCGGCCGCAGCAGCGCATGATCGGCGGTCGTGACAAGAAGGGGCGCGCCAAGCGTGGCAAGCGCGTTCATGACGCTTGCGCTCGGGCCTGCCGCCTCGGGGATGAAGGTGACGGAGGGGGGTACCGCGCCGCGCAGGGCTTCGGGGTCGTCAATGCACACCACGATTTTGCCAAGCCCCGGCACCTGCATCAGGGCATCGCATACGCGGGTGATCATCGGGCGGCCACAGACGGGAAGAAGGGCCTTGTGCGAAATGCCCGCGGCCTGCGCCATGGGGTCGCGCACCCCCCGGCGGCTGCCGGCAAGGATAAGGACGTTAAGCCCCGGAATGTCGGTCATGCAGCATTCCGGCTGGAATTCGCGCCATCGGGGCGGTCACGCGGCGGCGACCCGGTCAGGTCCATGACCCATGGGTAACGCTTTGCCTCGTCCTGATCGTATCCCAGGTTGAAGACGCTGGGGCTGCGCGTGCAGCTTTTGGCATCGACGTAATAGCTGCGGAACAGGCGGTCGGCGACGAAGCTGGTGATGCCGTAATTACCGTTTTCGTTGTGGAAGTGATGCAGCACGTGACGCTGCTTCATCCGCTGGATCCACGTCATTTTCGGCTTGTAATTGAGATGCTGGATACAGTGAAAGAATTCATAGATGCAGGTGATCGTAAGTCCCGCGCCAAAGGCGGCGGCGGCACCCGCGGCCTGTCCGATGGCGAAGCCGATGGGAATGGTGACGATCGCGATGGTCGGGATGGTGTTCAGCGGGGAACCGAACAGGACGTCCAGCAGGTGCGGGTCCTGATGATGGTCGAAATGGATGCGCTTCCACAGGGCGGAGGTCATTTTCAGGCGATAGAGGAAGCGTCCGTGCAGGATGAAGCGGTGGATGGCGTACCAGACCAGCGGATAGACCAGGACGACCGACAGGATGCTGATGACGACCGGCAGCCACGAGACGAAGGTATGGACCGTGACCGCGAAGCTTCCCGCCGCCAGGGCGAAGTAGAGAAGGATGGTCGGATAGGTCAGATAGGCGATCCACAGCTGGCGAAGATTCATCTTCCCCAGGTCGAAGCTGCGCCCCGTCCTGATGGTTGTGTTCTTCAGGGTACTGGTAATCATCGTTCTTCAATCCTCAATAGCACTGTCACCACGCCGAGAATGAAAATTACGATCCCGACAAAAACCGCCACCAGAGAGGGAAGCGTACCGGCATTGCCCAAGGCCCGCAATAACCCCTGGAATACGACAAACAGCAGACCTGCCCCCAGGCACCATATTGGCAGCCAGCTGCGTGTTCCGGCCCGCGGGGGGATATAAACCACCGGGATAGCCAATAACAGCATAACCGTAAATGTCAGGGGTAACATGATACGACCCAGTATTTCGGTCATGAAAAATGCAGGGGACTGGCTGGAAGGAAAATCATTGTCGAGCACCTGCATCATGGTCAGAATCGACTGTGGCGTATCCAGCGCCAGCTGCAGGACCAGATCCGGCGTCAGCGTCCGCGGCCAGTCCAGCACGAGGCGCGTGTCGGAACTGGAATCGGGATCGAGCTGTTCCATGCGCGTGGGGCTGATGACCGTCAGGACATGATCGGGATATCCACTCCATCTGTTGATGAAATAGCTGACCTTTGGCAGGTGGATGACCTTTTCCACCTGGCCGTCGTGATCGCGGCGATAGACGGTCACGTCATGCAGTTCGCGCCCTCCCTTCGCGATGCCCTGAACGTTGACAAGCGTCATGCCGGTGCGGAACCAGACATCGCGCGACACCCCGGTGGGGGAGGGATTGGTGGCGTTCCACCATCGTGCCTGCGCGATTTCACTGCGCGGGACGACCTGATCGTCCACCACCACGCACAAAAGCCCCAGCCCCAGTATCGCGGGCAGGAACAGGCGGAACAGGCCCGGCGTCGACAGCCCGGCGGCGCGCAGGATCGAAATCTCGTTCGAGATCGTCAGCTGCAGCAATGTGATCAGCGCCCCGATCAGCACCGCCAGCGGCATCGCGTTGCCAAACAGCAGCGGCAGGCGGATCACGGCGTAATACAGCACACCGGACAGGCCCAGATGGCGGCCCATGATTTCCGTCACCTGTTCCAAGAGCGCCAGGACCTCCATCAGCGCGACGATGACCGCGGCGGTGGCGAAAATCTTGCCCAGCAGTTCGCGGGTCAGATAGCCCACAAGCACGCGCCCGCCGGGCAGCAGGCGTATTGTCTTTCCCTTCAGGTTCATGGATGCGAATCCTGCGTCCGCGTCGGCAGGCCGTCAGGCGACAGGACGCGTTGCGAAGAAGGATGCGGCGCCATGAGCAGGACGCGAAGGCCCCCGCAGCGCCAGACCAGTGTCCCGACACAGCCCACGGCGAATACCAGCGTCGGGAGCCAGATCACCACCAGTGGCGACATGTGGGCATTCGCGACAAGACTGAGACCCATTTGCAACGTATGGTCAAAACCTACCAGCGTAACGGCGGCGATCGGCAGGCCGATGCTGCGTTTCTGCCGTTTGGCCATGATCGCCAGCGCGCAGGCAAGGAAGGGAATGAACGGGATCGCGATCGTGCGTGCAAGGCGGAAATGCAGTTCCGCGACCAGATAGGAATGCTTGATCCCCGGCATGCCATGGCGGATGTCGTGATACAGCTCTGGCAGCGTCAGTTCACGTTCCGTCTGTCCCCGGCTGCGGTTGGCCTGCATCTTGTCAAGCTGGCCATGGGGCGAGAACAGTTCGGTCGTATGGTCGAAATGGATGATTGACGGGCTCTTGTCATGCCGGTCGGTGATGATCGTCCCGTCAATCAGGTCGAGGCGGATCTTCTCGTCGCTGTTCGGGATATACAGGTATCCCTTGCGCGCGGTGATATAGCGGGTCACCTCATGGCTGCTGTTATCGCGGATGAAGACCGTGAACAGACGCGACCCGGCGTCATCGACCTTTTCCGCCGTCAGCATCAGATCGCGCGACGGCGCTGCAAACATGTGGGACTGCAGGTGCGGCGCCCAGCCACTGTGGCTGGCGAAATACAGCGCCGAGCGGTAGTCGTAGCGCGCATAGGGCTGGATGAAGCCATAGAGCGAGAAGCTGAGCGCGCCGAGGATCGTTCCCACGATGATGAAGGGCCGCGCGATCCGGAACATCGATACGCCGCTGGCCATCAGGGCGTCGATTTCGTGATTCTGGCTCATGCGCCGGATGACGGAAAACACACTGACGCACATGGCGGCCGGCAGGGCGAGGCCAAGGTAATGCGGCACCAGATCCGTCAGCAGCGCCAGGAACGTCTTCATCGAGCTGCCGTTCGACGCCAGCATGTTGAACAGCGCCAGCAGCCGTTCCAGCAGCAGGGCCGCCATCACCACGCCCAGCGAAATGGAAAATGGTGGCACCACCTGCAGCAGCAGGTAACGATCCAGCGTTCCGGGCACCAATCCCCGGAGACCGCGGTGCATGAATGGCGGAACGTTCATCAGGGGCTGCTTATACCCGAAAGACGCGGCGATGCAGCAGCCGTCGTGAAAATAATTGGCGGCGTGCCAAGGGGCGCTTCCCCCGGCACGATGATGCGGCGCGTGATTTCGGTGCGATAGCCGCCCGGTTGGGTCGAGATGTGCACCCGGTTCCATGACGCCGCGCGCGCGGGATCAGCCACCGTGGCGGAGGCCGACGCCACCCCCACGACCGGCACTGGCCCCGCAGGGCCGGGCATGGTCGTCTGGGTGGAGACATGGGTATGTCCATGCAGCACCAGCTCGGCCCCATTGCGTGCGATGCATGCGGCGAACGCGTCCGCGTCGCGCAGGGCCTTGCGCGGCGTCGTCAGGCGCGCAAGCGGCGGATGGTGGATCATGACGGCGCGATAGAGTCCCTGGCGTCCCGTTTCCTCCAGGATCGTGGCAAGGCGCGCGCACTGTCGGGGGCCGATGCTTCCCGCCGCGCAGAAGCAGGGCGTGGGATGGGCCGAATTGACGCCGATCAGGGCGACCGGCCCGATCCGGCGGACATAGGGAAAGGGCAGGGGGCCCATCCACGCGCTCCACTGGCCGATCGTCTCGTGCCAGTCGCTGCGGACAAGCGCGTCATGATTGCCCGGAATGACAGTGACAGGCATCGGCAGGCGCGACAGCCACCGGGCCGCCTGCGCGCATTCATCCGGCAGGCCAAGGTTGGTCAGGTCCCCCGTCAGCGCCAGCATGTCGACATCATGGGCGATGATGTCGTCCATGACCCGCTGCAGCGTCCGTGCCTGATGACACCGCCGCCGCCTCTGCCATGAGAGGTAGCTCAGCGCGCGTTTGTTGAGGAGGTCACGCGGACGGATATGAAGACTGTCCATCGTCAGATGCGGGTCGGAGGCGTGTGCAAGTGTAATGTCGATCAAAGGCACTTTCCTCTGGAAGCATCATGGATGCGCCAAACGGGCTTTGCATATCAGGCATTGCGCTGGCCGGGTCGGGCCGCCCCGACAGGGACAATGTCGGGGGAAGGCGGGTTTTCGTGCCTTGCAATAAAAGGCAGATGGTTGCTTATGGCCCGTACGTCAAATTTCTAAACGATTGGGATCATCCGTGACAGCACGCTTCGTCATCATCCATAATCCGCGCAGTCGGCGGAATCGGAGCGGGAACGAACATTACAGCATGATGGCCCGGCAGTCGCTGGGGGAAAATTTCCTCTCGCCCGCGTCACAGGCAGAACTGCTCCACCAGGTGGAGGAACTGGCGCGCCGCGATGTCGGGTGCATCGTCGTTGATGGGGGGGACGGCACGCTGAGCGATGTGCTCAGTGCCATTCACAGATATTACCGTCCCGACCGGCTGCCCGCGCTGGCGCTCCTGCCGTCGGGCAATACCAACCTGATCGCCGGCGACGTCGGTTTCGGGCTGCGGGGGGTGGAGGCGCTGGTCCGCCTGAACCAGCTTGCGCTGGGGGGGGACATGCGGCGCAACATCCGTCGTCGCCGTGGCCTTGTCGTCAGCTGGAGCGACCCGCAGCGCCCGTCCGTCGTGGGGATGTTCCACGGCACGGCCGCGTTCCGGCGCGCCATCGAACTGGCGCACCAGCCCGCGATCCTGGACCGGTACTCCCATGAAATGGCGGTGGTGGTGACGCTGGGATCGTCCGTTGCGCACCTGCTGTCACGACGCTTCAGGCGTGAATGGACGCAGGGCGACCGCCTGTTGATCACGGTGGGGGATGCCCCCGCGCGGCAGGAGAACTGCTTCCTGTTCCTGGCGACCACGCTGCAAAGCCTGCCTTATGGCGTATGGCCCTTCTGGCACGGCGCCGACTCGGACGATGATGGCATCCGTTATCTGGATGTCGCGGGCATGCCGCCCCGGCTGACCGCCGCCGTCACGTCGCTGTTGCGCGGGCGCGTGCCCCAGTGGCTGAGGAACGAAAGCGCCTATGACAGCGGATGCGCCATGCGGATCCGGCTGGAGATGAAGGAGGATTTCGTCCTTGATGGCGAAGTCCTCGATTCCGGCCCTGACGGCGTGACCTACCTTTCGGTGACACCCCCCATCGATTTCATTCAGGCCTGATGGACAAGATGAACGCACGACACGACAGCGCCGGCGGCCAGGTCGCCCATCTGCTGGCATCCGAACTGGTCCAGCCGGTTCCTGTCGAAATCACGGCCTTCGTGACCGGTATGATCGGCGCGGCGCAGCCCATGGGCGTGCTGTTTTACGGGTCGGCCCTGCGCCAGCCGGACATGGATGGGGTGCTGGATTTCTATGTCATCGTGCGGCACCTGTCCGACTGGCCCGCCGGTGGGTGGGCGCGGACGGCCAACCGGCTGCTGCCGCCAAACGTGGAATACCATGAATTGCCGGTCAACGGGCGCATCCTGCGGGCCAAGGTCGCGATCCTGACACTGGAGCAGTTCCGGCACATGACAGGCCGCACGACGCTGGATACGACGATCTGGGCCAGGTTCTGCCAGCCCGTGAGGCTTGTCTGGGTCAGTGGTCCCGATGCGGCCGATGCAATTCTTGGCTGCCTGATCCGGGCAGTTGGCATGGCGGCGCGATGGGCCATGGCGCTGGGGCCGCGCGAAGGGCGGGCAGACGAATTCTGGAACGCGCTTTTTTCGAATACCTATGGCGCGGAACTGCGGGTCGAAAGCAGCCGCAAGCGTCCGCGCGCCCTCGTCGAAGGAAAGGAAGCCCGCTATGCAGCGCTGCTGACGGCCGCGTGGCGCGCGGACGGTCTTCCTTTCGATCAGCATGGCGACATGCTCGTGCCCCGGACGAACGCGGCGTGGCGGGAGCGGATGCATGCGGGCTGGTGGTTGCGGCAGAAGGCGGGGCGTCCGCTGAATATCGCACGCCTGACAAAGGCCGCGTTCACCTTTACGGGTGGCGCGCGCTACATCGCGTGGAAGATAAAGCGGCATTCCGGCATAGAGCTGCCGCTGTCGCCCTTTGCCGAACGCCATCCCCTGATCTGCCTGCCGCGCCTGTTATGGTCGCTGCGGCAGGCAGGCTTTTTCAGGCGGAAACAGCAGCCCGATTGATCCCCATTTCCCCGGCCACGGCGGCGAAGACACTGACGGCCTGATCGATCTGGGCCGGCGTATGCGTTGCCATGACGGAGGTACGCAGCAACGGATGCTGGTCCGGTGTCGCGGGCGGCAGGCTGAGGTTGACGTACACCCCCAGATCCAGCAGCCGGTTCCAGAAAGCGACCGCCTGTCCGACATCATCAAGGATGACGGAAACGACAGGACTCGCCTGCGGACCGGTGCGCAGGCCCGCGGCATTCAGTCCCGCATGCAGCCGACGGGCATTGTCCATCAGCTGATGGCGCAGTTCCGGCCGGTTTTCCAGCTCATCCAGCGCCGCCATGGTGGCTGCAATCACTTCCGGCGGGAGGGAGGCGGTGAACATGTAGGGACGCGAACACAGGCGGATGAGGTTCAGGCCGTCATGGTTGGAAACACAGTATCCCCCGACCGTGCCAAGGCTTTTGGAGAACGTGCCGACAACGAAGTCGATGTCTTCCTCCACGCCGTCCGCCTCGGCCACGCCGCGGCCATGCTCGCCCATCACGCCCACGGAATGGGCTTCATCGGCCAGCAGCCATGCGCCGGTTTCGCGCTTCACCTGCGCGAACTCCGCCATCGGGACCACGTCGCCCATCATGGAATAGATGCCTTCCACCACGATCAGCCTGGCGCCCGGCCTGCCGTCAAGGCGGCGCAGGCGCTTGTGCAGGTCATCGGCATCGTTATGACGGAAACGGATCACCTGCGCATGGCCCAGACGGCTGCCGTCATAGATGCTGGCATGGCTATCGGCATCGAGCAGCAGATAGTCATCCTTGCCCGCCAGCGCGGAAATCGTGCCCAGGTTCGCCTGGTATCCCGTCGAAAACACCATGCAGTGGCGGCGACGGAAAAAGGCGGCCAGACGGCTTTCCAGCTGACGGTGCAGGCCCTGCGTGCCGTTGGCGATGCGTGATCCGGTCGTTCCCACACCATATTTGCGTGCCGCCTCGACCGCCGCTTCGATTGCCGCGGGCGACTGGCTCAGGCCGAGATAGTTGTTGGTGCCGAACAGCAGCGTCTCACGCCCTTCGATCAGGCCCACCGTGGAGGAGATCGGGCGTTCGATCACGACATCGAACGGATTGCGTCCCCCGTCGGCCGTGATGCTGGACAGCGAGTGCGACAGACCTTCATATTTCGAGAAGATGGACATGCGGATCAGGACGCCTGCTTGAGTGACACGATACAGGCCGCCAGATCGTCGATCGTGCGGATATCCGCCAGCCGGTCCAGCGGAACGGAAACGTCAAGCTTGTCCTCGATTTCCATCACGAAGTTCATGACGGCCAGTGAATCGAAAGCCAGATCCTCGACGATCTTGCTGCTGCCATTGATATCGCGAGGAACCTTGGGGTTCGCCAGCAGTGTCTGCACAATGATGGCCGAGACGTCCGCTACCGTTTCACTCATTATTACATCCTTATGGCATGACCCTGCCGGATATTGCGGTAGGGGATCAGCATATCGTTGCCAGAGTCCGGATTTCCCCGGAACAGGGGTCGCGCCACATGGCGTCCCCCATGACGGAACCCCTTATGATTGAAAAACGTCATTTTGACCAGTGCCGCGTTGAGCCACTTCCCGCAGGAAGGGGCTCTCCGCAGGCCTGACCTGCAGGTGCGGGCAGGCTCAGGCGACGGAAATGGTGGTGTCGATCGGCTTGAACGCGCCAGACAGCAGCATTGCCTTGGCCCGTGCCCGCGTCAGCTTGCCCGACGAAGTCTGGGGCAGGGTGTGCGGCGGCACGAGGATGACCGAAACGTCGACGCCATGCTGGCGACGGAACAGGCTTACGGTCTCGTTGCGCAGGGTTTCCCGCGCTTCGGGGGTGGTGGCGCGGCACTGCACCAGGGCCACGATCTTTTCCCCCTCATTTTCATCGACCGAGAAAACGGCCACGTCACGGCTGCGGAGGGAGGAGATTTCCGTTTCAGCCGACCATTCCAGATCCTGTGGCCAGATATTGCGGCCATTGATGATGATCAGGTCCTTGGCGCGACCGGTAATGACAACCTGCCCGTCCAGCATATACCCCAGATCGCCCGTATTGAGCCATCCATCCGCATCCAGCACCTTGGCAGTTTCCTGCGGCTGGCGGAAATAGCCCTGCATCAGGCTGGGGCCGCGTACGAAAATCGTCCCCAGCTTCCGGTCTTCAAGCACCTTGCCATTGCTATCGCGGATTTCCAGTTCGTGCTCCGGCAGCACCTCCCCACAGATCACGAAAGTGCGCAGCACCTGGGACGGATCATTGGAAGGCGAGGCGATGGCCTGTGTCTCGAGAACGCGCAGGTCGATCGTATCGGTCTGAATCCCGGAACCAAGCGGCACGAAACTGATGGCAAGCGTGGTTTCCGCCATGCCATAGCTGGCGGTAAAGGCATGGCTGTCGAACCCCGATGCCGCGAAGCGTTCGGCGAAATCCTCCAGGATATGGTAGCGGATCATGTCCCCACCGATTCCGGCCACGCGCCAGCATGACAGGTCGAGGGAAATGGACGTCGCGCGGCGGGCGCACAGTTCGTAACCGAAGGACGGGCTATAGGAAATCGTCCCCCTGTTGCGGCTGATGAGGTCCAGCCAGACATGGGGGCGGCGCGCGAATTCACGGGTGGGCAGCAGATCCACGCTCAGCTGGCAGGTCATGGGGGTCAGGAAGAAACCCACCAGTCCCATGTCATGATAAAGCGGAAGCCACGAAACGCAGCGATCACCCGTTTCACGTACTTTCAGTCCATTGAGCGCGATGGCGTGTGCGTTGGCCATGCCCGAACGCTGCGTCACCGCGATGCCCATGGGGAAACGCGTGCTGCCGGATGAAAACTGCAGATAGGAAATATCGTCCGCGCCAACCTCGGGCAGGTCGGTCACCGTGATTGGCGTTGCCAGCAGGTCTTCGGGTACCCCCGCGAATTTCAGGTCCAGCCCTTCGGTCAGGTCATCCTTCCACGACGCAATGATGGAGGCGATGACCACGGCCGAGGCATCAGCGCCCGTCACCATGCCACGCAGGGTCGCGATATAGCCCTCACGCCCCCCGAATGCCACCGGAAGCGGCAGCGGGGCAGGGATCAGGCCGGCATACTGGCAGCCGAAGAAAATCCGGGCGAAATCCCCGTCGCTTTCCGCCACGATCGCGACCCGGTCCCCCGGCCGCAGCCCCAGCGACAGCAGGCGTTTCGCGACTTCCCGCGCCTGTTCGCGCAGGACGCGGTAAGGCAGGGCTTCGAGAAGTTCACCGCGACCCGAATAGATATTGAAACCACTTTCGCCCTGTGCGGCGTAATCAAGCGCCTGCGGGAAGGTATCGAAATCGCCGTAGCGTCGCGGCTGGCCAGAATCTGTAGGGGTCGGGAGACGTGTCATTTCCGGTAATGTGACTTCCACTGGCAGGACTTGGAATGAAGAAAAATTGGTCATCAATCATTTGACCTCAGAAAGTCAACGATTGAATTCGCACCAGTCGCAGCTGTCGGTCCCGGCAAGGCGCTGCCGAACGTATCGCTTATATATAATTTCTGCCGATCGAGGAATTGGGTCTGCATCGTAAACGCCCTGTCGATTTCATGGCCCAGGTCGGCGACGGAATGGATCACGTTTCCCAGGGTCCAGCTCGCATAGTTGGGATTATTCTGCCACTGGGTCGCGTGCGCATCCACAAACAGGCATGGACGCGGCGTGATCAGAAACTCGGCGATCTGGCTGCTGACGTCACCCATATAGAGGTCGGCCCCCATGGTGTAAGTCATGTCGATGCTTTTCTCGCTACCTGGATCGAATAGCATGTGTCCACAGTCCCGGTAGGGATGAAACAGCCGCTCGGCCCGGGCGCGATGACCGTCGAACATCCTGAAATGCGGCGCGAAAACCAGATTGTATTTCTGCTGTCGTGCAAAATAATCGAGTATCTGAATGCCGAATTTCGGGAATGATGACAAGTGGCGGCTGAAATGCGGATTATAAAGGATGGTCGGGCGGTTGTTCCGGAACAGGGGTTCACGTTGAATATTCATGCGCCGGACCAGGTCGAATTTTGCATAAATTCCACTTCGGTAATGGCCGGGTCGCAGGCTTCCGTGTTCCATCAGGCGCTGTTCGACCTTGCTGCCGGCAAGAAGGATATAGTCGAAGTGCCGGACATCCTTGGCAAAACCCACCGCACGATCCCCCGCGCCATGGCGGGTCCAGATCAGTCTGGGGGCACGAACCCCCATGCGACGGAGATACAGGCTGGTGCGTTCGGGAACAACGATCGCCTGAAACGTTCGGAAATATTCTTTGTTTAAAAAGAGGGTCAGCAGCTTGTCGAATGGCTGGGGTCCGTGGCGGTCGATCTTCCTGCGAAGGAACGGGGGAAGTTTCAGCAGATCATAATGCACGCCCGCTTCGGGATAGAAGCTGGCCAGGGATTGAAGGTGGGCTTCGCGTTTTTCTGTCAGGCTGGCCAGACGCACTTCTGTCTCTGGATGGCGGGCCGCCATTTCAAGTGCGATAGGCAACGAATGGAACACCTGATGCGGATGTCCGATATAAGGAAAAATAACGCGTGGCACGTTTCAATCCAGACAGCTGTTGTATCGTAACAAGGGAATGACGTTCGGAACGATCCTTGCGATAGATTAAGTAAGGGACGTTGGCATGCAGACGCGAAAGGCTGCTGCGGATATGATGGCAGATGTTATTTCATGGCGCATGCAGGCCCATCAAGTGTCCCGTTCGCCTGTCTGTTGACATTGCTGACATTCATGATGGCGAGACGGTGAAGGTTTCGGCGTCGGATGACCACCTGACGATTGACGGGCATGTTGTTGACGGGGACTGATCCCTGAATGTTCAACGCGGAAATCTCACAGAAGGGTTGTACATCGGGTTAGATTATGAAAAAGTCTGTTTTGCACAAAAGAAATTTTCGTAAGCTATAAGAAAACCCGATGCAGACAGAGTGTAGCGCAGGCGCGTATGAGTTTCCAGCCTCCTGTGGACGGCGTGTTGTGGCCCGTTTTGACGGGGGTCGCATGAGTTCGGATGGGGGCGTCATTCTGGTGAAGCAGGCTGATGACATTCTGGGGCTCAGCCGCCGCTTTGCTGCCTGTTTTCGCGATAAGCGGCATCCCGGCTTTGTGGAATACCGGGTTGAAGACCTTGTCCGTCAGCGGATCATGGGCCTGGCACTGGGCTATGAAGATCTCAATGATCACGATGCCCTGCGGCATGA